>DATGGP010000073.1:0-27598 GCA_035308425.1 Casimicrobiaceae bacterium | reverse complement strand
CCAGATCTACGGAAAAATTCTTGACGAATTCGCCGTACTTGCCTTCGTTGGAACTTTTCAAAAGGTCGTGCCAAAAGGGATCGGCTATGGCCTGTATTTCCTCATCGGTTTTTTCAACAATGTTCACGCGCAGCTTTCCGTGACTTCAAGAGCTACTCGCCGTCACCGACCAGGTGATAACAAGGCGCCTTTTCCATGGTGTATTCACCGGTTTTCGGATCGCGGCGCGAAACGGTCAGCACGTGCCAGTTCGCGTCGTCCACCTTCATGGCATCGCCGCGATAGTAGTAGCCCGGCCAGCGAGTCTCCTTGCGGAACAGCGTGTGCTGCGTAACGCACTCCGCGGCGCGATGACGATGCTTCAACTCCCACCCGCGCAGCAACTCATGGAGGTCCTTCGCGGCAAGGTTCTCGAGATCTTCCTCCATGATCCTGAGCTTCTTGAGGCAGATGTTCAGGAGCTTCTCGTTCGTCATGTAACCGACCGTATAGCCGCCGCAATACTCGTCCATGAGCTTTTGCAGGCGGTCGAGTCCCTGCTGCGGATTGTGGAAGTGCGGGTTGACGGTGCCCGCCACGACCGCATTGTGGTAAATCTTGAAATGCTCCAGCGGCTTGTAGATTTCTTTGCGACGACGCTCGATCTGCCCATTGGATATGACGATGCCTTCGGCCTTTCCGTCGTCGATGTACTTGCATGCAGCCTTCGCCGCGAGACGGCCCTCGGTGAACGAGCCGGATGAGAAGGCGTGCGGCGTGCCGCCGACCGCATCGCCCGCGCCGAACAGGCCTTCGACCGTCGTCATGCGGTTGTAGCCCCAGAAATACTCGGGCGGGGAAACGTCCTCGGGACCCGAGCACCAGGCGCCCGAGCACGTCGCGTGCGAGCCCATCACGTAAGGCTCGGACGTGGTGAGCTCCGGATTCTCGTTCTTGGGATCCACGTCGGTGGCGGCCCACAGCACCGCCTGCCCGACGGTCATGCCGAGGAAGTTTTCCCAACCGACCTCTTCCAGATGGGGATCCTGGAAGGCCTTCATCGTCACCATGTGAATGGGGCCGCGACCCGCGGCCACTTCGCTGATGATGCAATGGTTGCGCAGGCAGGTCGGAATGGGCCGATGCGTCAGGTGCGAGGCTTCCGGGTCGAGATACTCCTTGCCGACCATTTTCTGCAGCGCGGGGAACCACTTGGATTCGTATTCTTCGCCCAACGCGTTCTGCGTATACGTCTTCAGGTGCAGGAAGTAGGCGCCGACGGGCCCATAACCGTCCTTGAAGCGCGCCAGCACGATCCGGTTTTCCATCTGCGTCATCTTCGCGCCGGCATTGATCATGAGCCCGTAGGCGGACGCGGACGACCACGGCGCATACCACGTGCGACCGGCGCCTTCGCCCGTCGAACGCGGCTTGAAGATGTTCGAGGCGCCGCCCGCACCGCAGATGACGGTCTTCGACTTGAAGACGTGGTAGTTGCCGGTTCTGACATTGAAACCCACGGCACCGGCAACCCGGTTCGGCTTGCTTTCATCCATCAGCAGATGGGTGACGCAAATGCGGTTGAAGACCTTGTCCGCCGATTTCTTGGCGGCCTCGGCGACGATCGGCTTGTACGACTCGCCGTGGATCATGATCTGCCACCGCCCTTCACGCAGGTAGTGCCCGGTTTTCGGGTCCTTCATGATGGGCAGGCCCCACTCCTCGAACTGGTGCACCGTGGAGTCGACGTGACGGGCCATGTCGAACAGCAGGTCCTCCCGCACAAGCCCCATCAGGTCGATGCGAGCATAGCGGACATGGTCCTCGGGATTGTTCTCGCCCCAGCGGGTGCCCATGTAGCAGTTGATCGCGTACAGACCCTGGGCCACCGCGCCGGAACGATCGATATTGGCCTTCTCGGCAATGACGATCTTCTTGTTCTGCCCCCAGAACCTCGCTTCCCATGCGGCACCCGAGCCGCCAAGACCTGCACCGACGACCAGGATATCGATGTCGTCTTCGATGATCGTGTGGTAGGCCATCAGTAGTACACGCCTTTCTTGAGCTTGAGGCCGGCGTCCTTGAGCGTTCGCAGGCCACCGTCATCGAGGCGGATGTATTTGGGCTCGTTGTAGAGGAGCTGGCCGTCGCGCATTTCCTTGCCCGGCCCGGGAACATCCGCGAGCTTGGGGATCGCCGTCCCCCATGGCTTCGTGGTGATGGGCGACAGGAAATTCTTCTCCGTGCCATCCCGGAACTTGATCCTCCAGGCGATCGTGCCTTTGCGTTCGTCGCGATCGACACGAACGCTGTGACCGAGCGGGGCGAAATCGGCATATCCGCGCACATCGATCGCATGCTGGGGGCACGCCTTCACGCACGAATAGCACTCCCAGCACATGTTCGGCTCGATGTTGTAGGCCCGGCGATAGGTCGGGTCGATGTGCATGATGTCCGAGGGACAGATGTCGACGCAGTGTCCGCATCCGTCGCACCTCGTCATGTAGACGAAGGTAGGCATGAGTCGGCTCCTCAAGCTTTTCTGATTGAGATTGCGCTTTCTAGTAGTGGTGGGGTGCCTCGCGCTTGATGCCGAGCCCCATGTCCATGGGAGCGTCTCGCAACAGTTCCATCGAGTGTCGCTTTTGTTGCTCGGGATCGTCACGCGTCTGCGTGGGCAGATTCTCGGCCGTGCCATTCGCCCTGGAGACGCGTTTCTCGAAGGCTGCCGCCGGCTTGAAGAACATGTGGGCGAACTTCGACCATGGCACGCCGCAAAAGAGCACGATGGTCGCGACGATGTAGAGCCAGAAGAGCACGCCCACGCCGCCGCCCGTGCCCGCCCAAATGAGCCCGAGCGTCACGCTCACGACCAGCGACAGGACGAAGAGGTCGGCCTTCATGACACGTATCGCCGGATGCCCCTCCGCAGCGACGTCGACCCGAATGAAGAACCAGTACCAGTAGCCGCCGACGACGACCATGAAGCCTCCGATCCACCATAGCACTGGCCAGATCGCCGGCGTGGACGTGGCGCCGGAGGAGTAGCCGAACACCATGGCCGCCGTGGCTACCACGTAGAGAACGAACCCGTACATGCCGAGCAGATGCGCCACGCGACGTTTCTGATTGCAGAACTCTCCCGAGGCGAGCACGTCGACCGTCGCGGTCTGCGCCGCGATCGAAATCAGCTCGCCGCTCCCCAACTTGCGGCCTTTGCCCTTCGCGTTGCGCATGTTGGCGAAGAAATACCTCGCGCTGCCTTTGTGGACGATGTCGAAGAGCGTCCCGGCCAGCACAGCCAGGATCATCACCACCAGGAACCCCTGCAGAAAGCCGGCAGGCAGCGACGCGCCCGCGACGGCGAACGGATTGACGCTCGGCATGGATTTTTCCTCCTCCTGCGCCCTATTTTATGTGGGCGTTCGGGTGGCGACCGCAAAAATCTTGCTATGCGGCCATATAGCGGTTGAATGGCGCTACGGCGTGCTGGCAGGGACCACGATTGCGGAGCGTCTGCTGAAGCAGCTGTGACAATTGTGTCGGATCTCTCCTTCCGCTTCTGTTCCTTCTTCTCGTTTGGATCGAGCCGAGCACAAATCTTCCCAAGCCCGGAGCATTATCCATTTCACGAACGCCGGCACGTGATCAATTATCGGCGCGTGCTCGAAGCGGTCTTCGTTGCATCGAGCCGACTGCGGATCTCCACATGCCGAAAGAGACAAAACCCCGGTCTCGGCGTTCGCCGACATCGCGCTAGTCATCCATCACTGACATTGCGATGCCAGTCCCCGGCAGAATCAGCGTAGATCAAGAAGGGGCCCACCTGTGACCGACCAGCCGCAACACGAAGCCCGACCCGACAGCGACGACATTGCCCGTGCACGTCTGGTGCCGCAAGTCGGCATGATGCTCAGGGCGGCCTGGGCTTCCCCCGTACGCAACACGCTCCTGTGGCTCGCCGGCGTGATCTTTGTGATCATCGTAGCAACGGCCTACGGACAGATCCGACTCAACCGCTGGAATCAGCCGTTCTACGACGCGGTGGAGCGGCGCGATTTCGAAGCGTTTCTCATGCAGCTCGGCGTGTTCGGCATCATTGCGGGTGCCCTCCTCGTACTCAACGTCTTTCAGCGTTGGTTGACGGAAACGCTCAAGCTCAAATTGCGCGAAGGCTTGACGCTGGATCTCGTCGATCTTTGGATGCTGCCTCGCCGCGCTTTTCGCCTCGCGAGCGCCGGACCGATCGGCGTCAATCCAGACCAGCGCATGCACGAAGATGCGCGTCACCTGACCGAGCTTTCGGCCGATCTCGGCATCGGTCTTCTGCAGGCCACAATCCTGCTGCTCAGTTTCGTGAGTGTGCTTTGGGCGCTGTCGTCGAACTTCGCCTTCGTCGTGGACGGTCGCGTTTTTTCGGTCCCGGGTTACATGGTGTGGGCCGGCATTCTCTATGCCGGCTCCGCTTCCCTGCTGAGCTACTTCGTCGGCCGTAACCTCGTCCGGCGCAACGCCGAGCGCTATGCCCGCGAGGCCGAGCTTCGGTTCTCGCTGGTTCGCGTCAACGAACACATCGACGCCATCTCGCTCGCTGGCGGTGAGGCGGAAGAAGCGCGGCGTATCAAGGTGAATCTCGCAGCGGTGCTATCCGCGATGCGCGGTCTCGTGATCGGCCACACCAACTTGACCTGGGTCACCGCGGGGTATGGGTGGCTGACGACGGTCGCGCCGATCCTCGTCGCCGCGCCGCTCTACTTTAGCGGCAGGGTCAGCTTCGGCGGGTTGATGATGGCGGCCGGCGGGTTCCTCCAGGTCCAGTCGTCGCTGCGATGGTTCGTAGACAACTTCGATACGATCGCGGACTGGCGCGCGACGCTGCTGCGCGTTGCAACCTTTCGCCGTGCCATGCTCGTGTCCGATACGTTGCACGACGCCGCGGGTCGCATCGCCTACGAACACGGATCTTCCGATGCGATGACGCTCGAGAATCTCGAGATCGCGTCGCCGATGGGATGCACGATGCTCAACGAGCGGAAAGTCGAAATCAAGCCCGGCGAGCACGTCCTCGTCGCGGGAGACGCTGGATCCGGCAAGACCGTGCTGTTTCGAGCACTCGCAGGCCTTTGGCCCTGGGGCACGGGCCGTATCGCCCTGCCGAGAAGCGAGACTATCTTTTTCATGCCGCGCCGACCGTACCTGCCTCCCGGCACTCTGCGCGACGTCCTCGCATATCCTCGGAACGCGAAGAACGTCGAGGCACACGCGTTCAATGACGCGCTCGCGCGAGTGGGCCTGCCACGTCTGGCGCCGATGCTCGATCGCGTCTCGCGATGGGACCAGGATCTGAACTGGGATGATCAGCAAAAGCTCGTGCTCGCGCGTCTACTGATCCACCGAGCGCGCTGGATGGTGCTCGACGAAGTGCTCGACTCGATCGACGGCGAGACGCGTGCGCGCGCGTTGGAGATTCTCTCCAAGGATCTCGAAGACGCCGCGATCGTGCACATCGGCCGCAGCAGCGCAGCCGATCCTTCGTTCACGCGAGTCATCCGCGTCGTGACGGATCCCGGAAGGCGCAGGTTGGTTCGTCACAAGCCCGCCGAAACAACGGGACTGCCCCCCGCAATGCCCGCGACAGCGGCCTCGTGACTAGTCCGCCAGCGCGCACCTGGCAGGTCCCGTTGGACGCAGCGGTGTGGTCGCCTGTCGCCGCGGGCGAGGCGCAGATCGCCCTATCGCCGGCAACGGTCGGTAGACGGCCGGCGCTGCGGTTGGATTTCGATTTCAAAGGCGGGAAGGGATTCGTCGTCGCACGCTGTCCGGTGCAACACGAAATAAGCGAGGACTACACGGTCGCTTTCCGGCTGCGCGGCTTCGGCAGGAAAAACAATCTCGAGGTCAAGCTCGTCGACACGAGCGGGCAGAACGTCTGGCGGCACGTCGAGGTGAACGTGCAAGCGCCTGCGCGCTGGAAGCGCTTTCGCATCGACAGTCGCGAGTTCGAGTTTGCCTGGGGTCCGGCAAGCGGAGACATGCCCAAAGAGCTCGGAGCGACCGAGCTCGCGATCGTCGCCGGCGAAGGCGGCGCCGGTACGCTGTGGATCAGCGATCTTGCGATCGAAGATCACGGTCCTCCGACGCGCGCGCGAGCGAGCGCCTCGAGCGCGCTTCCGGGCTTCGATGCCAATCAGGCGCTCGCCGGTTCTGCCTGGATGCCCAGCCCCGACGATGCGCATCCCTGGATCATCGTCGACTTCATCGAGCCACGCGTGCTCGGCGGGCTCATCATCGATTGGCGGGACGGCGCACCGGCAAGCGGCTTTCGCGTGCGAGCGTCGTCGCGCGGTCAGCGTTGGCGGACGGTATACGCGACGACTCGTGCCGGCGGCGCACGAAGCTACGTCTACCTGCCCGATCTGAAAACGCGTTTTCTGCGGCTCGAGCTCAACGCACCGTTATCCGGTGCCGCCCTGGAACCGCAGTCATTCGAGTTTTCACGTTCGATCGGGGCCTTCTGCTACAGCA
This sequence comes from Casimicrobiaceae bacterium, assembly GCA_035308425.1. Taxonomy (GTDB): domain Bacteria; phylum Pseudomonadota; class Gammaproteobacteria; order Burkholderiales; family Casimicrobiaceae; genus VBCG01. The sequence continues at coordinate 21,094 of DATGGP010000073.1, read as the reverse complement.
TCGCTAGGCGCGAGCGGCGCGGCTCGTACCCGCGCTGGCTGCATCGCGAGCAAACGCTGTGGACGCCGATCGGGACTGCGCACGGCACGCATTGCGCTCTCATGAACGAGGAAGGCATGGTGGAAGTCGCACCCGCGTCGTTCTCGCTCGAGCCGATGGTGATGGTCGACGGCCGGCTCTTCAGCTGGGCGGATGTCGAGGAGCGACAGGCATTGCTCGAGGCCGTGCTGCCTGTTCCGTCCGCGATCTGGGAAATGGCAGCGTGGCGCATGCGTGTCCAAGGCGAGGCAACGCGAACCGGGAATGTTCGTCTTCGCTATCAAATCGAGAACCGAGCGGATCGATCCTTATCGGTGCGCCTGCTCGTGCTGGTTCGGCCGTTTCAGGTCACTCCCCCGTGGCAGCGCATTGGCAGCATTGGTGGTGTGAGCCTCGTACACGACGTGGCATGGCAGGCTGGTGCGTTGCGTGTGAACGAGACAGCCGCCATCGTGCCGGCGAGCGCACCTTCCGGCTTCGCCGCGACGACGTTCGACGAGGGGTTCGTTGCTTTGCGTCTTGTCGAAGCCGGCCGCGAGCCAGCGAACCAACAACTTCACGATCCGTTGGGCCTTGCTTCCGCCGCACTCGCCTTCGATCTGACGCTCGACGCTCACGCAACCGCGGAGCGCGTCGTGGAATGTCTGCCGGCGAATTCGTCGCTCATGATCGGGCAGCCGGCATTCGATTGGGTGAAGGAGCTTCCCGCAGCGCAGTGGTCCGCGTCCGGATGGGCAATCGACGCCATCCGCGCTGCGCTCACCGCGACGGCGCACATCCTCGTGACGCGCTCCGGCGCAGCCCTGCAACCAGGACCGCGGCGCTACTCACGGTCCTGGATTCGCGATGGCACCATCATGAGCGCAGCGCTGCTGCGAATGCGACATGCGGAGGAGGTCGTCGAGTTCATCCGTTGGTACGCTCCCTACCAGCGCGCGGACGGATTCGTCCCGTGTTGCGTCGACCGCGATGGACCCGACTGGCTGGTGGAGCACGACAGTCACGGAGAGCTGATTGTCGTGATCGCGGACTGCTACCGCTTCATGGAGGACGCGAACTTCCTCGAGGAGTGCTGGCCATTCGTCGTCAAAGCCGTCGGCTGCATCGAGGGACTGCTCGACGAGAGCGGGCTGTTGCCTGTATCCGTGAGCCACGAGGGTTACCTCGCACAACCGGTGCATTCGTATTGGGATGACTTCTGGGCGCTGCGCGGTCTGCGCGACGCGGTCGACCTCGCGCAGCAGATCGGTGACCTGGATGCCGTCGCGCGCTGGAGCCGCGTCGCGCAGCGCTTCGCCTCGACGTTGTTCGAATCGATCGAGCGCACGCGCGCTGCGCACAAGCTCGATTTCATTCCGGGCAGCGTCGAGTGGGCGGACTTCGACCCGACCGCCACCGCGATCGCGATCGCACTTCTCGATGTTGCCGAAGGTCTCGATCGCAAGGCGATCGAGCGAACCTTCGACCGATACCTTTCCGATTGGCGTCGCAAGCGCAGCGGACTGCTCGAATGGGAGAAATACTCTCCGTACGAGATACGCATCATTGGTGCTCTCGTGCGACTCGATCGACGGGGAGACGCGCTCGAGCTCTTGCGCTTCTTCCTTTCGGACCGGCGACCGCCCGCGTGGAATCAATGGCCGGAGATCGCGTGGCGGGATCATCGAGCGCCGGCGCACGTTGGAGATCTGCCGCACACGTGGGTGGCCGCAGAGTACGTGCTCGCGGTGCGCAGCCTGTTCGCCTACGAGCGGGCCGCCGATCGAACGCTCGTGGTGGCGGCGGGCATCGCTTCGGAATGGGCGAGCGGTTCGGGTGTCAGCGTGCGCGAGATGCCTACGCTCTACGGGGCCTTGAGCTTCTCCGCACGCGCTCTTGACGAGCATACGTTCCGATGCGAGATCGGTTCCAGGGTGAACGCGGGAATCGAGCTTCGGCCGCCGCTGTCGGAGCCTCTGGTCGGCGTAACCATCAACGGCAGGTCCCACGAAGACTTCGATGCCCAGTCGGTGATGATCCCGAGTACGCCGGCCGAGATCGTTTGCCACGTCGGCGCATCGGGCTGATCGAAATCGAACATACGCGGACGTGTGACTCCCACAGAGACAGTTAAGGTGGTTGCCTGAGCGGCTAAACGGCAGGATCGCCGCGCCTTCGCGGCGGCGTAAATCGATGCAGATGAGCAGCGCTTCGCGGGGAACTGCGGACCGTACACTTTGTAATCGTGCGGTGCGACTTTTGCGGTGGCTCGGTCGAAAAGATCAACGCACGCATCCATGGATGCGCGGCGCAAAATTGCGGATCCCGAACCGGCCTGGAAAAGGCGTCAGGGCGGTCCGTTACGCGCGAACGCGCGGAATGCCGCACGGTCGCTGAGCCGTTCGTAGTAGGTCTCGACTGCGGGGAGCGCCGGCCGATCCATGGGTGTCGCGAACCAGCGGTGTGTCGCAAGGCCGATGCCGATGTCGGCAAGCGTAAACGTTGTACTTGCCACGTAGGCGCCGGTGTGCCGGAGCTGTGCGTCGAGCATCGTCATGTGCCGATTCCATTGCTCGATGCTGTCAGCGATCGCCAATGGATCGCCGTGCTTCGGGCTCTTGCGCACGAGTCTCATGAATGCGTAGCGCCAGGCATCGTTCAACTCCGTCGCCTGCCAGTCCATCCACTGCTCGACGATCGCGCGCGAACCGACCTCACGCGGCAGGAGATCGTCGCGTCCATGCTTCGAAGCCAAGTAGCGACAGATCGTGTTCGATTCCCATAGCACGAACGGCCCGTCGCGAATCACGGGCACGAGGCCGTTGGGATTCAGGGCGAGGAATTCGGGTGTGTTCGTTGATCGGAAGCCGGTACCCCATTGTTCCTGCCGACAGGGTTGTTCGATCTCCGCGCAGAGCCACAGCACTTTGCGCACGTTGATCGACGAAGACCGGCCGAGGATTTCGAGCATGAACGCTTCCCGGGTCAGGCGCGCGAACCGAAACGCGCCAACGTTCTCGCACGCACGCGCTCGGCTTCCACTTCACGGTAATGCGGCTCTGCGGATGTCACGAGCGAGTCGATGAGCACCCGCGCGACGGCGGCGACTCGTCGACCGCTCGCGCAAATGCCGCCTCGTTTGCCTTTGAAGGACGATTGAATCCGCTCAACTTGCGCACGAATTGCAGCGATGCTGCGCGAATCTCCTCGTCGGTCGCAAGCGGATCGAAATTGAACAACGCTTGATGTTCCGGCGCATGATGACTCCAAGGCTTGTGACCGAAGGTGTACCACGCCAAGCGGGGTCACGAAAGTCGGCCACGAAACAGCCACACCCCGATAACGAAGCGCTCAACGCGGCTGCACGCCCTCACGGCACTATCGACAACGGGGCGCGATGACACCGGCCAGTCATCGGCAACCATCCGTCGGCACGTCTGCATGCTCCTTCCATTCTCTCTCGAGACTTCACGCGAAATTCGGCGACAGGATAGTCCCCCCGCGTCACCATTCACCGAACCGCCTGTCGGAAAGGCGCGAGGTGCGCACCTTGCTGCGGATCGCGTGAGCCTATGCGGAACGCCTCAATGCGTTTGAGCGACAGAATACGACCGTGGCGCGTCGAGCTTGCGAGCAGCAGCGCATTGTCGTTCGCGTCGATGAGGATGCCGACACAGCTTTCCGGCAGCGTACCGCGCTGCTACACGATGGCACCGGTCGGCACGACCGCGTCGGGATAGAGCCGCACGACGCCGATCGTCGCGAGAACGCCCAGCGCGAAACCAGCGCAGGAGCAGCCATGCCGGCACGCTCATTGGCACGGCGCGACCGCTGCCGCCGGTGCGCCGATCGAGCCATGAGCAAGCACCGAGCAATGCGCGCGTGGGGATCGCCTCATCGATCGAGGCAGCACTTGAGGCGATCGATCCCGCGGCGGATCCATACCTTGACGCTGCCTATCGGCGCCGACAGTCGCTCCGCCACCTCGGCGTGCGACAGGCCGTAGTAGTAGGCGAGCGCCAGGCACTGGCGTTGCGTACTCTGGATCTCGTTCATGCAATCGCGAACCGGCTGGCGCGGCGGAGGCCCCTCGAGCAATCCGAAGGGGTCGGGTCGGTCGTCCGGAGGTTGCGCCACTCAACCGACTTCGGTAAACGCCCTTTCGATTCGCTGGCGTCTCTAACCGACTCCGCAAGCGGGTCCAGCCCCTCCGGCAGATTGACCGCGAACGACGCGCTACTCTAAAATGGTTCCATTATGGTTCGTCGAGAGAAAGCCATGCTCACGCTGACCCTCAAAAACATTCCGACTCACCTGCACGCCCTGCTCAAGGAAAGCGCCGAAAAGAATCGCCGCAGCCTCAACAGCGAAATTCTCACGAGGCTCGAGCGGGACGTTGCGGCGCCGAAGGTTGACCGCGACAAACTTGCGCGCGACCTGAAGGCGTTCACCAGGCAGCTTCCCTACGTGGATCACCGAATCGGCGACCGCTATAAACGGAAAGGGCTCAAGTGATCGTCGTGGACACCAATGTCATCCATTACTGTTGGGTACGCGGCGAGAATACGAAGATTGCTCAAGCGGTCCGTCAACAAGACCCGGAATGGCACGTACCCATTCTGTGGCGCTCAGAACTACGAAACGTGCTGACGGCGTATCTGCGGCGGGGAATGCTCACGCGCGAGCAGATCGTCGGAATACTGAGCGCGGCCGACCAGGCGCTCGCCGAGCGCGAACACATCATCCTCGACGCTCTTGTGCTCGACGTGGTCGCGAGCAGCACGCTGACGGCCTATGACGCAGAGTTCGTCGCGCTCGCTACTGCTCTCTCCGTCCCGCTGGTGACGGCAGACAAGGGAGTACTGAAGGCATTTCCAGAACGGGCGCTAACGATGGCAGCGTTTCTCAGCGCGCAGCGGTAAGCCGATAGTCCAGGTGAGCGCGAAGGCCTGGTATGCGGCGCTCAAGCGGGCCAGGATCGCGGACATTCGTTGGCACGATCTACCACACACCTGGGCGAGCTGGCACGTGCAGAACGGCACGTCGCTGTTCGCGTTGCAGGAGTCGGGGAGCTGGGCGCCGACGGACATCATGCGGCGGTACGCACACCCGCCGCCGTCATTTGGCGCCTTATGCGGAACGCCTCGGCGCGTTGCGTGTCGTCGAAAGAGCGACTAACTGCACAAACGGCACGGGCCTGCGATTCAGCAGACCGATGGCGCAAGCGCATTCAACGAACCACGGCGATGGCTGAAGGGCATCATTGCGAATCAGAACGCTTTCTTCACGATCGCTCGACCGAGCCGATTTCACTGGTCATTTTCAACAGCCTGTTAGATTAGGCTTCAACGCTTTTCGCACCTGGCCACGCGGCTAGCTCATCGAAGCATCGCGCGCGATGGTCATTGCGCGCTCGAGCGTTAGCAGGTCCACCGGCTTGATGATGTGATCGTCGAAGCCCGCCGCTTTGGACCGTTCGCGGTCCTCGGCCTGTCCATAACCAGTCACTGCAACCAGCTTCAGCCCATACAGGTCCGATCTGGCGCGCAGGTGTCTAGCGAGGTCGTACCCGTCCATTTCCGCAAGACCGATATCGAGCAGCGCCACGTCGGGTGCGAATGACGCCACGAGCTCGAGTGCGCTGCGGGCGCTGTAAACCACGCGGGTCTCGTGCCCTTTATGACTGAGGACCATGGCGAGCGCATTCGCAGCATCCTGATTGTCGTCGACGATGAGGACGCGTCGACGTGGCGCGTTGGGCACGGCGGTCCCTGCGACGGCGGAAGCCGGCGCTGCGATCCGTGGCAGGCGGATTGCAAAAGCCGCACCGTGGCCCAAGCCGGCACTGCGCGCCGTGACTTCGCCGTCGTGCATCTCGATCAGACGCTTGACGACCGACAAGCCGATGCCGAGTCCGCCCTCTGCGCGGTCGAGCGTGCGGTTGCCCTGGACGAACAAGTGGAACAGCTCCGGCAAGAGCTCGGGCGCGATCCCGGGACCGTTGTCGATGACTTCGATGACCGCGCGAGCCCCTTCGGCCCTCGTGTGCACTTCGATTCGACCGCCGCGATCGGTGTACTTCGCGGCGTTGGCCAGCAAGTTGACGACGCATTGCACGAGACGCGTCAAGTCGCCGTTCACGTACATTGCGTCATGGCTGCCTTTCACAACAGCCAGCGTCTGCTGCTTGTCCAGCATCAGAGGCGCGACCGTCTCGACCGCCTGCGCTATCACCGTGCCGAGTTCGAGCGGCGCGCGCTGTAGCTGAATGCGACCTTGCGTGATCCGCGCGACGTCGAGCAGGTCATCGACGAGACGCGCGAGTTGCGCGGCCTGGCGCCTGATCATGTCGATCGCTGTTTGGACGTTGGCGTCGCTCGACGATACGGTACGCGACAGCAACTCGCCAGCGGTGCTGATCGGAGCCAGCGGGTTGCGCAGCTCGTGCCCGAGGAGCGCGAGAAATTCGTTCTTGCGGCGATCGGCTTCGCGCAGCTCTTCCTCGCTTCGTCGCAGCTCCCCTTCGATCTTGCACCGACGAATGAAGTCGCTTGCCTGCCGTGCATAGAGCGTGACGCGGCTCAATTCGCGCTCGGTGGGGCGATGCGGCGAGCGGAAGTGCGTTGAAAGCATGCCCTGCGGAACGCCGTCTCCTGAAATGAGCGGGGTTGAAACGACAGCGCGGTAGCCGGCTGCGCGTGCGATCGGACGCAACGGCGCATACGGCTCGTCGGCTTCGACGTCTTCGATTACGATCTGCTCGCCCGATCGCAACGCGCGACCGCACGCCGAGTCGTCCTCCGCAGACACTTCGCGGAAGAAATCCAGGAAATGGCCGTCGAAGCCTCGCTGGGCCTCGATCGTGAGCACACCCTTGTCGTTCAGCAGTTGCACGTTGCCCTTGTCGGAGCCGACCAGGTCGATCACGCTTGCCAGCATCTCGTCCAGGCCTTCGTGCAGTTCGCGGCAACGCCACATGCGCGCGCTGTACTCATTGAGTTTCGAAAGCGCTCCGGCTTCACTGAACAGTTGTCGTTCACTTTCGCGCAGCTTGCCGAGCGATTCGTCGGCCAATGCGCGCGCGTGCTCGGCGTCCTCGAGAAGCGACAATGCCGCGCGGCGTTCGTCCGACGCACCCATCGACTGAAGCGCCTCGTACGCTGCAGACGCGAAACCACCCAGGCTTTCCAGCAGGCGCAAATCCTCGACGTCGAACCTTCGCTCGCGGTCGTGTGCAATTGCCCAGATCGTTCCGACCGTATGTCCTGCAACATGAAACGGGACGAGCAACCCCTCCTCGGCCAACGGGGTTGCCGTGGCGAGATACGGGTAGCGGCGCTCCCAGTGTGTGAACAACAGCGGCTCGTTCCGATCGAGCACATCGCCGCACGGACCGAAGCCGCGCGGCGTCCCGCCGCCGAGGTGCGGCGACCAAGCGCCGGCGATCGCCGCCCAATAGAACCGCTCGCCGTCGGGCGTGAGGATGCTGAGGCCTGCCGAGCCCGCGCGCAGCACCTCCAGCACCTCGTCGGCGAGGCGTTGCAGTATCGTGCGCGGCGAATCGGCGAGTGTCTTCACGAGCGCGGTAAGCGCCCGACACTCGATCTCGTAGTCGGGCGCCCGCGCTGGACGCCTGCGCAGATCGTCAGTGCGCAGGATCTGCTCGAGCGGAACGAGTCCGTCGCTTTCCGGCATGCAAGCTGGCGCGTCGGCGGCGCGCTCCTTCTCGAAGTCCAGTGGGTAACGGGCGCCTTCGCCCAGGCGTTCCCGGAGCTCGTTGTTCTCTCGCTTGAGCTCGATGATCCGCAATTCGCGCCCGACCGCGGCCCGATTGAATCGCGCCAACTCGTCCGTGCGCGTCTTCAGGACCTCATGTGCCTGGGCGAGCGCCTGCTCGCGCTCGCGCAGGCTGCACTCCGCCTGCCTGCGTGCGGTGACGTCGCTCGCCGCCCCGAACCATTCGACGATGTTCCCTTTCACGTCGAGCAACGGAATCGCGCGCGAGAAAGTCCAGCCCCAACTACCATCGATGCGACGTACGCGATGCTCGAGCTGGAAGACGCTTTTGGCGCGAATGGCATCGCCTACGACCGCCATGACGTGGGACTGATCGTCGGGATGAATGTACTTGTCGAGCCAGCTGCGACTCGAGTCCTCGGTGTCAGCGATGAAGTCGCGTCCCTCGAGGAAGCGCATCTCCGTCCAGTCCGGACTCATCCGATAGATGACTTCCGAAGTGGCGCTGACCAGCGTACGGAAACGCTTGTCGCTCGCAATGCGCATCCGCACGAGCTCGAGTCGGGTGCCGATCCGCGCGAGCAGCTCGCGCGCCGAGAACGGCTTGACCAGATAGTCGTCGGCGCCGGCATCGAGGCCCTCGACGCGCGCCTCCTCGCCGGCACGCGCGGACAGCAGCACTACCGGAATGTCCCGTAAAGCGTCATCGGCACGCGCCGCCCTCAGCAAGGCGAGCCCGTCGAGGCGCGGCATCATGACGTCGCACAGGATCAGGTCGGGCCGCGCGCGGCGTGCCGCGGCGAGCGCCTCCTCGCCGTCGACCACCGTCTCCACGTTGTACGTCGGCGCGAGCAGGTCGCGCAGGTACGCTCGCATGTCCGCGTTGTCGTCGGCGAGCAGGATGTGCGCGCCAGCGGTGGGCGCGAACCGGTCGGCGGTTGCGGGTACCGAGTTCGCATCGAGGTCGACGAGCCGGGTCGTCGTTTCGGACTCGGGTATCCAGCGCAACGCCTCCTCGACGAACGCGCGAGCGCCGATGGCGGTCGAGCTCATCGTACGCGGCATCCTGATGCGATCCGGGGGCAGATGCGCCGTGCCGAGCGGCAGGCGAACGAGGAACGTCGTACCCAATCCCAACCGGCTTTGCACGCTGATCGTCCCGCCATGGAGCTTGACCAGCTCGTGCACGAGCGCGAGACCGATGCCCGAACCTTCCTGCGTACGCCCGATCGTGCCTTCGACGCGGTGGAACCGCTCGAATACGCGCGACAGCTCCTGCTCGGGAATCCCGACGCCGGTGTCGGAAACCTCGAGCAGGGCTTCCGAGGCTTCCCGATGCAGCCGGACCGTGATGCTGCCATCGAACACGAACTTGAAGGCATTCGACAGCAAGTTCAGGACGATCTTCTCCCACATCTCGCGGTCGACGTAAGCCGGTTCGTCGAGCGCCTCGCACTCCACCTCGAGCGCAAGTCCGGCCCTCTCGATCGCTGAGCGGAAGTTGCTCGCGAGGTCCGTGGTAACGGCGGCGAGATCGGTGGGCTCGTAGGTCGCTTCCACGCGACCCGCCTCGATGCGCGCAAAGTCGAGCAGGCTGTTGACGAGCTTCAGCAGTCGCAGCGCGTTGCGATGGGCGAGTTCGAGCGATGTGCGAACGGGCTGAGGTGTGGCGGTGTTTGCTACCGCCTCCTCGATCGGACCGAGCAGGAGGCCAAGTGGCGTGCGGAACTCGTGGCTCACGTTGGAGAAGAACGCGGTCTTGGCCCTATCGATCTCCGCCAGCGCCTCCGCCCGCTTGCGCTCGTCCTCATACGCGCGCGCGTTCGCGATCGTCGTCGCGACCTGCGCGGCAACGAGCTCGTAGAAGCTCATGTACTGATCGTTGAGCGTGAGCCGCGAGCTCACGCCGGCGACTAGCACCCCGGCAAGCTGGTGCGCGGTGTTCGACCGAATGGGCACGAGCACCGCAGCATGCGGCGGATCGGCCCACGGGCCGGGTGGTACCCGTGAGAGTCGCCTGGGAAGATCTTCGATGGCGACGATCGCTTGGCGGCGTACCGCGTAAATGATCGGCCACGGACAACCGTTCACCGTCTCATCGCCCAGTTCGACGACGCGCGGACACGCTTCATCCTCGTCCGCAAATCCGGCCTTCGCGGCGAGCCTTGCGCACCTGCCATCGGGATCGAGCAGATAGATGAGCGCGAACGGAACGTCCTTCGCGCTCTTCGCGAGCATCGCGCACGCCGCACGGCACGCTTGCTCGACCGTTTTCGCCTCGGCCGATGCCGTACCGAGTTCGCGCAACGCGTAAATACGCCGCTCGCCGATCACCTTCTCGGTGATCTCATGGACGGTCGCCAACACGCCGCCAATGCCGTGCGGTGCCGTGTTGTCAGGCACCCGGCTATAAGCAATAGTGAAGTGGCTCTCTTCCTTGAAGCCGTGGCGATGGATCTCGAGCTCGAGGTCCTCGAGCCATGTCGCAGGTCCGCCCTCGAACGGCGTGTCGATGAGCGGTTTCAGCACATGCCAAATCTCGGACCAGCATTCGTTGCACGGCTTGCCAAGCGACATCCGCGGATGCTTGGTCCCGAGCACGGGCCTATACGCGTCGTTGTAGATCTGGATGTATCGGGGCCCCCACCAGAGCAGCAGCGGAAAGCGATTGGCGAGCAGGAAACCCACCATCATCCGCAGCGTCGGCGACCAGCTGTCCTCTGGCCCGATCGGAGTGTTCGCCCAGTCATGCGTGCGGATCAGCTCGACCATCTCGCCGCTCGGGGCATGCGCGAGACGCTTAGTGCTTCGACGGTCTTGCTGTCGCAACCCACCAGACATGACGATCGACATCGTGCCTCCGAACGGCTTCACGACCCCCAGTGGGAGGTTCGTCGCGGTGCAGAAACGAGGGCAGTCGTCTAGCGCTGACGATCAGCCGCGGGAAGCGCGACCTCCCGAAACGAGCCGCGTGCACGGCAACGTGCGCATCTTGCTTGCCTTGTCCGAAGTCCGCTGTCGGAGCCGAACGCTCGCGTCGGTAGGACAACGCCTACACGTGCCAACGCCTTGTGTTCTCCGAACGCGAGAATGCGTTCAACTGCGAAAGCTAAGGTACCGCCGCCTTTCGATCCATACCGGCTTGGGGTAAAGTCACGCAGGCTCGCGCTTCGGCCACGTGACGCAGCACTGGCGTCGAAATGCATTGTCGTAGCGGTGCGCGTCTCTCCGATCAAGAACACGTATGAATCAAGCGCTGACGTCCACGGAGTATCGACTGCTCGTTCAAAATTCGCCGGTCATGATCTGGCGCTCGGGACGCGATGCCAAGTGCGACTACTTCAACGAGACTTGGCTCGCGTTCACGGGACGCACGCTCGAGCAGGAAATGGGCAACGGCTGGGCGGAAGGAGTCCACCCCGACGACATGGACCGATGCGTGGCACACTACCTCGATCATTTCCATCGCCACCGTCCGTTCGAGATGGAGTATCGCCTTCGCCGATACGACGATACCTACCGCTGGATATTCGATCGCGGTGTTCCGTTCTCCGACGACACAGGGACATTCGCCGGATTCATTGGCAGCTGCGTCGACGTTCACGAGCGCCGCATGGCGCAGGAGGCGCAGCAGCAGCACAATCGCGAGCAGCTGGCACTGGCCCGCGATTTCGAGAAGTGGATTCTGGCGATCGTAAGCCATGACATCCGCAATCCGCTTCAATCCATTCAAATGGCCGCGCTTGGCCTGCAAATGGCGGTGGAGGATCCTGCCGGCATCGTTCGAAAGCAGGCGGACATCGTCACACGCGGGGTAAAACGTATTCAGGACATCGTCGGAGACCTTCTCGATCTATCGCGCGAGCGCGAAGGTGCCGGTATACCGATCAACCCGAAGCCAAGCGACTTGCGGGCAATGTGCGAGCAGATCATCGCGGAGCTCCGGGCGATCGCGCGCGATCGAGCGATCACGCTCGATTGCGAGACCGATGGCAAGGGCGCCTGGGATGAGCATCGCATGCTGCAAGCGATATCGAATCTCGGGTGCAACGCGGTCGAGCATGGCACGCCTCATTCGGCGGTGCGCATGCGCATCACGGGCGACGATGAGCACCTGGCTCTCGAGGTACGCAACGAGGGCACCATTCCAGACGAAATCCTGCCCAGCATCTTCGAGCCATTCCGCTCCGGACGCCACTCCGGCCACCGCGGTGATGGCCTTGGCCTCGGTCTTTTCATCACCAACGCCATCGCACGCGCGCACGGTGGCCAGTTGGAGGTCGACTCTTCAAAAGGTGCCACGACGTTTCGGCTGGTCGTACCCCGCTGCGCCACCGCCACGTCGAGTTCAACCACTGCTGCATGAAGTGGATGCGCAGCATCCGCTCATAGCAAGCCGCGGCCCTCCTTCTCGGCCACCGGGTAATACGGCTCGATCACCGCGAGCAGCCGCCGCCACGACACCATCTTATCCCTCTCCGCCAAGAACTGCGCACGCCGCGTCACCTTGCTTTCGAGCGCACACCGGCCGAGGGCAGCGTCATCTGTTCAGTTTCCAATTCGCCTTCGGCAGAGCCCGGTCCTCGCAGCCTCGACTTGTATAATTGCGACACTTTCTCCGGAAGGACGGACATGCTCATTCCAACCGAACCGATCGGGAGCATCCCGCGTCCCCAGGTCCTTCTTGACGCAATTGCCGCTCTCGGCGACGGCACCGATGAGCGCCTGGATGGCCTGTACCGCGAGGCGATCAAGGACACGATCGCGCGGTTCGAGGCGACCGGCTCTCCGATGATCACCGATGGCGAGCAGAGGAAGTATCACAACTTCTGGACGTACAGCGTCGAAGGGCTGCCGAACACTTCCCCCAACGGTTTCAGGATCCCGTTCTCGGCCGGGCATGCACGGCGTATGCCGATGCTCACCCGCGGGCCCTTCCGTTACAGGCGATATGCCGACCGGTACATCGAGGACGCCCTGACCTACGCACACGTGGCTTTGAAGCAAGCGATCATCTCGCCGTCGGCGCTCAGTCTCATGTATCCCGCCGAACCGATCCCCGGGTATTCGCGCGACGCGTTCATCGATGACTTGCTGAATGAGCACGTGAAGGAAATCCGAGCCTGCTTCGCCAAAGGTGCCCAGAAGGTGCAGATCGATTTCACTGAGGGACGCCTGGCACTCAAGGTCGATCCTACAGGAACACTGCTGTCCAGCTTCATCGATCTCAATAACGTTGCGCTCGGCCGGCTCGAGGACGACGAGCGCGCGCGCCTTGGCGTGCACACGTGTCCCGGGGCCGACCTTGACTCGACGCACAGTGCCGACGTCGACTACGCGGAGCTGCTGCCGAGCCTGTTTCAGCTGAACGTCGCGAGCTTCTACGTCGCCCTGGCACGCGAGCCGGATCGAAGGCGGGTGCTGCAGTTGATGCGAACTTATCTCAAACCGCACCAGCGCGCGTTCGTCGGCGTCATCGACCCGCTCGACACGCGCATCGAAACGCCCGAGGAAGTGCGCGATCGCGTGCTCGAAGCTGCGGAGTTCATTCCGCTCGATCAACTCGGGACGACCGACGACTGCGGCTTCGCGCCGTTTTGCGACGACACGTCCACGTCGCGGGAGACTGCATTCGCGAAGATACGCGCACGCGTGGAGGGGACGGCTCTCGCCGCCGAAGCATTGAAGGACCGGATGAATGGATGATGACGAAAGGCGGCTGCGAACGACCGCACTCAGAAACGTCGAGAGTATCCAGATCGCGCGGCAGCGTGCCGAGCGCGAGCTGGTCGACGCCAAGGACGCCCTCCAGCGCAGGACCGAAGAGCTGCAGCAGCAGCGCGAATGGTTCGAAGTTACGCTCGCGAGCATCGGCGATGCGGTGATCACGACCGACATCGAACGGCGCGTGACGTTCCTCAATCCGGTCGCCGAAACGATGACGGGCTGGTCGACTCAGGAGGCGCACGGCCAGCGCCTGGAACGTGTGTTCCACATCATCAGCGAGGACACGCGCGAGGCCGTCGAGAATCCTGTGGCGAGAGTTCTCGAGTCGAAGGCGATCGTCGGCCTCGCCAATCACACTTCGCTGATCGCGCGCAACGGGGCCGAAATCCCGATCGAAGACAGCGCGGCGCCGATCCGTGATCGACTGGGGAATGTAGTCGGTACCGTGATGGTGTTTCGAGACGTGACGCACCGCAGGCGCGCCGAGCGCGAGCTTCGGCGCAGCGAGCAGCTGCTGTCGGAGTTCTTCGAGAACGCCGCCGTGGGCCTGCATTGGGTCGGCCCCGACGGCATCGTCCTCCGCGTCAATCAAACCGAGCTCGATCTGCTTGGTTATACGCGGGAAGAATACGTGGGCCGGCACATCGCCGAGTTCCATGCCGACGTACCCGTCATCAACGACATTCTCGAAAGACTTAGCTGCGGCGAGTGTCTGGAGGCCTACGAAGCGCGGCTGCGATGCAAGGACGGTTCCCTGAAGCACGTTCTCATTTCGTCGAACGTGCTGTGGGAAAACGGCAAGTTCGTCCACACGCGCTGCTTTACACGCGACATTACCGCGCAGAAGCAGGCCGAGAACGCGCTGAGGGACGAGATCGCAGTCCGCGAGCGTGCCGAAGCGGCATTGCGGGAAGCGGATCGCCGCAAGGACGAGTTTCTCGCCACCCTCGCTCACGAACTGCGGAATCCGCTCGCCCCGATCCGGCAGGCGGCGTTGATCGGCAGAGCGCCGAATGCAACGGACGCGCAGAAGCGGTGGAGCAACGATGTCATCACCCGACAGGTGCACCACATGTCGGTTCTTCTCGACGATCTCCTGGACATATCCCGCGTGACGCGCGGAACGCTCGAGTTGCGTACCGAAATGACGGAGCTTTCCGCGGTCGTCGAAGCTGCGGTGGAGACGGCGCGGCCCGTGATCGAAGCGAAGAAGCACCGTTTGACAATTGATCTGCCGCAGGAATCGGTCCTGTTCGCGGCCGACCCGCTCCGCCTAGCGCAGGTGCTGTCGAATCTGCTTACGAACGCGGCCAAGTACACCGATTCGGGCGGACATATTTCGCTTCGCTGTGCCCATACGTCGGACGAGATCACGATCGCCGTTCGGGACACGGGGGTCGGTATGACCCAGGGCGCGATCGCCAATCTTTTCGTCATGTTCTCCCAAGTGCAAAACACGCGTGATCGCTCGGAAGGGGGCTTGGGAATCGGGCTCGCGCTCGCCAAAGGGCTCGTCGACTTACACGACGGCTCGATCGAAGCGGCCAGCGGGGGACTCGGCGAGGGCAGTCAATTCACGGTCCGCCTGCCGCGACGGATCATCGGCAGTACGAGGCTCGCGGGCGGGAAGAAGCGTCCGGACATTCCAGCGGTGGGGCGGCGCGTGCTGATCGCCGATGACAACCGCGACGCGGCCGAGAGTCTGGCATTACTGCTTCGACTGGAGGGGCATGACGTTACCGTGACGCATACCGGACGTGATGCGCTCCTGACATTCGAGAGCATGCTTCCCGAAGTGGCCATTTTCGACATCGGCATGCCGGGGCTCAACGGATATGAAGTAGCTCGCCGCGTTCGTCAACATTCCTTGGGCCGTGCCGTGACGCTTATCGCCGTTACCGGATGGGGCCAGGAAGCGGACAAGGCGCGCGCACTTGCCGTCGGGTTCAACCATCATTTGACGAAGCCGATAGAACCCGAGGAACTCAATGGGTTACTGCGGGCGGTGCCGTGATAAATTGAATCAGCGAACGAGCGCGCGCGACGCCGGTGCGATCGATGCGGCGGACTCACCGCGTTGCAGCGAGAACCAACCGCTCCGATAAGTGAGGTGCACCGTTTCGAGGGGTGCTGCGTGTAGCGATGGCCGACGCGTTTGAGAGCGTGAGCGATGTGCGCAATGCTCGTCAGCGAACTGCTGCAGTAGCCGACCAACCGCCGGGAACGGCTTCCGCAACAGCCGATTGCGCTCGCGATTCGCCGCTTGCTCGTCACGCCCAAATATCGACATCCGGTGCCTACAGGGTGCCTATACCACCATCCAGAAAGACAAAGCCCGGCGCGAGGCCGGCTGGCGCACCACATCGGCGTTGCCGCGATGGCGCTGCAGCCGCTCGGATAGCCACGCCTCGCGTCCGCGCAGCGTGCTGTGTCGCGTAGGCCGTCGGTACGCGACCCAGCCATCGGCTCGCAAATACCGCCGCACCGTGTTCTTGGAGCAACCCATTTTGCGCACGATCGACTTGATCCCCAGCCCAGCTGCCCTCAGCCGCAGCATCTGCGCCGCGTCCTCCGGCGTTTGCATCACTTGCCTCCCCGTCGTATCGATGGCGGGCGAAGCTTGCACGACGACTTCCATCTGCAATGTCCCTCCAGTTGCGAGGGGTCATTTCTTGGTGTCGCCTATGGGGTCAATTTACCCTGTCGCCTGACAGGATTGACCGCCCACGGTCCAGTTTCAACGCGCGCGCTTGTCATTCCGCATGGACGCTTTTAGACCGGACAGCAAGTCGATCAGATCGGACACCGCGCTGGAATTACCTTTTGCTATCACCTGGTGAAAGCCCATGCGAGATGCGACACTTTGCACGGACGTGCCGTCGTCTGCCGTGTGAGCGATAAAGGTCTTATGTTCTAGCCTGCGGTCGGACTTCAGGATTCGGGCGGCCTGCAAGCCGTCCAAGCCAAGCATATTGACGTCAAGGATCACCACGTCAGGTCGATAGTCTCCGGCCGTCGCGATTGCGCCTTCGCCGCTATACTGGACGCATACATCGTAATCGAGGACAACGCGCACGAGCGTACCCAATGAGTCAGCGACGTCGCGATCGTCGTCGACGATGAGGATCTTCATAGGCTGGACGGTTGTAAAGGCATTACCCGAACTAGCTTGCCAAGCGCGGACCAGAAATTCCATCGGCCGCACCTCGGCATGCGCGTAGGACTCGCCCGCTCGACGACTCTTACAATCGCTTCTTGGCGCGGGGAAGCCTTCTCGCCAAGCGGAGCAGTCGACTACCGTGGAGATTGCTGCCGCATACCGAGCTTTCGCTCGATCGACCCTTGAAGTTGAGCCCCGCCGAAGGGCTTCATCAGGATCGTTTTGGCTCGACGCTATGCGCTTGCATCCCTGAGCTTCTTGCCGAGCAGTGTGCGAAGCAGCGACGGGGCCGGGTCGCCATCGAATCGTTTCGGGAGAAAGTAACCGACTGCGCCGATCACGATCGCCGGGACCATCCAAAGCGCGACCCCAAGCAATGCAGCCGATAGGCTAGATGCAGCCGTATGCCCGAGCTGATGCTCAAGTTCGCCGGCATTGTTGAGCATCCAGTGCCAAGCGATGTGGCCCAGAACCGCGGATAGCACGACTATAGCGAGCAGCGGCCCGAACGCAGTAGCAAACATCAAACGCAGGGCAATAAGCGCGATTGCGAAGCTCACGAGTTCGCCGGCCGCGATACCGAGATTGAAAGAAGCGACCGACACGAGTGTGTGTGTACCCGCGAATTGCATGAGGTCGGCTAACAGATGGCCCAAGCCGAATCCACCGAGGGCACCGATTATTGCAGCAATGCACCAGCGGCGGCGCAGGCTCGGTGCAGCTAGATTGCCTATGGCGATGAGTACGGCCATGGCGGCGAGCGCACTATCAAACAGCGGCTGGAGCCAACCGGCATTGGCGGCAGAAACTGCTCCCTCTGCCGCGGCGGTCAACGTCAGCGCCTGCATTGCGCAAAGGACGATCACTACCGCCATGAGCGCGCGGAATCGGCGGAAAGGCGCGACCAAACAGACGAGGAACACGAAGCGATCGAGTGCGAATGAATCGACGAAGCCGCTCGTCAAGAAAATCCACGCCGTTTCGAACCAGCGAGGATCAAGCGGAATGCGACCGGAGGCACCGCGGATCTCGTAAGTCCGCGCGGGCTCGCCGTTCGGCAGGTATTCGAGTTTGAATCGGAGGCGGGCGCCCAGTTCAGGCGCCACGTTCACGCGAATTGAAATGTCGGGATGAGTTGTGTGCAGTGTGTAATCGAGCTGAGTATCGAAGAACCCCTGGTTCCAGAAGAGCTCCGTATCGATTGGCAAGGGGGGTGCCTGAAAGTGGGCGAGCGCGGTGGGATAACTTGCGAACGAGCGGTCTGACAAAAGTGCAACTCGGGCGTCGCGCACGGTGGGCGCAAGCGGGACGCCATCCTCCAACAACTCTATTTGCTGACCCGTGGCAAAAGCGGCCTGTTTCAGGCTATTGTTTATGCGAGCGAGGTCGAGGTAGCCCGGGCCACGCTTCGGCAGCGAGAAACTGGAAAGCAGGACCAACGGGAATCTGGCGAGCAGGTGGACGTGCCCGTCTTCTACCCTGATGAATCCTTGTACGATGATCTCGGGTGGAAGATCTGCCCCGTTCGCAACAGCCCATCGAGGGAACGCGAGTCCGCCAACCATTAGGAGAATCGAAAGAAAGCGACAGAAAGCCCAGTCGTATCCTGCCATTAGTTAGGAACTTGCGCGGTTGTAGACAATCCGCTCCGGTAGCACAGTGCACGCCGACGCCCTGCGGAATTCGGCGCGGACCAAAATAACACGGCGACCGGAAATCGATCCGGCCGCCGCGGCATCAATACCGGCTTCCCCGACTTGCACCTTGGGTGCCGGCCGCTTCGCGCTCAGTGGTCAGTGACCCTTACCAGGGCAACCGTTGGGAGCGCCGTTCCCATGACCTTGCGAATCGCCCGGGCATGTCACCCTCGTGAACTTCTGAATGCGCCGGCCCCCGATGGTCTCGCCCGCGTACAGGTTGCCCTTCGAGTCAATGGCCATCATGTGCAGGAATGTGAATTGCCCGGCTTGATGCCCTGGTTGCCCGAAGCCGCCGATCGGTGGGACATAGCTGGTGCCATTGAGAGCATCCGAGTGATTGAAGATCCACATGACTTCGTTCCCGCCGTCCGAAACATACGCGAAGGTCTGTATCGCGTCCGTCGAGAAATCAATGTCCCATGCGGAGCCGGCCGTCCCGAGCGCCGCCGTGCCCGGAATAATCGGGATCGCCTTCACGAACTGACCAGTCTTGGTGAAGACATTGATCCGATCCTGTCCGCGATCGCATGCATACACGAGCCCATCCCTGCCGATCACCACACAGTGGGGATGGCCGCCGTCGCCTGCCGTGAATTGCCCTGACCCGGTGCCGACGCCGCCCATCTGGCGCAGGAAATTGCCGGCCGCGTCGAAGACGACCACGCGGTGATTACCGTAGCCGTCTGCGATGTACACGCTCCCACGCTGACCCGTCACTGGATCCGGGTTGGGATCGACCGCGATGTCGGCCGGCAGGTCGAGCAGCTTGCCATTCACCGTGCCGGTTTGTCCGATGTTGCCGAACGCGTTGTCCGGACCAGCCGGTCCCGTGCCCGTGCACGGAATGGCGCCGCCCTGTCCGTTGTCGCATTCGAACTTCGTGCCGATCTGCAACAGCATCTTGCTGCCGTCGTGCGACCACTTTTGCACGACGCCGTCGCCGTTGCCGCCGATCCAAACGTTGTCCTGGTAATCGACGAAGCAACCGTGAATGCCGTTTGGCATGACAGCATTCTGGCCCGCGATGCTGTTACCCAAGGGGCCGACCGCTCCCGCCGGCTCGAGCGTGGGGTCGCCCCAGCTGTTCGCTACGTTACCTTCCTCATCGAACTCGATGACCGGCGGTGAAGCCTTTGACTTGTACGCGCCGCCCAGCACGCCCGTCTGATTATTGGCCCCCCCGACCCCCTCCGGCGAGGTCAGACCCCCGTTCTGGAACCCACGGGTCACAACGAACACATGATCCTGCGAGTCGACGCATGTTCCGCCAATGTCGGCAGTCACCCAGTTGAACGGCAGTGGCTTCGGCCACGACCCGTCGACCACGAACACCGGCGTAGCGGGGGTCCGTGACGGCGGCGCTGCATCCACGAGCGCACTCGACATCCCAGCACCCATTCCAAACAACCCTGCAGCGATTGCCACATATAAACTCTGTTTGCGCTCCAGCTTCATCGTTTCTCCTTCGGATACTTGGGATATGCGTCAGCCTACTCGCCAAAGTGACATCGTCGATCCGTCTCGCGTACTCGATTGCTGCGACGGATCGGCGGTGCCCCTGGGTGAATCGGGGAGCAACTGGATGGCGATAGCCATGCCACAGCTGTTGGTGAGCATCCTCCTCTGTCGTATTGCGCCCCCGGGATTACGGCCAGCGTTAGGTCGAATGCGGACGATACATTGGAAGTTAATGATGCACAAGATCGGCCATACCAGCGACTCGTGGCATGCGGTTAGCGTCCACCAAAGAACTTTCTCGGCCGATGACCGCTACACCTCGCCGTCGTGCTCCAGCCAGGCAATCGTCTCGCTCATTGCCTGCTCTGTCGTGACATTGCGACCATCTGCGTAGGCAGCTTCGTACCAATCCTTGCCGAGCATCTCGCGCGGCTTCTTTCGCAGTTCCTCGAGGACCGCATCGTCGATGAGGATATTTCGGAGCCCACCCATCCGGTCGAGCGTTGCGTCGAAGACAGACTGCAGGCGCACCGCGCGTTCCCACTCACTGTTTGCCGCAGCAAGAAGCGCGGCAAGATCGATGCTGAGTATTGCCCGGAATTGGGAATCCAATTCGCGGGAAACGCGAATTGATTCGACGAGCGGTTGTGTCGCACGATCTAATCTGCCGCGCGCAATCGATACGCGGACAATTTGTTCCAGAAGGACGTGCGACCGTTCGCGATTGTCAGAATCGTGTCCCGCTAGCGCCTCGTCGAGGTAGGCGGCGGCCGCGTCGAAATCGCATTGCATCCGGCAGATCAAGGCTTTGGTCTGGAGGGCAATGCTCTGATGTGCTGGGCCGAGGCGCCTGGCGACTGTCAGCTGTTTCTCGGCGTACTCCAAGGCATCGGTAAGATCTCCGCAGTATATTCGTGCCCACGCGAGATGGTTCAGGCACAAGGCGACCAGATCCTCGTCGTCATGTTCGCCAGCGATGGTGAGCGCCTCTTTCAGTGGTTCAATCGCATCGGGGACCCTGCCGGACAGGCGCTGAACTACCCCAAGCGAAAGCAGCGCGCGAGCTTTGCTTATTGAACAATCGGCGCCGGGTCGAGCAAGTGCCTCCGTGCAGACTTGGCGGCCCAGCACGAATAGTCCGCGGTTATGCCAGTACATGCAAATGTTGAATGCGAGTTGCAACCCTCGATCAGGACCATCCGGATCATGGTCACACCATGCGTGTGCAGCCAGCAGGTTCGACAGCTCACGGTCGACACGCGCTAGCCAGCTTTTCGCCTCGCGAGCGTAGAGA
>DATGGP010000072.1:0-3437 GCA_035308425.1 Casimicrobiaceae bacterium | reverse complement strand
CGAAATTCGTTCTGCTCGAAGCCCTCGCGCAGATGACCCGCCTTGAGCAACGAATAGGCGTAGTGCATGTGCGCATTGAGATCGGGATTTCGGGGGAGGACTCGACGATAGAACTCGATGGCTTCCTCGACGCGACCTCCGTCACGCAGTGGAATGCCCGCATCGGGCGGCGCTTTGCCGGGGTCGGTCGATGACAGAGGACCGAAGGCTTCGTTGGCTTCGCCGAATCGATCCTGCCAAATGAGGGCAGCGCCCAGGGCGGCACGCGCAGTTTCCGCATTGGGATGCTCGGAAACGGCTTGTCGGGCGTACGTCTCGGCAAGGTCGAATCGTTTCGCGCCGATCGCGGCCGCGGCAAGATCCAGCAGGCAATCGAGATTGCCCGGCGAGCAGTTCAGCGCCTCCTTGTAGCAGCGTTCCGCTGCGTCGAAATCCCCCTTGGCGCGAAGCGCCGCCCCCAAGGCGAAGTCCGCCTGCCAGTTCGCGTGATCGAGGGCGATCGCATCACGCGCGAACTGCTCGGCGCTATCGAGGCGTCCGCTTCGCAGATCGATCCACGCCAATTGCAGGTCCAGCGCGAAGTCCGAAGGCCTTCGCGCATGCACCGCCAGCAAATAGGGCCGGGCCTCCCAATATCGACCCCATTCGAAAAGAAGCGATCCTCGCGCGAGCAACCATTCGGCAT
Source organism: Casimicrobiaceae bacterium (assembly GCA_035308425.1). Classification (GTDB taxonomy): domain Bacteria; phylum Pseudomonadota; class Gammaproteobacteria; order Burkholderiales; family Casimicrobiaceae; genus VBCG01. The sequence goes on along the minus strand of DATGGP010000072.1, from coordinate 2,752 downwards.
TGGTGGCGTCCTTTTCGAGAGCCGCGTCGATGACGCGAAGCGCGTCAGCGTATCGACCATCCTTGACAAGGGCGGCAATGTCCTGGAACGAAGACCTAGCCTTCGCCGCTTTCGACGCCTTGGGTAACGCCCTTGTGCGGGGCGCCTGAAATCGCCTGAGGAAGCTCATCGGACGCAGGAACCGCTGAAAGCGTGAACGCGGCCGTCCGGCGTCGCTTGGTAATGCGTTACAACACCGATGCGAGGAGCTTCCCCATCTCCGCGGGATTGCGCGTCACCTTGATGCCCGCCGCCTCCATCACCGCGAGCTTCTCCTGCGCGGTGCCCTTGCCGCCCGAGATGATCGCGCCGGCGTGGCCCATGCGCTTGCCCGGCGGCGCCGTCACACCGGCGATGAACCCGACGACCGGCTTGCGCATGTTCGTCTTCGCCCATTCGGCCGCGTTTTCCTCGTCCGATCCGCCGATTTCGCCGATCATCACGACGGCGTCGGTTTCGGGATCGTCATTGAATAGCTTCAGCACGTCGATGTGCTTGAGGCCGTTCACCGGATCGCCGCCGATGCCGACGGCCGTCGACTGGCCCAGGTCCAACTCGGTGAGTTGTCCCACTGCTTCATAAGTCAGCGTGCCGGAGCGAGAGACGACGCCGATGCGGCCCTTGCGGTGGATGTGTCCCGGCATGATGCCGATCTTGATTTCCTCCGGCGTGATGACTCCGGGGCAGTTGGGCCCGAGAAGCCGCGTTCGCCTGCCGCGCATCTTGTCCCGCGTGCGGATCATGTCGCGCACGGGAATGCCCTCGGTGATGCAGATGACGAGGTCGAGGTCGGCTTCGACCGCTTCGTCGATGGCCGCGGCCGCGAACGGCGGCGGCACGTAAACGACCGACACGTTCGCACCGGTCGCTTGCTTCGCCTCGCGCACCGTGGCGAAGATCGGGATGCCTTCGAAGTCCTCGCCAGGCTTTTTCGGGTTGACGCCTGCCACGAAGCAGCTGCGGCCGTTGCCGTAGTCGCGGCAGATGCGCGTGTGGAACTGGCCGGTCTTGCCTGTGATGCCTTGCGTGATGACCTTGGTGTTTCTGTCGACGAGGATGCTCATGGGGTCGATCCGATCTGCGAACGTGCCGTCGAGTACAAAGTAGCTTTCGTCACGGTTTCGAGCGGAGGCGAAACCATATGCTCGGACCGCTTCGGTTTGTGGGGAACGGGAAACGGCCTCCCTTGCTTCATCAGCGTCGCGGAGGCCTCGTCCATTGCATCTGCGGCCTGCTCCAAGCCGTCACGTTTGTCGTTCCCTTGCGTAACGAGCGCGGGTAGGTCGCGACAAGTGACGACATAGCCGCCTTCTTTCGCGCGCGTAAGCAAGACCGGATACTAAAGGTGCTCCATCGACGTCTCAAAGCTTCCCCGCGTGTCTACCAGACTTCCTTCCCCACAGTGTCCCCAGTATCGACGAGTTCGTGAGATTGTGTCTGGTTATCTTCGAGAGAAGTTCTTCGAGAACAAATACTGGGCCTGCGACCGCGCCGGCCACCTTTGCTTACGGCTCCGGCACTTCAAGGTCTTTGCAGATTTTTCGCGCGAGATAGTCATTGATGTCGCGATGGCGTGGAATGGTGGAGATCTTCTGCGTCCTCTGATTCACGAAAACGGAATGCCGACCACCTTCGCGGAGAAGCGCACACCCGTGCCTTTGGAGGTGCCGGATGAGATCCGCAGGTTTCATCCTGGCAGCATCAGCGGCTCTCGAATCACGTCCCGCCCCTCGATCGACGCTTCCGACAAAGAGCGATTTGCATCCAGCACTAGCGTAACTGCCTCCGCCAGATTGCGTCTCACTTCCTCGAGGCTTGCTCCCTGCGTATTCGCTCCCGGAAGCTCTTCGACGAAGCCGATGTAGCCTTCGGGAACCCTTCGATAAACGGCCGTCAGTCGCACATGGCCTCCGCGCCTGTCCTCATAGGCGAAGTATAGCGACCAAGGGAATCGGCACGCTCACGCGCCTCTCGCTGCCGTCACCACCTTCTGCGCCGCGTCGGCCATGTTGTTGGCGGTGATGATCGGCAATCCCGATTGCGCGAGCAGTTCCTTGCCCTTGTCTTCGTTCGTGCCCTTCATCCGAACGACGAGCGGCACCTTCAAGGATACGGCGCGCGACGCCGCGATCACGCCTTCGGCGATCACGTCGCAGCGCATGATGCCGCCGAAGATGTTGACGAGGATCGCCTTCAACTGCGGATTGCGCAGCATGATCTTGAACGCCTCGGTCACCTTCTCCGCTGATGCGCCGCCGCCGACGTCGAGAAAGTTCGCCGGATTGCCGCCGTAGAGCTTGATCACGTCCATGGTCGCCATCGCGAGGCCGGCGCCGTTGACGAGACAGCCGATGTCGCCGTCGAGCGAGATGTACGACAGGTCGTACTTCGACGCCTCGACCTCGGCCGGGTCCTCCTCGTCGAGATCGCGCATCGCGACGATGTCCGGATGGCGGAAAAGCGCGTTCTGGTCGAAGTTGAGCTTGGCGTCGAGCGCGATCAGCCTGCCATTGCCCGTGACAATCAACGGATTGATCTCGGCAAGCGACGCGTCGGTCTCGTCGAAGAGCTTGTACAGCGATTCGAAGAGCGTCCGCGCCTGCGGCAACAGCGCATCGCCGATGCCGATCTTGCGCGCGATGTCGTCGGCCTGCGCGTCGGTCAATCCGGTACGCGGATCGATCGTCACCTTGTGAATGCGCTCGGGCGTCTT
>DATGGP010000071.1:0-10037 GCA_035308425.1 Casimicrobiaceae bacterium | reverse complement strand
CGACCGCCACTCCCCTTGGAGCGCATGTTTCGCATCTATTGTTTGCAGCAGTGGTACAACCTGTCCGACGCGGGTGCCGAGGAAGCGCTCTACGATTCGCTGACGATGCGCCAGTTCGCAGGGGTACGCACTGACGCAGACGTCATTCCAGACGAGACCTCGTCCTCAACTTTCGCCGGCTGCTGGAGAAGCACAAGCTCACCGAGCAGCTGTTCGTCGAAATCAATGCCCATCTGAGCGAGCGCGGGCTGTTGCTGGGCAAGGGCACGATCGTGGATGCGACATCATCAACGCGCCTTCTTCGACGAAGAATGCCAAGCAGGCGCGCGATCCCGAGATGCATCAGACGCGCAAGGGCAAGCAATGGTACTTCGGCATGAAGGTGCATACCGGTACCAACGTCGATTCGGGGTTGGTGCACACGGTTATCGCGACCAGTGCGAATGTGGCCGATGTGAACGTGCTCGGCGAGTTGTTGCACGGTGCCGAGGAAAGCTTGCACGGCGACTGTGCCTACCATGCCAAGGCACTCGAGGAGCAGGCGCAAGCTGCGAGCATTGCGTACAACGTCAACCAGCGGGGCAGCAAGCACCGGCCGCTCAGCAAGCGACAGCGGGCGCGCAACCGATGTCTCTCGCGCACGCGGGCTACCGTCGAGCATGCGTTCCTGCCAAGCGGCTTTGGGGCCATACCAAGGTGCGCTATCGCGGGATCAAGAAGAACTGGCACAGATGTATGCGCTGTTCGGTCTGGCGAACCTGTACCGTGTTGCGACACCGCCTGATGAATTCATGGGAGAGGTCCGTGCGTGAACAGCAAATCGCGCAGGAATTGCCGAGTAAGCGAGCGCAAATCAAGCCTCAGACGCGATCCCATTCCGACTGAGAATCATTTCTCTCTCACATGGGCGAATCGCTCGCGAGTTACTCGTAAATCAGAGCTTCCTTTAGCGATAGTGGTCGATCAATAGCGTCGCGAACAGCACGCCCAGGTAGGTGATCGAATAGCGAAACATCGGCATCGCAACCGAAAGATCGGACGCGAAATAAAGTCGCCACGCGTAGACGACGAAGCGGGCTCCGGCAAGGACCGCGACGATGACATAGAGCGCGCCGGCCATGCCGATCGCCGCGGGAAGCAGCGCAGCCCCGAAAAGCACGAGCGTATAAACCAGGATCTGCCGGGCCGTGTTCCGTACGCCGTGCGTCACCGGCATCATGGGTATGCCGGCCTTCGCATAGTCGTCGCGCCGATGGATCGCGAGCGCCCAGAAATGCGACGGCGTCCACGCGAAGATGATGAGGAACAGCGCGAGGGCGCCCACATCGGCATGGCCGGTCACCGCGACCCATCCGAGCAGCGGCGGTGCTGCGCCGGCTGCGCCCCCGATGACGATATTGTGCGGTGTCGCTCGCTTGAGATACATCGTATAGATCACCGCATAGCCGAACGAGGATGCGAGCGTCAGCGCCGTGCACGACGCATTGGTGAAGCGCGCCAGTAGCAGGGTGCCGAGCACGCCCATCCCAGTCGCGTAGAGGAGGACCTGGTGTGGGTGGAGCGCACCTCTCGGCAGCGGGCGCCGACGCGTGCGCGCCATCAGCGCATCGATACGCAGATCGAAGAGATGGTTGATGGCCGCAGCCGACGCCGCGACCATCGCGATGCCCGCAAGACCGAAGACCAGCACCGTCCACGGCACCATTGCCTTCGACGCCAGAAACATTCCCACCGCCGCGGTGAAGATCATCAACGCGACCACGCGCGGCTTCGAAACTTCGAGGTAATCGCGCCAGCGGGCGCGCGATTCTGCTACCGCACCTTCGCTCATCGCAGCTTGTAGAGGTACGCCGCGATGTCGCGCGCGTCCTGATCGCTCAAATGCAGGTTAGGCATGGCGTTGCCGGGAACGACGCGCTGCGGGTTGCGCAGCCAACTTATCAGGTTTTCGGGCTCGTTGCGCAATACGCCGGCGATGTAGACGCGATCGGCGAATCCGTCGAGGGACGGCCCGACGTTGCCCCGTGCGCCTTCGATTCCGGGGATGCGATGGCAAGCGCCGCAGCCGAAGCCATGGATCAAGTCGCGTCCCTGGTCTGCCCGCCCGTTGTCAACTTCCCAGGTAGGCGTTTGCGAAACGGCGTCGCAGCCGGTGACGACGGCGACGAGCAGCGGCACGACCAGGAGGCAGCGCAACGCCGGCGCCGACCACGCGAGGCTCGCCGCTTGTGCACGGCGCTCGGCATTCGCGAGCCATGCGATGAGGAGCGCCGACACCGTGGTAAGGTGCACGATGCTCGCGGGGATCCACATGATCAGGCCCGCAAGCTGCTGGTCCAGGAGCGCGCTCGCGAAGCCCTCTGCGTTTGCATAGGCCTGGTAAAACGGCCGAGCGGCAAACGTGAGGAGCGCGCCAAGCAGACCGTTCTGAACGCCGAAGGTCGCGACGAACAACAGCGTTGCACCGTAGCTCATCCGGCGCGACCCGTAGGGCTCGAGCACGAGCGACCAGAACGCGAGCGCCGTCGCGAAAAGGCACAGGTGCTCGACGACGTGGATCGCCTCGTTGCCGAGCGCCGCGTCGTAGGGAAGCGGCAGATGCCAGAACCACAGCGTGGCGCTCGCCATCGCGTAGACAGCGAGCGGCCCCGTCAGCAGCCGAAACGCGGCGCCAGCATGCAACGCAGACCATGCGCGCCCGACGCGCTTGCGCACGGGAGGCGGAAACGCCGAGAGCCAGGCCAATGCGGGACGACCGAAGACGAGCAATGGCGGCGCAATCAGCATCAGGAGCAGATGCTGCACCATGTGTGCGGCGAACGAGCGCTCGGCCCAGGCGTCGAGCGGCGACAGCAAGGCGACGACCATTGCGCCGATGCCGGCCACAAATGCGCAGCTCCTCGCGACGCCGAACGCGCGCCGCGCCTTGGCCTCGCCAAGGCGGCGAAGACCGAGTCCATACCAAAGCGCCGCCAAAGCGAGCGCAAGCGTCACCCAAGGATCCGCATCGAGGCCCGAGTTTGCCGCTTCTGCGAGCGCCAAAATCACGCCGCCTGCGAAGCCCGTCGCTACGAAGAATTGCATCACAGTTCGCATATCGGCGCGAGGAAGACGGCGAGCATCGCGAAGATCAACGCCACGATGAACAATCCGCTGGTCAGGATCCCGCACATCGCGACGAACCGCGTGCGGCCGTCGCCGCTGCTCATCAGCTCGTGCGCCCGACCCGGTCTTTCGGTGCGCGTCTTGCGCCAGGCATGCAGTGCTACCAGCGCGCTCACGATTCCGATCACGATGCCGGCGATGCCGATTCCGAACGGAATCCACCAAATGCCGCTGATGAAAGGCGCGCCGAGCGGCTCCCGCCCCGGGAAGCACGCATGGCTCGTAAACCCGACGGAAATCAGCAAATGCAGGTTCCACGCGAGCGGCGCGGCCGCCGCGCCGAAGACGAGCGTCGCGAGCGCCACCTTGTGGCGTCCCGGCGACGGGTGCTCGGATTGCGAATCGGCCGATGCGTTCTGCGCCATCGCCCTCACCCCAGATACGGCGCGATATAGAACGTCGAGAACACGAACAACCACACGACCGTGACGAAGTGCCAGTAGATCGCGCCGATCGATGCTGCCGCATGGCGCTTGGCGCCGAAATAATCGAGCCCGGTCCAGATCATCAGCATCGTGATGATGACGAGGCCGATCGCCACGTGCAGCATGTGAAAGCCGGTGACGGTGAAATACAGTGAGCTGTACGCGCTCGATGTGAACGAGAACGGCTTGTCGTGCCATTCGAGGCCTTGCAGCGCGAGGAAGATCAGGCCGAGCACCACGGTGATCGCCATGCCGCCGATCAGGCGTCCCTTGTTGCCGCGCCGGATCCCGACCTCCGCGTAGCGCGCGGTAAAGCTGCCGACGATCAGGATGATCGTGCCGGGAACGGCGATCCACAAGTGCGGCCGGCCAGCGGGCGGCCACGCCGCGTGGGCCTGCGAAGCGATGTAGAAGTAGCTGAAGATCAGATACGCGAACAGCGCACCTTCGGTCACCACGAGCGCGATCATTCCCCACCAGCCGGACGCGTGACGACCCTTGCTGCCTACGGGCAGCGCCTCGTGTACGAAGGCGGCGTCAGCCACGCACGATGTCCCTGGTCTGACCCAACCTCGCCTCGGGCCATAGCCAAACGATCGTCCCGGCGAGCGTCACGACGACGAACGCGACCACCGCCCACCACGCGTGGAAGAGGGCGCCGCATATTATCCCTACGAGCGCGAGCCCCACAATAAACGGCGCGACCGTATCGTTCGGCATTTCCAGCACGACGTCGGGCTCGGCGTCGAGCGCCGTCGTGCCGATCGTTTCGCGGCGGCGATTCAGCAAATAGCCTCGCTCGACGTAGGAATCGCTCGGTCCATGCTCGAGCCGGTCTTCCCACAGCGGATAGCGGCTGCCGATCGTCGGAATCACCGCGAAGTTGTACGACAGTGGCGGCGATGGTGTCGTCCATTCGAGCCCTGGTGCATCCCACGGGTTCGGGCCCGCGATACGTCCGAACCTGGCGCTTCGAAACACGTTGATGACGAACAGCAGCACGCCGATCGCGAACAGGTACGCGCCGAGCGAAGTGATGAGATTGACCGTGTTCCAGCCCATGCCGTCGGGATAGGTGTAGATGCGCCGCGGCATGCCGAGCAGTCCGGCAATGTGCATCGGGAAGAACCCGACGTTGAAGCCGATGAACATCAGCCAGAAATTCCAGCGCCCAAGCGTCTCGTTCAATAGCTTCCCGGTCATCTTCGGGAACCAGTAGTAGATGCCGCCGACGACGGGAAAGACGTTGATGCCGATCAGCACGTAATGGATGTGCCCGACGATGAAGTAGGTGTCGGTCAACTGCCAGTCCAGCGGAACGGCGGCCGTCATGAAACCGGAGACACCGCCGACAACGAATACGAACACGAAGCCCGCGAAAAACAGAAACGCGGTCTTGTTGACCGGCCGGCCGGTCCAGATCGTGGCGATCCACGCGAAGACGGCAACGGCGCTCGGAATGACGATCGTCATGCTCGCGGCGCTGAAGAACGACAGCGAGAGCGGCGGCAGGCCGGTCGCGAACATGTGGTGGACCCATACGCCGAAGCCCAGGATCATCGTCGTGACGGTCGCAAGTGCCACCGCGGTGTAACCGACGAGCGGGCGGCGGCAGAAAACCGGCAAGGCGTCGGACACGATGCCCATCGCCGGCAGCACGATCGCGTAGACCCACGGGTGGCCGAACATCCAGAACAGGTGCTGCCACAAAAGCGGCTGCCCGCCGCCGGTGACGTCGTAGAAGTGCGTTCCGAACTGGCGATCGAGCCACAACAGGAAGAACGCAAGGCTCACCGCCGGTATCGCGAACAGATTGCCGACCGATGCGGTGAGCGTCCCCCAGACCATCATCGGCACGCGATTGATCGACATCCCCGGCGCCCGCGTCCGAAACAGCGTGACGATGAAATTGACGCCGCCCACCGTCTGCGATACGCCGAACAGCACCATGCCGAGCGCGTAGTCGTCGATGTTGGGTCCTGCGTTGTACTCGCGCGACGTATAGGGCACGTAGTTGAACCAGCCGGCGTCCGGCGCCTGGCCGACGATGAAGCTCGCATAGATGAAGATGCCCGCGAACAGGAACGTCCAGTACGAGAAGGCGTTGAGCCGCGGGAAGGCCATGTCGCGCGAACCCAGCATCAGCGGCCACAGGTAATTGCTGAATCCCGACAGCACCGGCATCGCGTACAGGAAGATCATCGTGACGCCGTGCATCGTGAAGAGCTGGTTGTACGCCTCGGGCGACAGCAGCGCCTGGTTCGGGCGGATGAGCTGCGCGCGCATCACCGCCGCTTCGATGCCGCCCATGATCAGGAACAGGAACGCCGTCACCAGGTAGCGCTTGCCGATCTCCTTGTGGTCGACCGAGGATATCCAGCCGATCAGGCCGGCTGGCGTTCGCCACTTGCGCTCCAGATCGGCCGCGGTCGGCGAACTGTCGCTCTCGCGTGCGATGATCGGGACTCGAAACGCTCCGGTGCTGGCCACGAGTTGGCTCCCGTCAGTGCAGCGTGGTGAGATAAGCGACGACAGCGCCGAGCTCCGGACCCGACAACGGGATATTCGGCATCCGGCAACCCGGCTTGAGCGACTGCGCGTTCGCGATCCAGCCGGCGAGATTGCCGGAATTGTTCGGCAGCAATCCCGCGGCGATCGTGCGTCGGCTCATCACGTGCGTGAGATCGGGCCCGATCATCCCGCCGGCACCCGTTCCGCGGACTGTGTGGCACGCGCCGCAGCGGGCGACGAATACGCTAAGGCCTTCACGCGTCGCCTGCAATGTGGGCGCCGGCGCGGGCTGAAGTTGCGCGGCGCGCCACGCGGCGAACTTGCTCGCGTCTTCTGCGATGACCGACAACGCCATGCCCGCGTGCTGCGCGCCGCAGAATTCTCCGCACTGTCCGCGATAGATGCCGGCACGATCGGCCTCTAGCCACGTGACGTTCGTCTGCCCCGGAATCACATCGGTCTTGCCGGCGAGTTGCGGTACCCAGAACGAATGAATGACATCACCGCTCGCGAGCCTGAAGCGCACTGGCTCGCCGACGGGCACGTGGATTTCGTTCGCCGTCCAGAAGATCTGCGCGGGATCGTCGGCGCCGTAGCGCGCGCCCCACCACCATTGATTGCCTTCGATTTCGATCGTAAGTTTCGGCGCGGCGCGGGGATGCGCGACCGAAGCGAGCGCGACCATCGTCCACACCATGCAGCCGATGAGCACGACGAAGGTGATGCCGACGCCGACGTAGATCCATGCAAGACCACCTGCATCGCGGTTCACCGCGAGCGCGCGGACATCGTCTTGCCGTGGCCGCCGCCGAAAAATCGCGCCGAGCAGCAGGGCAGCGATGATCGTCATGACGGCAAGCGACACGCCGCCGAGCCCCCAGCCGAGCACCGTCGCCGGGTGTGCTGTCGGTCCGTGCGTCTGCACGTACGACATCGGCGTCTGCGCCGCCGCGTTGCCGACGATAAGCATCGCAACGATCGGCGTCGCGCCGCGGGACTTCATTGCTTGCCTTGGGCGTGGTTCGCCCCCGAAGTTTCCGTTGCCTGGGTGTCGGATGCCTGAGCGGGCGCCGTCGTGGACGATGATGAGGCTTTCAGCGCTTCCGCGATGCCGGGCGCCGTCGTTTCTTCGGCTTTTGCGGCCGCCGCGACCTCGGGTGCGATCTGTTCGTTCGGACGGTCGCCCTGCAGCGCGGCCTGATATTGATCGGGCTTGATGCTGCCGCCGAGGCTTTCGATGTAGCTGACGATCTTCCAGATGTCCTCGGGGGGAAGCGCACGCCCCCACGCCGGCATGCCGTGCGGCCGGCCCTCGAAGATCGACTTGTAGATGTTTGCAGGCGTGCCGCCGTAGCGCCAATACGAATCGGTCAAATCGGGGCCCATCGAGCCTTTGCCGTTGTAGAGGTGGCAGCCGGCACAGTTCAGCTTCACATAAAGGTTCTTGCCTTCCGCGATCGCTTGCTGCTGTCCCTCGTACGGATTGGCAACCGTGCTTCCCAGCGTGGTCGACGCGATGCCTGCGAAATCGCTCAGCGGCACGCGCGCGATCAATCCTTCGGAAGGCAGGCCGGTCGGCGTGATCGCCGTGCTTCCGCCTTCCGATGGATGGCATGCCGCGAGCACGAGCAGCGCCGCCGCGGCGGCAATCGCCTGCTTCAAGCAGCGATAATCGATGTTCACTAGCGTCGTCCGCTGACGGTTGCGTCGGGCTCGGCCGCGGCTGCGCCGCCTTCGGTCGTCAACATCCCCGCCGCGCTATGCGGCGATTCGCCGTTGATCGAGAAGACGTAGAGCGTGCTGCCGCGTGGCGGGAAGCCCTTCATCTTCGAGCTGACCATCGCCGCGCCGCCCACACCCGAATACACGGCGACGTATTGCTTCTTGTCGGGACCGAGATAGGTGATTGGCTGACCGATGACGCCCGAGCCGAGCTTGTACGACCACAAGACCTTGCCGCTTCGCGCATCGACGCCGCGGAACCAGCCGTCGGCCGTGCCGTAGAAAACGACGTCGCCCGCGGTCGCGAGCACGCCGCTCATCGTCATGAACTTTTCCTTGATCGTCCACGACTTCTTGCCGGTCGCAGGATTCCAGGCCATGAACTCGCCCCAGTTGCCACCGGGCGCCGGGTGCCGCTGCATTTCCATGCCGTCGTAGGGCGTGCCCGCGATGTAAGACTGCGGATGGTCGGTGACATCCATGCAGATGTTGAAAATGCCGGCGTAGATCAGCCCGGTGCGCGGTGAAACGGCCGACGGTTGCCAGTCCTTGCCGCCGATGTCCGGCGGACATACGTTCGAAAGCTTGATGTTCGGCTTCGGCTCCATGGCCGGATTGACAACCGGCATGCCGGTTTTCATGTCGATGCCGGTCGACCAGTTCAGGTACGCGAACGGCGCCGCCACGAGGACTTCGCCGGTCGCGCGGTCGATCGTGTACGCGTAGGCGTTGCGGTCGAAGTGCACGAGCACCTTGCGCGCTTTGCCGTCGATCGTCGCATCCATCAGCACGTCCTCGTTCACGCCGTCGTAGTCCCATTGATCGTGCGGCGTGAACTGATAGGCCCAGCGCGCCATGCCGGTGTTCGCGTCGCGCGCGAACACCGTGCTTGTCCACAGGTTGTAGCCCGGGCGCTGCGCGGGAACGCGCGGACCGGGATTGCTCGTCCCGTAATAGATCAGGTTGAGATCGGGATCGTAGGAAACCCAGGCCCATACCGCGCCGCCACCGTGCTTCCACATGCCGGCCGGCCACGATGTTTTGCCGAGGTCCTTGCCCTTCATCCACGAATAGAACGGCTTGAAATCGGAGCCGATGCGTACCTGCTCGTCGGTGCCGGTGCTGTACGCGCGCCAGAGCTCCTTGCCGGTATCGACGTCGAGCGCAGCGAGATAGCCCCAGACGCCGAGCTCGCCGCCGCTGTTGCCGACGTACACCTTGTTGCCGACGGCGAACGGCGCCATCGTCATCGTTTCGCCGTTCTCGACGTTTCCCATCTTCGTTCGCCAGACCTCCTTGCCGGTCTTGGCGTCGACGGCGACGGTGTGGTCGTCGAGCAGGTTGTAGATGATCTTGCCGTTTACGTATACGCCCCCGCGGTTGACCGTGTCGCAGCACGCCTTGCCGGTGGCGAGCGGCGCCGGATTTGGCTCGAACGTCCACTTGATGGGCACGCCGGCCTTCGTCAGGTCGAGCGCGTACGCGACGTTCGGAAATGGCGTCACGAGGTACATCGTATTGTCGATCACGAGCGGCGCGGCTTCGTGGCCGTTGTGCGTGCCGTCGGAAAATGTCCAAGCGACTTTGAGGTTCGCGACGTTCTGCGCGTTGATCTGGTCGAGCGGGCTGTACCGCGTGTTCGCATAATCACGCGCCGCACGATGCCATTCGCCGGGAGGATCGCCCGGCGCTACGTTCAATGTGATCTTCGCTCCGCCCGTCGCGGGCGTCGACGTGGTCGGGGTGCTTGCGGGCGGCGTTTGCGCATTGCTCGCGCCAATCGTCATGACCAACGCAACGAACACAAGGATGAAACCGGACAGCGCAGGAGGTGTCTGCATCGCCGTTCTGGCACTCGTCATCGCCGACCCCGGTCGCGAGTTGTGCTCGCCACCGAAAGACATCGTGATCGGCCGTCGAGTTCTTCATTCGCACGAAATTCACCGTTCGCTATTTCGCGCGAATGAACAACAACCAGTGCCCTGGACGAGACTCGCGGTCGCCGTGCTAGCGACTGCACTGACCTTTCGCGAGTCTTGTCTCGTCCCTGCTTTTCACTGACTCTGCTTCTGGTTTCAATACATCCGCTCGATCGGTCCCGAATAGAGCACGGGGCCGGTGGGCTTTCCGCTCGGCGATCCGCCCGGCGGCTCCAGGCTCACGGCGAGTGTCGAAATATTCGACAACGTCTCGTCGACCGGATTTTGCAGCGGC
>DATGGP010000070.1:0-17059 GCA_035308425.1 Casimicrobiaceae bacterium | reverse complement strand
TGCGGCGATCAGCGCATCGTCGCACGCCGCGAAGCGTTCGAGATGATGATCGGCGTCGCCGAACTCCTGCGCGATCGCAGTAAGACGACGGAATGTATGACTCACCTTCATTTCGTCGCTCATGCCCATGCCGCCGTGAAGCTGTACCGCTTCCTGGCTCACGTGCCGGCATGCCGCCGAAATGCGCAGCTTGGCGGCCGACACGGTGCGCCTGCGCTGGAGAGCATCGTTTTCGGCGTCGACAGTCGCGCACGCGAGCAGCGCGATCGACGCCGCCTGCTCGCATGCAACGAACATGTCGACGAGCCGATGCTGCAACACCTGGAACGAACCGATCGGCACGCCGAACTGCCGGCGCCTCTTCGCGTACTCGAGCGCTGCGTCGTTCGCATAGCGAAGCGCACCGACTGCCTCCGCGCAGACCAGCGCCGTCGCGTAGTCCAGTGCATCTTCGATCATGGCGAGCGCATCGGCGCCCGCGTCGATGCGCGCCGCTTCCGCTACCCGCACGCCATCGAAGCGCACGTCGGCCGCTCGCCTGTCGTCCAGGTTGCGATACGCGAGCATCGACACACCGGGCGCCGACGCGTCGACGACGAACAGCGCGATTCCGTCCGGATCGCTCGCGCCGCCGCTTAGGCGCGCCGATACGATCAGGCGATCCGCGCACGGCGCACCGGCGACGACGCTCTTCTCGCCCTCGATGACATAGCTGGCGTCGGTGTGGCGCGCGCGCGTCTCGACACGACCGGCGTCGTAGCGCGCGCCACGCTCGGCGTGCGCGAACGTTATCATCGACCGGCCCTCGGACACCGCTCTCAGCAGATCCTCGCGCAGCGACTTGGACGCCAAGCGCGCGACCAGGCGGGCGGCGACGAGCATCGCGACATACGGCTCGACGATCAGCGCTTCGCCGACGGCATTCATGAACGGCATGACATCGACGGCACCGCCGCCGAAGCCGCCGTGATCGACGGGCAGCGGTAGCGCGAGCACGCCGAGGTCGGCAAGCGCGCGCCAGACGTCGCGACTCCACCCCGGCGATGATTCGACAATCCGCCGACGCGCCTCGAAATCGTAATGACGCTCGACGAAGCGCCGGATCGACTCGACCAGCTGGCGCTGCTCCTCGCTGTAACCGAAGTCCATTCGGCAGCCTCGGATGCTCGCTAGAGTCCCAGCACGTGCTTCGCGATGATGTTGCGCTGGATCTCGTTCGACCCGGCGTAGATCGTCGTCTTGCGATAGTTGCAATACCGCGGCGCGAGCGCCGCGACGAAGCGGTCGAACGCCGGATCCTCGTCGATCGGCGCGATCGGCTGCGCGCGCGGGCCGGCCGCCTGCATCATCAGCTCCGTCAGCGCCTGCTGGATTTCGGTGCCCACGATCTTCAGCATCGACATCTCCGCACCGGGCGCGCGTCCGGCATGAAGCTGGTCGACGAAGCGCAGGTTCGTGATTTCGAGCGCCATCAGCTCGGCTTCGACGCGCGTGACCCGATCGCGAAACCGCGTATCCTGCAACAGCGGCTTGCCGTCCTTCTTCTCGCGCATTGCGAGCTTCTTCAGCTGCGCGAGCTCGCGCTTCGACGTGCCGATGCGCGCCGTATTCATCCGTTCGTAGCCGAGCAGAAATTTCGCGACCGTCCAGCCCGCGCCTTCGTCGTGGACACGGTTTTCAACCGGCACGCGCACGCGATCGAAAAACACTTCGTTCACCTCGCGTCCGCCGTCCATCAGGCGGAGAGGACGCACGGTAATCCCCGGCGATGCCATGTCGATCAGCAGGAACGAGATGCCCTCCTGCTTCGAAGGCGCACTGCGGTCGGTGCGCGCCAGGCAGAACATCCAGTCGGCCATATGAGCGAGCGTCGTCCAGGCCTTCTGGCCGTCGACGATGTAGTGGTCGCCTTCGCGCTCGGCGCGCGTGGAAAGCGATGCGAGATCCGAGCCCGACCCGGGCTCTGAATACCCCTGGCACCAGAAGTCGTCGCCGCGATAGATCCGCGGAAGGAAGCGCTGCTTCTGCGCATCGGTTCCGAACTCGAGCAGCACCGGCCCGCACATGACGACACCGAACGGTGGCAGCGGAGGCGCGCCGGCGTAGCCGCACTCCTCATCGAAGATGTAGCGGCGAACGACGTTCCAGCCGGTGCCGCCCCATTCGCGCGGCCATGCCGGCGCGATCCAGGCCCGCTGCGCCAGGATTCGATGCCAGCGACGAAGGTCGTCCTTGCTGAACGGCTGATAGCCGATCGTCTTGTCGCGCAGGTCCGCCGGCAGGCTGGCGGCGAGCCACGCGCGTACCTCGTCGCGAAAGGCACGCTCCTCGCTCGAATGGCTGATGTCCATTGCACCTGCCTCGCGCAGTCTTCGGTTCGTGCGGCTTGTCGACGCCCGAGCGCCAATGGTAGCGTGGAACGTTCGCGGCATCGCCGCGTGGACCGGGGCATCTCCATGGGCGTGCGACAACTTTTCGGTCTTGCGGGCAGGACTGCTCTGGTGACCGGCGGCTCGCGCGGTCTCGGGCTGCAGATCGCCGAGGCGCTGGTCGAGATGGGCGCGCGCGTTGCCCTCGTCGCGCGCAAGGCCGACGAGCTCGCCAGGGCGACGGCGCATTTGCAAGCGCAATTCGGCGCAGAGGCGATCGCGGTCGCGTGCGACCTCGCGGATGCAGGCGCGATTCCGTCAATGGTCGAGCGCACGCTCGAGCGACTGGATGCGATCGACATCCTCGTCAACAACGCCGGCACCACGTGGGGTGCGCCAACCGTCGATCATCCGCTTGACGCGTGGCGCAAGGTCGTCGACCTCAATCTCACCGCCATGTTCATCGTCACGCAGGAGGTCGGGCGCAGGTCGATGATCCCGCGCGCCCGTGGCAGGATCATCAACGTGGCATCGATTAGCGGTCTCAAGGGCGGCAATGACGCGGGACGGCCGGCAACGCTCGCGTACAACACGACGAAGGGCGGCGTCGTGAACTTCACGCGCGCGCTTGCGATGGAGTGGGCGCGTTACGGCATCAACGTGAACGCGATCGCACCGGGATTGTTCCCCACCAAGATGACGCGCGGTCTGATCGAGATGCTCGGCGACGACGCGGTGAGCAGGGCGCCACTGCGCCGCCTCGGCGGCCCCGAGGATTTGAAAGGCGTCGCAGTGCTGCTCGCGTCGGACGCGAGTGCGTTCATCACCGGGCAGATCATCGCCGTCGACGGCGGCGTGACGGCGCGCTAGGCGCCGCGGCGTCAAGCGTCGGGTAGCCGATAGTCCCGCAAGCGCTCGCGCAGAATCACCTTCGACAGCTTGCCGGTCGCCGTGTGCGGCAGCTCGTCGACGAACACGACGTCCGCCGGTGCCGACCACTTCGCGGTTCTGCCCGCGTAGAACGCGAGCATCGCGGCGCGCGTGAGCTCGACGCCCGGCTTCTTCATGACGATGAGAAGCGGCCGCTCACCCCATTTCGGATGCGCGACGCCGATCACCGCCGCCTCGGCAACGGCCGGATGTTCCACCGCGATGTTCTCGAGCTCGATCGAGCTCACCCATTCTCCGCCGGACTTGATGACGTCCTTGGAGCGATCGGTGATCTGCAGGTAGCCGTCGGCGTCGAGTGCGCCGACGTCGCCTGTGGGCAGCCAACCGTCCGGCGTCAGAGGGTCGCCGCCCTCGTTCTTGAAGTACCGGCGCATGATCCATGGCCCGCGGACCTGCACGTCGCCTGCGCTCTTGCCGTCGCGCGGCAACTCGCGACCGCCGGCGCCGACGATCCGGATGTCGACCCCGTACGGCGGCCGCCCCTGCTTGACTCCGAGCTGCAGCTTCTCGTCCACGCTCGATGACGCATGTTTGGCTTTCGGCGTGTTGATCGTGCCGACGGGGCTCATCTCGGTCATGCCCCACCCGTGGATCACGTTCACTCCGAACTCCCGGGTGAGTGCTGCAAGCACCGCTCTCGGGCACGCGGCGCCGCCGACCGTCGCGTGCCTGAGCGTCGAGAATCGCCTGTTGCCTTGCCGCATATATTCGATCAGGGTGAGCCATACGGTCGGCACGCCCGACATGCTGTCGACGCGCTCGCCTTCGATCAGCTCGTAGAGGCTCGCCGCATCGAGCGCGGGTCCCGGGAACACCAGCTTCGCACCGACGAGCGGCCCGGTGTACGGCAATCCCCACGCGTTGACATGGAACATCGGCACGACAGGCAGCGTGACGCTGCGCGCGGACACGTTCTTCGTGTCCGGCAGCGCGTTGGCGTACGCGTGCAGCACCGTCGAGCGGTGGCTGAACAGGACGCCTTTCGGATGCCCGGTGGTTCCGGACGTATAGCAGAGGCCCGACGCGGTGTTCTCGTCGAAAACCGGCCACTCGAATTCGTCGCTCGTGCCGCCGACGACGTCCTCGTAGCAGTGCAGCGGTCTTGCCGCGGTATGCGGCATGTGCGCACTGTCCGTCATCGCGATCCACGCCTTGACGGACACGCACCTCGCCACGAGCTTGTCGACGATCGGGGTGAACGTCGTGTCGAAGAAGAGCAGCGAATCTTCGGCGTGCTCGACGATGTACGCGATCTGCTCGAAGAACAGCCGTGGGTTGATCGTATGGATGACGGCGCCGATGCCGGACACGGCGTAGTAGAGCTCGAAGTGGCGGTTCGTACTCCACGCGAGCGTGCCGACGCGGTCGCCGGGCTTGACACCGAGCCGCTGTAGCGCGAGCGCAAGCTGTCGCGCGCGCCGGTGCGCGTCGCAGTAGGTGTAGCGGTGAATCGGTCCTTCGACGGTGCGCGACACGATCTCCGTGTCGCCGTGATAGCGGTCCGCGTGGCGGATCAGCGACGAGATCATCAGCGGCACGTCCATCATCAGCCCCTGCATCGCGTGTCCTCGCTTCGTCATTGGCCGCCCGGGCGCGGCGATTGTAGCGCGCTTGAAATGGCGCAGCGAGACTTGTAGCATCGTCCGCTCGAGTCGACGGGACGCAGAACCGCGCCCGAACGGTGCGCCTGCGACAACCGCCTGCGAACGTAGGAGGAATCATGCGTGCACTCACCCGTGTGACGGCTGGCCTGTCGATCGCAGCGGCGCTCGTCGCCTCCACGGCGGCCGCGGACATCAAGATCGCTTTCATCGACCCGCTCTCTGGCGGCGGCGCCGCGACGGGCATCCTCGCGCAGAAGACCCACCAGTTCTACATCGACGCGATCAACGCCGCCGGCGGCCTGAACGGCGAGAAAATCGAGCTGTTGTCGTTCGACAACAAGGTCAATCCGCAGGAATCGCTGATTCAGCTCAGGAAGGCGATCGACGAAGGCGCGCGCTTCATCGTGCAGGGAAACGGGAGCGGCGTCGCGCTCGCGATCACCGACGCCGTGCAGAAGCACAACGAGCGCAATCGCGGCAGCGAAGTGCTGTACCTGAACTACGCCGCGGTCGATCCCGCGCTCACGAACGAGAAGTGCAACTTCTGGCACTTCCGCTTCGACGCCGACGCCGACATGAAGATGGCGGCGATGACCGACGTCATCGCGAAGGATTCGAGCGTCAAGCGCGTCTATCTGATCAACCAGGACTATTCGTTCGGCAAGGCGGTCGCGGCGGCAGCGACGAAAATGCTTGCGCAGAAGCGGCCCGATATCGAGATCGTCGGCGACGAGCTGCATCCATTGCAGAAGGTGCAGGATTTCTCGCCGTACGTCGCGAAGATCAGGGCGAGCGGCGCCGATACCGTCATCACCGGCAATTGGAGCAACGACATGGTGCTGTTGGTGAAAGCGGGCAAGGATGCCGGGTTGAAAGTCGTATGGCAGACGTTCTACGGCGGCAGCCCGGGCACGGTCACCGCGATCGGCGACGCGGGCGTGGACACGCTGAAGCAGGTGAGCGAATGGCACAAGAACGCGACGCCCGAGCTCGACTCGACCGTCGCGGCGTTCGTCACGCGCTATCCGGGCAAGGAGAACGAGTACGCGTACTGGCGCGCGAAGACGATGTGGGAGATGTTCGCGGGCGCAGCGAAGAAGGCGGGGTCGAACGATCCGGTCAGGATCGCGCATGCTCTCGAGGGGCTGAAGATGCAGACGCCTCTCGGCGAGGTCCAGATGCGCGCCGACAACCATCAGCTGCTGCAGCCGCTGTACGTGTCCACGCTCGAGCGCAAACAGAAATACGACGTCGAGAATACCGGCCTCGGCTGGCGCACCGACGCCAAGGTCGAAGCCAAGGCGACCGCGCTGCCGACAACGTGCAGGATGGATCGGCCGAGCTAGAGACCGTTAGCAGGGCCCTGGCTTCTCGCCGTGCGACGCATGGCTGAATCGACACCGCGTCGCTCGCCCGGCTGCGGGTTACGCCAACACATCGCTTTAGGCGCGGGCGCACGCTAGCGGTATGGCGGAGATCGTCGCCGTTTCACTGCTGAACGGCATCGTCTACGGGCTGCTGCTGTTCATGCTGACGGCCGGCCTCACGCTGATCTTCAGCATGATGGGCGTGCTCAACTTCGCGCATGCGAGCGTGTTCATGCTCGGCGCGTATTTCTCGTTCCAGCTCGGCCAGTGGATCGGATTCTGGCCGGCGCTCGCGATCGCGCCGCTTCTCTGCGGTGCGACCGGCGCGGCGATCGAGCGCTACGGGCTGCGCCATGTCCATCGCAGCGGTCACGTCGCCGAAATCCTGTTCACGTTCGGTCTTGCCTACGTGATCGAGGAGCTCGTGACGATGGCGTGGGGCCGCAACGCCGTGGCGAACAGCGTGCCCCCGACGATCGACTTCGCGCTCTTCTCGCTGTACGGCAGCAGCTTCCCGGCATACAAGGGGCTGATGATGGCGATCTCGGTCGCCATGTTCGCGATCCTCTACGTCGCGCTGAAGCGCACGCGCGTCGGCCTCGTGATTCAGGCGGCACTCACGCATCCGGAGATGACGAGCGCGCTCGGCCACGACGTTCCGGGCGTGTTCGTACTCGTGTTCGCCCTCGGCAGCGGTCTCGCCGGGCTCGCCGGCGTCATCGGTGGTTTCATGCTGCTCACGCAGCCGACGCTCGCGAGCGCGATCGGCCCGATCGTGTTCGTCGTCGTCGTCGTCGGCGGACTCGGCTCGCTCGCCGGCGCGTTCATCGCATCGATGCTGATCGGTGTGCTGCAGACGTTCGCGGTGGCAATCGACTACTCTCTCGCGGACGCGTTGCGCGCGGGCGGCGTCGCCATCGCCCGCGGCTCGCCGCTGTACGACCTCGTGTCGGTCAGGGTCTCGACCGTGGCACCGATGGCGCCGTACCTCCTGCTCGTGCTGATACTCATCGTGCGACCGCGCGGCTTGCTCGGGAAGCGCGACGTATGAGCTGCGCAGGGCCGCCCCGGGAAGCGAATCTCGCCCCCGCGGCACGCGGTCCGCGTTCTGCATTCGCTTGGCCGGTGCGGCATCGCGGCTGGCTTGCCGCGTTCGCGGCGCTCGCGGTGCTGCCGCTCGTTCCGGGTCTCGATTCCGACTTCGTCCGATCGGTGCTGACTCAGATGGCGATCGCCGCCGTGTTCGCCCTGTCGTATAACGTGCTGTTCGGGCAGACGGGCCTGCTGTCGTTCGGCCACGCGGTCTACTACGGTCTAGGCGGCTATGCCGCGATTCACCTGATGCGCGCGATCAATCACGGCCTCGCGCTTCCGATGCCGCTCGTGCCGTTCGCGGGCGCGCTTGCGGGTATCGCGTTCGGCGCGCTGTTCGGCGCGCTCACCACGCGGCGCGCAGGCACGATCTTCGCGCTGATCACGCTTGGCATCGGCGAGCTCGTGTATTCAGCGGCCTTCATCGTGCCGAGCTTGTTCGGCGGCGAGGAGGGCATCACCGCAAGCCGCACGCTCGGCCCGGCGCTGTTCGGCATCGGTCTCGCATCGCAGATCGCCGTCTACTACGTGGTTGCGGCGTGGGCGTTCGTCGCGGCGCTTTCGATGCGCGCGTTCACCACCACGCCGGTCGGCCGCATGTGCAACGCCGTGCGTGACAATCCGCAGCGTGCGGCGTTCGTCGGCTACGATCCACGTGTCGTCCGCCTGATCGCATGTTGCGTCGCGGGCCTCTTCGCCGGTCTGGCAGGCGGCTTGCACGCGATCAACTACGAGATCGTTTCTGCCGATTCCGTGGGGGCACTTCGCTCCGGCAGTGTTCTGTTGATGACGTGCATCGGCGGCGCCGGACAATTCGCCGGGCCGGTGCTCGGCGCCGTCGTGCTCACATGGCTGGAAGCGAGCTTGAGCGGCTACACGTCGGCGTGGCTGCTCTATCTGGGCATCTTCCTCATGATCGTCGTCGTGTTCGCGCCGCGCGGCCTCGCCGGCTTGATCGCGATGCATGCACCGCTTGCCCGAACACCGGCGTTCGGACGCGTCCTGCTTGCCTACGCGGTCGCGGCGGCGCCTGCCGCCGTGACGGTGGTCGGCCTCGTGACCGTGATCGAGATGAGCTACCGCGTGTCCACACAACCGGAGCTCGGCACGAAGATGCGTATCGCCGGCGTCGCGGTCGATGCCGCTTCGCCGGTGTCGTGGATCGCGGGCGTGATCGTCGCCGCCGCAGGGTTCGCCGCGTTCCGCAGGACACGGCGTATCGTAGCGTCGGCGTGGACGCTCGCCGAGCAACAACGTCCCGCAGCAAGAGCGACGCCGTCATAGTGATGGCCGACAACGCGTCGGATCGCCGCGATCCGCCACCCGCGATCGCGTTGTGCGATCTGCACAAGAGCTTCGGCGCCGCCTCGATCATCCGCGGCGTCACGCTCGACATCGCACGCGCCGAGCGGCACGCGATCATCGGACCCAACGGCGCCGGCAAGTCGACGCTGTTCAACCTGATCAGTGGCTGCGAATCGCCGACGTCGGGATCGATATGCCTCTACGGCGAGGATGTGACCGGCCTTGCGCCGCACGTGATCAATCGTCGCGGTTTGGCGCGAAGCTTCCAGGTGACGAACGTCTTTTCCCAACTGTCGGTGTTCGAGAACGTCCGCTGCGCGGCGCTGTGGTCGCTCGGTTGCCGCTACAGCTGCTGGCGCAACGTCGCGGGGCTGCGCGACGCGAACGAGCATGCGGAACGCGTGCTCGAGCAGATCCGACTGACGCCCCGGCGCGATGTCCAGGCAGGTGTGCTGACGTACGCGGAGCTCCGTGCA
This sequence comes from Casimicrobiaceae bacterium, assembly GCA_035308425.1. Taxonomy (GTDB): domain Bacteria; phylum Pseudomonadota; class Gammaproteobacteria; order Burkholderiales; family Casimicrobiaceae; genus VBCG01. Next base: position 7,895 of record DATGGP010000070.1, on the reverse strand, counting down.
CTCGAGATCGGCATGACCATCGCCGGCCGCGCGCGCGTGATCCTGCTCGACGAGCCGACGGCCGGCATGAGCCGAGACGAAGCGAGCGCCGCGGTCGATCTGATTAAATCGGTGTCGCGAGATCGCACGCTGCTGATGGTCGAGCACGACATGGGCGTGGTGTTCGATCTCGCCGATCGCATTTCCGTGCTCGTTCACGGCGCGATCCTCGCGACCGATACGCCGGCGAACATCCGCGCGAACGAAGCGGTGCAGAGCGCTTACCTTGGCGGCGCGAATGCTTGACGTCGACGACCTTCACGCTTATTACGGCAGGAGTCACGTGCTGCAGGGGGTGTCGTTTCGCGTCGAAAAGGGGGAGATCGTGAGCCTCCTCGGACGCAACGGCGCCGGACGCTCGACGACGATCCGGGCAATCATCGGGCTGGTCGCGCCGATGGGAACCATCCGCTTCAAGGGCGAGCGCATCGACGGCCGGCTACCGCATGAAATCGCACGCCGCGGCCTGGGTTACGTACCGGAGGACCGACAGATATTTCCGGGAATGACGCTGCGCGAAAATCTCGCGCTCGGCATCAAGTCGGCGAAGCGACGCGGACGCTGGTCGATCGACGGGTTCCTCGAACTGTTTCCCTTGCTGCGCGAGCGCGCCGATGTTGCCGGGGGCGCGCTGTCGGGCGGCGAGCAACAGCTGCTCGCCATCGGCCGCACGCTGATGGGCGATCCCGATCTCGTCATGGTCGACGAGCCGACCGAAGGGCTCGCGCCGCGAATGGTCGAGCTGGTGCGAGACCTGTTGACGAGGATCGCCCGGAGCGGCGTCGCGATTCTGCTGATCGAGCAGCGGCTCGCGATCGCGCTCGACATCGCCGACCGGCTTTACGTGATGGGCCACGGGCGTATCGTGTTCGACGGCACGCCGGACGCGCTGCGCGCGGCACCCACGGTGCGCGGGGAATGGCTCGAAGTCTAGCGATGGCATGGAGTAGCCGATGACGACGGCGCAGTACCGAAGCGAAGGGCGCGTGGCGCTGATCATGCTCGACAATCCGCCGGTGAACGGACTCGCGTACGACGTGCGTCGCGCGATCGCCGACGGCGTCGATCGCGCTTCGGACGACGCCGCGATCGATGCAATCGTGCTGACCGGCGGTGCAGAGCGCTTCTCGGGAGGCGCCGATATCCGCGAGTTCGACACGGCGAAGGCAAAGGCCGAGCCGACGCTCAACGCAACGATCCGTATCGTGGAGGCGAGCGCGAAGCCGGTCGTTGCGGCTATCGCCGGCATCTGCATGGGAGGCGGCTTCGAGCTCGCACTCGGATGCCACTTCCGTGTCGCGCGTCGCGACGCGCAGATCGCGCTGCCGGAGGTAAGTCTCGGCTTGCTTCCGGGCGCGGGCGGCACGCAGCGGCTGCCGCGCGCGATCGGCATCGAGCGCGCGCTCGACATGATTGTCACCGGTGGGAGCTGCCTCGCAGAGCGCTTCACAGACAGCGGACTGTTCGACGCACTGGTCGACGGCGACATCGTGGCCGAAGCGATCGCATTCGCGCAACGCGTCGTCGACGAAAAGCGGCCGCCGCTTCGGCTGCGCGACGTGCGGATCGCAGATCCGAGAGCGGAATCCTTTCTGCAATTCGCGCGTGCGGCGATCGAGGCGCGAACGCGGCATCTGCCGGCGCCGCGCCGGTGCGTCGACGCCGTTGCCGGCGCGGTCGCCAAGCCGTTCGACGAAGGCCTGCGGATCGAGCGCGAGCTCTTCCTGCAGCTGATGCAGACGCCGGAGTCGCACGCGCTGCGCCACGCCTTCTTTGCCGAGCGCGCCGCGGCGAAGTATCCGGGTCTCGCGGCCGATACGCCGACGCGCCCGGTCGAGTGCGTGGCCGTGATCGGGGCCGGCACGATGGGAAGCGGCATTGCCATGAACTTCCTCTCGGCAAGGCTGCCGGTGACGCTGCTCGAAACGAGCCGGTCCGCGCTCGACAACGGCGTCGCGAGGATCCGCTCGAACTACGAAGCGTCGGTCGCGAAGCGTCGTTTCGCACCGGCCGAGCTCGAGCGCGCGCTCGCACTCCTGCATCCGACGCTCGAGTACAGCGACATTGGGCACGCCGATCTCGCCATCGAAGCGGTGTTCGAGGACATGGACGTGAAGGCTCGGGTGTTCGCGATGCTCGACCGGACGATGCGGCCCGGTGCGATCCTCGCGACGAATACCTCGACGCTCGACGTCGATCGCATCGCCGCCGTCACGTCACGGCCACAAGACGTCGTCGGCACGCACTTCTTCAGTCCGGCGCACGTGATGAAACTGCTCGAGATCGTACGCGGCGCGCGCACTGCGCCGGATGTTTTGCAGACATTGATGAAGCTGGCGCGGACGATCGGCAAGACCGCCGTCGTCGCAGGCGTGTGCGACGGCTTCATCGGCAACCGCATGCTCGAGCAGTACCTGCGCCAGGCGACGTTCCTGCTCGACGAAGGCGCGGCGCCCTCGCAGGTCGATCGCGCGCTCGAAGCGTTCGGCATGGCGATGGGGCCGTTCCGCATGGGCGATCTCGCCGGCAACGACATCGGCTGGGCGATTCGCAAGCGGCGTTACGTCGAGAAACCGCACGTCGTGTACTCGCACGTCGGCGATCGGCTATGCGAGTCGGGTCGCTACGGGCAGAAGACGGGCGCCGGCTGGTATCGCTACGAGCCCGGCCGGCGCGACGCGATTCCCGATCTCGACGTCGATGCGCTGATCAACGCGTATCGCGCGGAAATTGGCATGCAACCGCGCACGATCGCCGACGACGAGATCGTCGAGCGTTGCATCTACGCGCTCGTGAACGAGGGCGCACGCCTGCTCGAGGAAGGGATCGCGGTACGCGCCTCCGACATCGACGTTGTCTATGTCGCCGGTTACGGGTTCCCCCGTCACCGCGGCGGGCCGATGTTCCATGCGGATACCGTCGGCTTGTATAACGTCGTGCGCTCGATGCGCGAGTTCGCGCGCAACGCGCATGCCGATTCGAAGTTCTGGACTCCGGCCCCGCGGCTCGCGAAGCTTGCGAGCGAGGGCGGACGATTCAACTCTTGACCGAAAGCTCGCGGCTTCTCTTGCGAAGTGGTGACGCATGACCGACGCGGTGATCGTTTCGACGGCGCGCACGGCGCTCGCGAAGTCGTGGCGAGGCGCGTTCAACATGACCCACGGCGCGACGATGGGCGGCCACGTCGTGCGTCATGCGATCGAGCGCGCCCATCTCGATCCTGGCGAGGTCGACGACGTGCTGATGGGCTGCGCGTTCCCCGAGGGAGCGACCGGCATGAACGTCGGCCGCCAGACCGCGATCCGGGCTGGATGTCCGCCGACCGTTCCCGGCGCGACGATCAATCGCTTCTGCTCGTCGGGCCTGCAAACGATTGCGATGGCCGCGCAGCGGATCATCACTGGCGAGGCGGATGCGATCGTCGCCGGCGGCGTCGAGTCCATCTCGTGCGTGCAGAACGAATCGAACAAGCACATGTTGCACGAGCCGTGGATCGAGGAGCACAAGCCCACGCTGTACTGGACGATGCTGCAGACGGCGGAGAACGTTGCCCGACGCTACGGCATCGACCGCGAGCGGCAGGACCGCTACGGCGTGGAAAGCCAGCAGCGCGCCGCGAGCGCGGCCGCCGCCGGCCGGTTCGCCGACGAGATCGTGCCGATGACCGTGACCATGGGTGTCGCCGACAGGGGAGGGGGCGTATCGATGCGGGATGTAACGATCGCGGCCGACGAAGGCATCCGCGACGATACGACGTACGAGGCCGTGTCCAAGATCAAGCCGGCGATCCCCGGCGGCGTCGTCGCTGCCGGGAATGCAAGCCAGTTCTCGGACGGCGCCGGCGCGTGCGTCGTGATGAGCGACGCAATGGCGGCCCGCAAGGCATTGCGTCCGCTCGGCATCTTCCGCGGCTTCGCGGTGGCCGGCTGCGAGCCCGACGAAATGGGCATCGGTCCGGTGTTCGCCGTGCCGAGACTGCTCGCGCGCACGGGCAAGCGGATCGGCGACATCGATCTGTGGGAGCTGAACGAGGCGTTCGCCGTGCAGGTGATCTACTGTCGCGACCGGCTCGGCATTCCCGAAGCGAGCCTAAACGTGGACGGCGGCGCGATCGCGCTCGGCCATCCGTACGGCATGTCGGGCGCGCGACTCACCGGCCACGCGCTGATCGAAGGTCGTCGCCGCGGCGCCAAGCTCGTCGTGGTCACGATGTGCGTCGGCGGCGGCATGGGCGCCGCCGGAATGTTCGAGATTCCTTAACCCGTCGGTGTGCGGAGCACCTGCTTCGGGCTTCGCCTGACGTGGTCGCGCGCTGCGTAAAGCGGCTATGCGTCAGTGATCTCGACTCGCTCTGTCGCGACATCGAAGACCCGACCGCCGCAGGTATGTCGGCTATCCAATGGCGAACCTTGTGGGGTTTGAATCTCAAGCGCCGATCGCCCGTCCGTCTCGACTACATAGTCGTGCTGCCGCGGGTCGAAGCCGATGTAGAGATTCACCTCGTATTGCGGCGGTGATGCAACATCGGTCATGTGCAAGCGAACAAAACCGCCCTGTTGATCGCGCTCACCATTCGCCACGTACCGAACGGGTCCGCGTTGCCTCAACCAGATTGTTACCGGGCGGGATCGTTGCCTCCCCTGAAATGTGACCCGTGGGGGCGGCTGCGAACTGCTAGTTGAGTTCGGGCCCGCTACCCGGGCCAATACGGTTTGCGGCAGCTGCACACCCTTCAGAAGCGAGTGAAAACGTGGCCACAACACGCGATCCAGCGTCTCATCCACCACGTGACGAGTAACATTCTTGGTGAGGCAGCCGGTAACAAAATTACGTGAGGCAACACGATGGGGTCAATTTACCCTGTCGCCTGACAACCCACCGAGGGTCGTTCGCTATGTATCGATATGGGTAACGAAGTGCTCGCGGCTTTTCTGGTTCGGGTCGAGGCCATCGGTGAAGCTATTGAATGTGGTGATGGGCATATGTCATTCCTTACAGGCGGCGATTGCCGACGATATTAATCGATACCATCAGAAGAAATGTGGGCGAGTGACCGTTATCTCGAGAATCCTCGAAGGCCGCGCATGGCCGCTCATCGACAATCGCAAACCGACCCGAAGCGGCCAATCGTCCGATCAAACGGCGATTACCCGCGTGATGTGGTTGTCGGAACCGCCCTCCTTGCACGCGCTTCCGCATTCACCTCAATGTAGGGCGTGCCGAAAGAATTCCAGCACTTGGGCATTGAACTCCTTGTGAAATGCCGCGCGATCGAAGTTCGGCGACTCCGTGCAGATGTCGTGCGCGGTTGCGGCCAGCTCGTTGGGGCACGTGGGCAAGAACGAAAAGTGCTGGGCGTTTGGAACCGTGCGAAAGTCGGGCTTCACCGGCAATTCGTCCGCGACGGCAGCCACGCTTTCGGGCGTCACCCGGTCTCCACCGTGCTCGGAACGCCAGAGCTGCATGGGAACCCGGACCTCGTCAAAGGAAGTCTTCGTGAAGAAGACGCTCAGCGGGTCAGCAATGACCAGCGCCTTGACGCGCCTGTCGTGGACCAAAGGTACGACCTTGCCTTGACGAACGTCCTCGCAAATCGTGCTGGTCTGGCCCACACACATTCCCTCGTTCCGGCCGAATTGCGGATTGGCACCCGCCAGCACGAGCCCCGCGTACCCGCCTCGTGAGAAGCCGAACAGGCCGATGCGATCCGCATCGATGGCGGCGGCGTAGCTCGACGAGCCAAGCAAGTAATCTATGAGTCGCTTGATATCGGCGGGGCGTTCGACGAACACAGACAAGTCGTTGGAGCGACTGCTGTCCAGCGCGTTGTCGCCGGGATGCGAGATGGCGGCCACGACGAATCCCGCGTCCGCGAGTCCCTCAGCCGTGTCGCGATGATCCAGGAAACTGCCTTTCCGACCGTGCGAGATGACGATCAATGGCATTTTTGTACCAGTAATCGGACAGTCCTTGGTCGCGTAAATGTCAAATGGCCCGACCTTCATTACCGTTGGCGCAATGGCACACGGATACCAGACGGCACCCGAAAGGGCGGGCGAAGAACCGTCCGAAGGTACGTTCAGCGCTTGGATGCCAGCTGATACCGCGGCCGGCATGGGAAATGTCAACCACAACATAATTGCAGCGAACATACCGGATCGCATGGTCATATTCATGGTCGTACCCTCGGACGCTTGCACTCTGACGAGTTCAGACTTGGATTGTCCGTGCAGTGGCACGGCAACCGCAACAGGTCGCAGACGACGTATGCGTTCAGTGTTCTCGGATGCGTCGCTGCCGGATCGGCCTCGCATTGATGCATGAAGCATCGACCGGAGACGCGGTTGTCTCCTTGGTCGTGCTCTACAATCCTGCTGACGAGGACAAGCAATACGGGTTCCGCTTTGCGTTTAGATTCACCAGCATGCGACCTTTGAGCTCACGGGGAGATGGTTCGAATTGCTTAAACCCTTTGACGTTACGAGGCCTCACAACAGATTCACGCCGTCACGAATCTGACTTAGCTCTTAATAAGACCGGCGAGCAAAGGGCGGGCGGTTCTCGCATGTGCGTCGCTGGTGGGGTGAGCCCCGTCTCGGTGTCAGGTCAGGTCGCGTTCTGCCGATTTGAGCCTTTAGGCCTGTCGATCTGACACCGGCTGTCACATCGAATCTTGGTTATTACAGATGACGACCTTGCGCGGATCGTGATTCCGTCGAGCGTGTGGCCGTCGGAGAACCGCGACCTTCTCGCAGTGGATTGACCGATCGCTGTGACGGGCGAGTGCGACGTAAGTCCTTTCGTCCTTGGCGCCCGGGCTGTCGCCACCTCGCTGCAGCTGCTTGATAACTTCCACTGACTGGTTCATAGGCCGCCACTTGGTACGCGGCACTTCGAACGTCGTACTTCGTGCCTCGAGCGACGGACGCAGCGTCGCCGATAGCGGCCATCGATGGTGGACATCGACCGCAAGCGGGCGTGCGGCCTGCCGAGCTAGACCCAACATAGTAGTGCGTGCTGCCAAGCAAGGGTAGGATGAGGCGCACGCTCCGGAGGTATGCTGCTTCCGGCCTTGCGTTGTACGGATCCGCTACCCGGAGGAAAACATCATGCCTACCATAGTCGCGCATCATAATGTTAAGGACAAGGCTCACTGGCTTGCCTCGCCCAAACGCAAGGAATTTTTCGAGCCTCTCGGCATTACCAACATCCGAACGTTCGTTGACCCGCAAAACCCGACGCGAGTGGCCGTGCTCATGGACGTCCCCGACATGAGCGCACTGATGTCCGCGATGAAAACCAAGGCGGCTGCGGACGCGATGGCGTATGACGGCGTGTTGCCGGAATCATTGGTAATCCTAGTCGAAGCGTAGACGTGTTCCAGGTTGTCATCAGCGCGGAAGTAGTCGCAAACGCCGCCTAACCACGCGTTCAACCAGTCCTGTGGCTACCAGCAGTTCCTCCGCTGCCGATTACGGAAGGTGGTGAACGTCGACTTCTCCAAATGAAGGAGCGGCGAGCGAGCTTGGCTGCCGTTGTCGCTCGTCGTACTTCGTACTGAGTACTTCGTACTCCGCACGCCGCTCGAGACTTCGCCGCGCCCCACCGCCAGCGCGTCGAGCCAAGTCGACGTGCCGAGCGAAATTGCGACTGTGAAATACGCCGTGCGAGGTGCTGAGTACTCCGTACGACGCACGAGCAGCGTTGAAGCGGACTGGCCGAGATCGGCCAGAATCGGCCACACAAGTTAAAAAGGTAAAAAGGTGGCATCTCGAAAGCGGCCATCGGCAGAGGTTGCCGAGGGGCTTTGGCAGGGGCCACTCGTCGCGCTCAGGTGGCAACGCTCACGACAGTAG
>DATGGP010000069.1:0-112253 GCA_035308425.1 Casimicrobiaceae bacterium | reverse complement strand
TTGTTCACGCAGGGCATGGTCATCAAAGACGGCGCGAAGATGTCGAAGAGCCTGGGCAACGTGGTGTCGCCCGACGAAATGGTGGCGCGCTACGGGGCCGATGCCGCTCGCATGTACAGCTTGTTCGCCGCACCGCCCGACCGCGATTTGGATTGGCAGGACACGGGCATCGAAGGCATCCAGCGATTTCTCGGCCGCGTGTATCGCTTCGTGGTGAGAAACTCCGAAGAGACGTTGCTGGCAACGTCTACTTCGAATGCGTCTGGGGCGCCGCACGCCGAGACGTTGCCAGCAACGTCTCTACAGCCTGAGGCACGCGCGATTCAGCGCAAGTTGCACCAGACCATCAAGCGCGTGAGCGACGATTTCCAGGGACGCTGGCACTTCAACACTTGCATCTCGGCGATCATGGAGTTGGTGAACGTTTTGTATGGCGCGGAAGAGGCCATCGCGCAGAAGAAGGTTCCCGCGACGTTTCTAGCCGACGTGCAGCGTAATCTTGTCATGTTGCTCGCGCCCTTCGCACCTTATCTCGCGCATGAGCTTTGGGAGATGCTCGGCGAAAAAGGGAACCTGCTCAAGGCGCCGTGGCCAAAGTACGATGCCGCGCTCGCGAAGGAAGAGGAAATCGAGATCCCGGTGCAGGTCAACGGCAAGCTGCGCAGCCGCATTGTTGTGCCTGCCGACGCCACCGAAGAGACGGTGTTGGAACGCGCCCTCGCCGATGAGAAAGTGCGCGCGGCGATTGCCGGCAAGCAAATCGTGAAAAAAATCTACGTGCCCGGCAAGCTGGTGAATCTCGTAGTGAAGTAAGTACCCTGCACCTTCCGCTGTTCTCCTCAGTGTTTGTCATCCTGAGCGGAGTCGAAGGATCCCTGCTGGCAATTCAGCCGCCTCGGTTTTTTGGTCGTCGACGACGCTTCTAGAGAATCGTTGGCGTCCAGACAAGGCTCATGCTTACTGCAGGGATCCTTCGACTTCGCAAAGCCTCCTCTTCGAGGAGCCTTTGCTGCGCTCAGGATGACAAGCCTATGAAATAGCACGCAGAGGCAGTGACAAGTAGACTTAAGCCTCGCTCACGTGACTGCCGAATGAGTTATCCTGCACGCATGGCGATCTCGCCCACGGCGGAAGGATTCCGGGCTGCGTTCCGGCGGCCATCGTTGACGCTGGCCGAAATTGTCTGGCGCTGGACGGTGGGCGCGACGGCGACAGCTCTCTTCGCTTTTGGCCTGTTCGAATATCTGCGGACCCTGCCGGTAACGAATGGCGAATTGTTTTTTCTGCGCACGCGCCATCCTTATCTGGTGGGCGAAGCCATCGCCCATATTTTTCGCGGCAGCCTGAGTCGCGCGGTAGTGGCCTCGTTAACTGCGGCATTGCTGCTCTCCGTGTTGTGGATGATCGCGGGAGCGGTGGGCCGCCTCGCCACAGTCCGCGCCCTGCTCGATTATTTTCGTAGAGACGTTGCTCGCAACGTCTCTGCCGGCGGCGCAACAAATGTCCGGTTTGAGAATGAAGTCGTTCCGAACAACGAGGTGGCGGATCGCGAGATCAGAAGCGGTTGCGAGAGAGACGTTGCTAGCAACGTCTCTACGAGTGCATTTCCGGCGTTGCTTCGGCTTCAGTTCCTGCGAATCGCGGTTGCGTTAGCGGCACTCTTCGGATTCGCGGGAGCCACCATCCTGGCGGGATTCGCCTCGCCCGCCGCCAATCCCCAGCCCGGCCTTGCGTTTGCGATCTTTTTGCCAATCGCGTGTCTGGTTGCATTTCTGTGGTGGGCGCTGAATTGGTTGCTGTCGCTGGCAGCCATGTTCGCCGTACGCGATGACGAAGATACAGTGGGCGCGATCGTCGCCGCCGTCGCGCTGTGCCGCGAGCGCACCGGCGCCGTGCTCGCGGTGAGCACCTGGACGGGCCTGGCGCATATGGTTCTTTTTGTGGTGGCATCAACAGTCGCGTCGGTGCCGCTCGCTTTTGCCGGAATTGTGCCGTGGCGTTTGGTGGTTGCCGCGGACGTGGTTGTGACCCTGGGATATTTTGCGGTCGCCGACTGGCTATACATGGCGCGTCTGGCGGGATACGTCTGCATCGCGGAAACGCCGCAGGAGTTGTTGAGGCCCGCGCCGCCGCCGCCCGTGCAAAAGCCGACGCCGCTGCAGACCACCATCGATCGCAACGAGTTGATCCTAAGCGACGTGCCAAACCTAGCCGTAGAGACGTAGCTGACTACGTCTCGGCTGGGTGGCGCGACATCGACGATGGCGAGAGAGACGTTGCAAGCAACGTCTCTACGGGATCAACCATGATTTTCTTTACAGCGTGCGCTCGAATCTGAGAAACTCATCCGTGGCGACCAAATCCCCGCAAATCTCAACTTCTTCTGCCCCGTCTTCTGTGGGCCAGAGCATCGTCATCCTCGACTTCGGCGCGCAGTACACGCAGCTCATCGCGCGCCGTCTTCGCGAGACGAACGTCTACTGCGAGATCCATCCGTTCGATGTCGGCGACGCGTTCGTGCGCGAGTTCGGCGCGAGCGGCATCGTTCTCTCGGGCGGCCCTTCGAGCGTTACCGTCGGCGAGACGCCTCGCGCGCCGGCAGCCGTATGGGACGTCGGCATTCCGGTCCTTGGCATCTGCTACGGCATGCAGACGATGGCTGCGCAACTCGGCGGCCGCGTCGAAACCGGCCGCGTGCGCGAATTCGGCCGTGCGGAAGTGCGCGCGCGCGGTCACTCGGCGTTGCTGCGCGATATCGAGGACCGCCGCAATGCCGAAGGTCATGGATTGCTCGACGTCTGGATGAGCCACGGCGACAAGGTGATCGACCTGCCGCCTGGCTTCGCGCTCGCCGCGTCGTCGGACGCGTGCGCGATCGCGGCAATGGCCGACGAGTCGCGCCGCTTCTACGGCTTGCAATTCCATCCCGAGGTCACGCACACGCCGCAGGGCGCATCGATCCTCGCGCGCTTCGCCCACGACATCTGCGGCTGCGGGCACGACTGGAACATGCACGCCTATGTCGGTGAGGCGGTCGAGGCGATTCGCAGGAAGGTCGGACACGAGGAAGTGCTGCTCGGCCTGTCGGGCGGCGTCGATTCGTCGGTGGCAGCGGCGCTCTTGCATCGCGCGATCGGCGATCGGCTCGTCTGCGTGTTCGTCGATCACGGTCTCCTGCGGCAGAACGAGGCCGACCAGGTGATGGATACGTTCGCGATGCACCTCGGCGTGCGCGTCATCCACGTCGATGCGAGCGAGACGTTTCTCGCGGCGCTCGCCGGCGTCGACGATCCCGAAGCCAAGCGCAAGATCATCGGCCGACATTTCGTCGACGTCTTCCAGCACGAAGCGTCGAAGGTCACCGGCGTCAAATGGCTCGCGCAAGGCACGATCTATCCGGACGTGATCGAGTCGGCGTCGGCGAAAGGCAGCAAGGCGCATACGATCAAGTCGCATCACAACGTCGGCGGGTTGCCGGAAACGCTGCACCTGAAACTCCTCGAGCCGCTGCGCGAGCTCTTCAAGGACGAGGTAAGAAACCTCGGTCTCGAGCTCGGCTTGCCGCGCGAGATCGTGTTTCGCCATCCGTTCCCCGGCCCGGGATTGGGCGTGCGCATTCTCGGCGAGGTCACGCGCGAGCGTGCCGAGATGCTGCGCGCGGCGGACGCGATCTTCATCGACGAGCTTCGCGCCGCCCGCGACGAAGCGGGAAAGCCGTGGTACGACGCGGTGTCTCAGGCGTTTGCCGTGTTCCTGCCGATCCGCTCGGTCGGCGTGATGGGTGACGGCCGCACCTACGAGCACGCGGTCGCGCTTCGCGCCGTACAGACGACCGACTTCATGACCGCGGATTGGGCGCCGCTTCCACACGCTCTGATCGCACGGATCAGCAGCCGGATCACGAACGAGGTGCGCGGCATCAACCGCGTCGTCTACGACGTGTCGAGCAAGCCGCCGGCGACGATCGAGTGGGAGTGAGCATGCAGGGCGGCGTCGCGGGTGTGTCGGACATTCGTGTCATAGGACCGATCGCAGCAGCGGCGGGGGGCGTGCGATCGCGGCGGCGAATGCATAGCTCGCGATCGTCGCAGAAAGCCACAGCACCAGGAACTTGACGCCCACCGGCGCCGGCGCGTGCGGAAGGTCTGGAGCTGCGAGCGTGCTCATTCGGTCGGACCCGGGGATGCGCGGATTCCAACCGTGGCGGGCACGTCTTTGAGGACGGCGCCGGGGAACGGGCGCGATCCTGCCTTTGACATGTGGCTAACATTGCTTTTATGTTAGGACATGCCGAACGAGACCGGCGTTGGTCGTCGTCGACGCGTCGGCCGTCATCGAGGTCTTTCTCTCAACACGTCGAGCGGCCCCCGCGGGGCCGAGCGTCTTTTCGGCGAGCGCGAGACGCTTCATGCACCGCATCTCCTCGACGTGGAAGTCACGCAAGTGATGCGTCGATATGCACGTACGGGCCAGATGGATACGGTACGTGGTTTGCAGGCCCTCCAGGATCTCGACGATTTCCCGGTGACGCGATATACGCACCAGCCGTTCCTCGCAAGAATCTGGCAATTGCGGAACAACGTCACCGCCCACGATGCCGCGTATATTGCGCTGGCCGAGGCGTTGGCTGCGCCGCTTCTCACTCGCGATGCGAAGCTCGCGTCGTTCAGGGGCCACGACACGCGGATCGAACTGATCTGACCGCCGGCGACCGCGAATCCAAGCAGATGACAATCGATCGGACGACGCCGCGCTGATGGCAGCCAAGGCGAAACCGCGCAAGGACGCGTCGGCGCTGGCGCCCGACATGCCGCGACCGCGCGTCACGCTCGCACCGCGCGAGGTGTTCCTTTTGCGCGTTCGGCGTGGTTTGCTCTATGGACTCGGGCTCGTCGCGGGAACGCTTGCCACCGGCATGATCGGCTACCACACGCTCGAGGGATTCTCGTGGCTCGACGCGTTCCACCAGGCGGCGCTGCTCCTATCCGGCATGGGACCGGTCGTCGACATCAAATCGACAGCGGGGAAGGTTTTCGACGGCATCTACGCGCTGTTCTGCGGCGTGATATTGCTCGCAGCGACGGGCCTCATGCTCGCGCCGGTCGTCCATCGGCTGCTTCATCGGTTCCATATCGAGGATGCCAGGGATCGATGAGCAGTGGATGGCGGAAGCGCTGGCGCTTGCCGCGTGCGCGGAGGCGCGCGGCGAAGTACCGGTCGGCGCGATCGTCGTCTGCGGCGAAGCGATCGTGGGTCGCGGCGGCAATGCGCCGATCGGCGGCAACGATCCGACGGCGCACGCCGAGATCACGGCGTTGCGCGAAGCGGCGAGAACGCGCGGCAATTACCGGCTTCCGGACTGCGAGCTCTTCGTCACGCTGGAACCGTGCGCGATGTGCGCGGGCGCGATTCTCCATGCGCGGCTCGCTCGTCTGGTCTTCGGCGCACGCGATCCGAAGACCGGCGCCTGCGGTTCGGTGATCGACATTTTCGCCGAGGCACGCCTCAACCACCACACACGCGTCACGCCCGGCGTTCTCGCGGATGACTGCGCGGCGTGTCTGAAGCGATTCTTCGCCGCAAGGCGCAAGGTCGCGATCCGATGACGCCGCTTCGCTTCACGATTCTCGCGCCGGCCGGCTTTGCGGCCGACCCGCACGCTGTCGATCGCGCCGTCGCACTGTTGACACGCCTCGGCCATCGCGCCCGCGTCGATGCCACCGCGCGAAGCCGCTGGCAGCGCTTCTCGGCGCCCGACGACGAGCGGCTTGCCGCGATCGCGCGCGTCGCCGCCGACCCCGACACGGACGTCGCGCTGATGCTTCGCGGCGGCTACGGGTTCACGCGCCTGCTCGATCGGATCGACTTCGCAGCGATCGCGCGCTCTCGCGCACGATGGATGGGTCATTCTGATTTCACCGCGTTCCAGTTGGCCGCCTTGGCGCGGGCCGGCATCGTCACGTACGGGGGGCCGATGGCGTCCTACGATTTCGGCACGTCGACGCCATCGGCATTCACGCTCGACAATTGCTTCGGCGTGCTCGACAACGATGCCTGGACGGTTCGCTGTTCGCTTTCGGGTCCCGACGCGAACCTGTCGGGCGTCCTGTGGGGCGGCAATCTGGCGATGGTCGCCCATCTGGTCGGCACGCCATACCTCCCCGAGATCCGTGACGGCATCCTGTTCCTCGAAGACGTGGGCGAGCACCCGTATCGCGTCGAGCGCATGCTGCACCAGTTGATGCACGCCGGCGTGCTCGCGCGCCAGCGGGCGGTGCTGCTCGGCGCATTCACCGAGTATCAGTTGGGCGCGAACGACGCCGGCTACGACGTCGATGTCGCCATCGAGCATGTGCGCGCGCGCGTCGACGTTCCCATCTACACCGGCCTGCCGTTCGGCCATGTCCCGGACAAGCTGACGCTCCCTGTCGGAGGCCGCTGCGACTTCGCGGTGATGGGTGGTCGCGCGACGATCGCGCTGTCGCTGTACCGATGATCCACGCAGATCCGGGCGCTGAACATACGGTTCGCGTTTACGGCTGGTCGGACGCCGAGCCCGATCTTCGTCGCATTCGCCACGAGGTCTTCGTCGTCGAGATGCACGTGCCCGAAGCGCTCGAGTGGGACGATGCCGATGCAGTGTCGTTGCACGCGCTCGCCATCGATGCGCGAGGGAATGCGATCGGCTGTGCGCGGCTTTTACCGGACGGGCACATCGGCCGCGTCGCGGTGCTCGCCCCATGGCGTGGACGGGGAGTCGGTAGGGCGCTTCTGCGCGCACTCGTCGAGCGTGCGCGCGACCGAGGTGATGCGCGCGTCATGCTCAACGCACAAGTCGCGGCGATCCCGTTCTACGAGCGGCACGGCTTCGCTGCGTATGGAGACGTTTTCGACGAGGCCGGCATCGCGCATCGCGCGATGGCTCGCACGCTCTGACCTTACTTCGGGCGCGACAGCCGGAATCGGAATTGCACCTGGCCGGCAGCGACGCCTTTCGCATCGAAGCTGCGCTCGACGAAATTCGCCTCGCCGTCACGGCCAAGCGCGATCAACGTCGAGCAGCGCGTGCCGTATGTATCGCTGACGATGAACGGCGACGAGAGCAGCCGCTCGCGTTCGCGCGTGAGACCCGTGTCGGGCAATTCGTGGTCCGCCGCAGGCGTGGTGTCGATCAGCACCGGCCACAACCGCTCGAGGTCTTCGTCGCCGTCGGCCACCCACGCGCCGACGCCGGCCTTCGCGCGCACGAGCTTCGGCCACGGCGTATCGAGGCCCGCATTCGAGACGCCGTGAATGCCGCGCGCGAGTGAAACGCAATGCGGGCCGCGATTGGAGCCGAAGGCGGCGATCGATCCTTCCGCGCCGACGAGGTTGAAGCCGTTGTACGCATTTGCATGTGAAGCGATATCGCCGAGCGCGGCCGCGATCGCTCGCCGATCGCGCAACAATGCGGGAACGAGCACGCCGCGCGACGGCGCGTTCGGATCGTGGCGCCCCGGTTCGCGCACGTTGGTGACGAACGCGAAACGACCGCCGGCTGCGAGGCCGAGCCACGTTCCTCCGTGCTCGCCGTCGCGGCCCGCGAGAATGGGCGCGCCTGCCTCGTTTTGCCACCAATGCGCCGGCTCGCTCGGGCGCGCGTGGTATTCGTCGCGGTTCGCGGCGATGATCGCGAAGTACCGAGGATGCACATCGAGCGCGAAAACGGCGAGGCACATGTCAGGTGGCAGTTGACAGTTGGCAGTTGTCAGTGGCGCCGGTGTCTTCGGTGGCGCGACGCGGGTCGCGATAGGCGCCCAAGTCAGTGTCAGCTTACCGGGGTCGAGTGCGATCTTCCGATGCGCTCGGAACGTCGTAAGGCAGCGGCCTTCGCGTCAGCCTGGGACCGTCGGACGCGCCGAGCGTGAGATCGTCGGCTTTCACGGCGTCGAGTTGAACGACGGCGAGAAGCGCGACGCCGCCTGCCGTATCGGGCGCCACATTCACGACGACGCCGCAGCTCTGATCCACCGAGAACGTCTTCGAGTAGATCCGCGTTCCGGGTGCCGCGTCGAACGCATCCGAGCGGAACGCGAACAGGCGCTCCTTGAGACGACCGAGGTATTGCATCCGGGCGACGATTTCCTGGCCCGGATAGCAGCCCTTGGTGAAGCTTACGCCGCCCAGCAGATCGAGGTTCGCCGTTTGCGGCACGAAGAGATCCGCGGTCGCCGACGTGATCAACGGCACGCCGAGCGCGATGCCGAAGCGGCGCCACTCGTTCCTGCCGACGATTGTTGCGTGGCGCGCAAGCGCAGCCTTGAGCACGCCGCCTTCGGCGATCGGTGCGACGACGACGACCCGTCCGTCGGGAAG
Organism: Casimicrobiaceae bacterium; assembly: GCA_035308425.1. Classification (GTDB taxonomy): domain Bacteria; phylum Pseudomonadota; class Gammaproteobacteria; order Burkholderiales; family Casimicrobiaceae; genus VBCG01. The sequence continues at coordinate 103,898 of DATGGP010000069.1, read as the reverse complement.
CGTGAACGCGTTCGCATGCGCCTTGAACGTGACCGCGCGACCGCGCGCGGGCCCAACGCCGAACGCCGCGCGCGTCGCATCGTGCGCGCCTTCGCCGGCGATGCCGATCAGCGTCGAATCGGCGGTCGCGTTCTCGATCGTCACTTTCGAGCGCAGCACGAACATCGACAGGCGCTTTTGAATCGTTGTCGCGAGATCGCTGGCAAGCAGCAGAATGATCGCATCATCGCGCTCGTCCGGCGCGCGCCACAGGACGCCGTTCGCGAGCACGCGACCCTTCGGCGAGTTGTACGTCCAGTACTGTCCTTCCCCGGGACCAAGCGCCTGCACGTCGCTCGACAATTGAGCGTGCAGGAACGCGACGGCGTCCTCGCCGGATGCCCGCAGGATCCCCCAGTCGGTGTGCGTGCAGGCTGCGGGTGCGGGCGACATCGGAAGCTCTTCGCAAAGGTCGGCGGGGCGCGCGGTTCGCGCCGGTTCGTGGTTCGCCTCGAATCGACGCGCGGTGCTAGAATAACGGGTTGCCGGAGCCGCGGTGTACGCCGACAGTACGGGCGGGGCGTGAGCGAAGGCATCGAGTCCGATCGTCGCGGGGCAGATAACGCCCTCGCGTGTCGGACACAATCGGGAGACGGCGCCTGCCTGGGCGCCGCTTCCACTTCGCACACCGGCGTTTCAGGGTGTCGCGTCCGCGAAATTCGCGCGCCGCGAAGCGCAACGCGCCGGTGGAGGCCAACCCTGAACCGGGAGTCGTCAATGTCCGTGACCATGCGTCAAATGCTGGAGGCCGGCGTGCATTTCGGCCACCAGACGCGGTACTGGAATCCGAAGATGGCCGACTACATCTTCGGCCAGCGCAACAAGATCCACATCGTCAACCTCGAGAAGACGTTGGCGATGTACAACGACGCGATGAAGTACGTTCGCCAGCTCGCGCAGAACCGCGGCACGATCCTCTTCGTCGGCACCAAGCGACAGGCACGCGAGATCATCGCCGAGGAAGCGCAGCGCTGCGGCATGCCGTACGTCGACCATCGCTGGCTCGGCGGCATGCTGTCGAACTTCAAGACAGTCAAGCAGTCGATCAAGCGCCTTCGCGACCTCGAGACGATGAAGGAGGACGGGACGTTCGACCGGATGTCCAAGCGGGAGGCGCTGTCGCACCAGCGCGAGCTCGACAAGCTCGAGAAGAGCCTGGGGGGCATCAAGGACATGGGTGCGCTGCCCGACGCGGTATTCGTCATCGACATCGGCTATCACAAGATCGCCGTCACCGAAGCGAAGAAGCTCGGCATTCCGATCGTCGCCGTCGTCGACACGAACCACAATCCCGACCCGATCGATTACGTGATTCCCGGCAACGACGATTCGAGCCGGGCAATCCGTCTCTATGCGCGCGGCGTCGCCGACGCGGTGCTCGAAGGCAAGACGAGCACGATCCAGGAGATCGTCGCCGCAAGCGACGAGTTCGTCGACGAAGCATCGGCCTGACCGACCGTGGGGCGCATCCCCACGCCATCCCGCGCTACCTCACGGACCGCGCGGGAGCGTCGCGACGCATGGCGTTTCGACGCGTAACGAACGATGGAGCAACGAGAAATGCCGGAGATTTCCGCAACCAGGGTGATGGAGCTTCGCCAGCGCACCGGGCTTGGCATGATGGAATGCAAGAAGGCGCTCACCGAGGCCGCAGGCGACCTCACGAAAGCCGAGGAGCTTTTGCGCATCCGCAGCGGTGCGAAGGCGAGCAAGGCCTCGGCGCGCGTCGCGGCCGAGGGTGTCGTCGGCATCGCGATCTCACCTGACTCGAAAACGGCGGCGATGGTCGAGCTCAATTGCGAGACCGATTTCGTCGCCAAGAACGACGAGTTTCGCGCGTTCGCGAACGACGTGGCGGCGACCGCGATGCGCGACGATCCGCGCGACGTGGCGGCGCTTTCCACGCGCACGCTTGCATCGGGCGAGACGATCGAGGCCCGCCGCACGGCGCTCGTGCAGAAGATCGGCGAGAACATCAGCCTGCGTCGTTTCGCGCGGCTCGTCGCCCAAGGGCGCGTGGCCTCGTACGTGCATGGCACGCGGATCGGCGTGCTCGTCGACTACACGGGCGGCAGCGAAGCGCTCGGCAAGGACCTCGCGATGCACATCGCGGCGTCGAAGCCGATCGCCGTGTCGCGGGAGCAGGTACCGGCGGATGTGGTCGAGAGGGAGCGCTCGATCGCCGCGGCGCGTGCCGCCGAGTCGGGTAAGCCTGCCAATATCGTGCAAAAAATGGTAGAAGGAGCGGTTGCCAAGTTTTTGGCCGAGGTGACGTTGCTGCCGCAGCCGTTCGTCAAGAACGACAAGCAAAGCGTCCGGGAACTGGTCGAGGGGCAGGGCGGCCGCGTGAACGGCTTCGTGCTCTACGTCGTGGGCGAAGGCATCGAGAAGCGCAAGGACGATTTCGCCGCCGAGGTGGCGGCGATGACACGAGGCTGACGTTGCGAACCCGGCCCGGTGGAGCAGTCGATGAGCCCTCCCGATAGCGCCAGCGTGATCACCGCGGCGATTGCGCCGCTGCCAGGCGTTACTCCATCGCCCGCGCGAATGCCGGCGTACCGCCGGATTCTCCTCAAGCTGTCGGGCGAAGCGCTGATGGGGAGCCACAGCTACGGCATCGAGCGCGAGACGATCGACCGCATCGTCGCCGAGGTGGCCGAGGTCGTTCGGCTCGGCGTCCAGATCGCCATCGTCATCGGCGGCGGCAACATCTTCCGTGGCGTCGCGCCGGGCGCGGCCGGCATGGACCGCGCGACCGCCGACTACATGGGCATGCTCGCGACGCTGATGAACGCGCTCGCGTTGCAGGACGCGCTGCGTCGCGCGGGCGTCGAATCGCGCGTGCAGTCGGCGCTTCGCATCGACCAGGTCGCCGAGCCGTACATCCGCGGCCGGGCACTCAGGCATCTCGAAGAGCACAAGGTCGTGATCTTCGCCGCCGGCACGGGCAACCCATTCTTCACCACCGACACCGCGGCGGCGTTGCGCGGCCGCGAGATGGGCGTCGACATCGTGCTGAAGGCGACGAAGGTCGACGGCGTCTACACATCCGATCCGCTGACCGACAAAGGCGCGCGCCGCTACAAGACGCTCACGTTCGACGAGGCGATCGTCAAGAACCTGAAGGTGATGGACGCGACCGCGCTCGCGCTTTGCCGCGACCAGAGCATGCTGCTCAAGGTATTCTCGATCTTCGTGCCCGGAGCGCTTCGGCGCGTCGTAATGGGCGAGGACGAGGGGACGCTCGTGCATTGCTGATACGAACCCCCTCACCCCGGCCCGCGATGCGGGGAGAGGGTGCCCGAAGGGCGGGTGAGGGGAGATTTGGAGACTTCATGATCAACGACGTCAAGAAATCCGCCGAACAGAAGATGGCTCGGTCGATCGAGACGTTGAAGGCCGACCTCGCGAAGGTGCGAACCGGTCGCGCGCATACCGGACTCCTCGACCATATCCACGTCGACTACTACGGAACGTCGATGCCGCTGCCGCAAGTCGCGAACGTTACGCTCGCCGATCCGCGCACGATCGGCGTCACACCATGGGAAAAGAAGATGATTCCGGTCGTCGAGAAGGCGATCCGCGAATCGGACCTGGGCTTGAATCCAGCGACGTCGGGCGACATGATCCGCGTGCCGATGCCGCCGCTCACCGAGGAGCGGCGCAAGGAACTGATCAAGGTCGTTCACAAGGAAGCCGAGGCGGCGAAGGTCGCCGTTCGCAACGTGCGCCGTGACGCCAACGAGCAGTTGAAAAAGCTGACGAAGGACAAGCAATGCTCGGAAGACGATGAGCGACATGCGCACGTCGACCTGCAGAAGCTCACCGACCGCTTTGTCGCCGAAGTCGATCGGCTCCTTGCGGTAAAGGAAGCCGACCTGATGGCCATTTGATGCACAGCCCCTGCGCGACCTCCGGCGAATAGCGAATGTTCACGAGCTCGACCCGCAACGTTCCCGAACTGCGTGCCGTGCCGCGGCACGTCGCGATCATCATGGATGGCAACGGGCGCTGGGCGAACAAGCGTCTTCTGCCGCGCGTCGCCGGTCATCGCAAGGGCGTCGAAGCCGTGCGCGCGGCGGTTCGCTCATCGATCGAGCACGGCATCGAATACCTGACGCTCTTCGCGTTTTCGAGCGAGAACTGGCGCCGTCCGCCGGACGAAGTATCGATCCTGATGGACCTTTTCACGCGTGCGCTCGAGGCAGAGGTGGCGAAGCTCCACAAGAACGGAATCCGCTTCAAGGTCGTCGGCGATACGTCGCGATTCGATCCACGCATCGGCGATCTGATCGCGGCTGGCGAGGCGCTGACGGCGAACAACACGCGATTGACGCTGACCGTGGCGGCGAACTACGGCGGCCGATGGGACATCGCGCAGGCGGCGCGGCGCTATTTCGCGGCCAATCCCGACGCGCTCGCCAATCCGCGCGCGTTCGTCGCCGAAGCGCTCGAGCCGTATCTGGCGATGGCGTACGCGCCGGAACCCGATCTTTTCATCCGTACCGGCGGCGAAAAGCGGATCTCCAACTTCATGCTGTGGCAGCTCGCATATTCGGAGCTCTACTTCACCGACTTGCTGTGGCCCGATTTCGATGCGGCGGCGATGACCGCGGCGATCGCGTCGTACGCGACGCGCGAGCGCCGCTTCGGCCGCACGAGCGCGCAGGTGCAGGCCCGCAACGACGCGCAAATCGAGGCGCAGGTGCAGGCGCAGGACGCCTGATTCCTCGACCCGGTGGGCACGCTGGCGATCGACGCACCCGTCCTCTTGGCTTCCGCCCTCGCCACGCGGCTTGCCACCGGCATCGTCCTGATCGTCTTCGTGCTCGCGGCGCTTTTCGTGCTGCCGCTGCTCGCGTTCGGCATCGTCCTGCTGCTCGCCGTGGCAGGCATCGGATTCGAGTGGGCGACCCTGATCGGCATTCGCGCGTTTTCCCGCACACTCTTCGCGACGCTCGTGTTCGCGCTCGGCGCGGTGCTCTTATGGCTGTGCGGCACGCGCGGCTTCGACGCGATCGTCCCGATCGCATGCGGCATCGCGACGCTCGGATGGATCGCGCTCGGCATTCCGTCGGTGCTCGCGAACTGGCAACCGTCGTCGATCGTGCCGCGCGCGATCTTCGCGGTCGTTGCGCTCGAAGGTGCGTTCGTCGCGATCATCGCGCTGCGCGTACATTCGCCGTGGCTCGCGCTCGCGGCGATGGCGATCGTCTGGATCGCCGACACCGCCGCGTACTTTGCCGGCCGCGGCTTCGGGCGGCGAAAGCTTGCCGCGACGATCAGCCCGGGCAAGACATGGGAAGGCGCGTACGGCGCGCTCGTCGCGGTTGCCATCTATGCGCTCGTGCTCGTGCCGCTCGCGCGCCGCGCCGGCTTCGAAGGGGCCGTCGACGCTGGGTCGATCATCGCGTGGGTCGCATTCGCCGTCGCGATCGCCGCGTTGTCGATCATCGGCGATTTGCACGAATCGCTTCTCAAACGCCGCGCAGGTGCGAAGGATAGCGGTGCGCTCCTTCCCGGTCACGGCGGTATCCTCGACCGCACGGACGCGCTCCTTGCCGCGATGCCGCCGGTCGCGATCGCGGCGACGATGATTCTGGGCCCGGCATGATTCACCACACGCTGACGCTGCTCGGCGCGACCGGCTCGATCGGCGATTCCGCCGTCGATGTCGTCCTGCGCCATCCAGAACGCTTCACGGTCGCGGCCGTCGCGGCGAATCGCAATCACGCGAAGCTTCTCGCGCTTTGCCGCCGCCTCGAGCCGCGCCTCGCGGCGCTCGCCGATGTCGATGCGGCGGAAGCACTCGCGCGTGCGCTCGCCGCCGAATCGATTCCGACGCGCGTCGTGGCCGGTACGGAAGGGTTGGTCGAGGCCGCGTCGTTGCCTGACGTCGACACGGTTCTCGCCGCGATCGTTGGCGCCGCAGGATTGCCCGCGACGCTCGCCGCGGCGCGCTCCGGCAAGCGGATCCTGCTTGCGAACAAGGAGGCGCTCGTCATCGGCGGGGCGCTCTTCATGGACGCCGTCGTCGCAGGCGGCGCGACGCTGTTGCCCATCGACAGCGAGCACAACGCGGTCTTCCAGTGCCTGCCGCCGTCCTATGCGCGAAATCCCGAGGCAAACGGCGTGCGGCGCATTCTGCTCACGGCGTCGGGAGGTCCGTTCCATCCGCATCCCGAGATCGACTTCGAGACGGTGACGCCCGAGCAGGCGTGCGCGCACCCGAACTGGTCGATGGGACGCAAGATCTCGGTCGATTCCGCGACGATGATGAACAAGGGCCTCGAAGTGATCGAGGCACGCTGGCTCTTCGGCCTTTCACCCTCGCAGATCGAGATCGTCGTGCATCGGCAGAGCATCGTGCATTCGCTCGTCGAATACGTCGACGGCTCGATGCTCGCGCAACTCGGCAATCCCGACATGCGCACGCCGATCGCGCAAGCGCTCGGTGCGCCCGAGCGCGTCACGAGCGGATCGACACCGCTCGACCTCGCGCTGCTTGCAACGCTGACGTTCGAGCCTCCCGATCGCAGTCGCTTTCCGTGCATCGGACTCGCCTACGAGGCGCTCGCGGCGGATGCGGCGGCGCCGATCGCGCTCAACGCCGCGAACGAAGTCGCGGTCGCGGCATTTCTCGACCACCGCGCGCGCTTTTGCGATATTCCCATCACGTGCGAGCGCGTGCTGGCGCGTCGCTCGCGGGCGCGCGTAGCGACGCTCGACGATGCGCTCGCCGTGGACGCCGAAGCGCGCGATATTGCAGCACTGGCGCTTCACGTCGAACCTCCATCGCGGCTCACGCCGCGCTACCGTGAACACCGGCGCCTCTGACAACCGGCAACTGACAACTGACATCTGATGCCCGACCTCATCGCCGCTCTCTACAAGATCGTCGCTTTCGCGATCACGCTCGGCGTGCTCGTCGTCTTCCACGAGCTTGGCCATTACGTCATCGCGCGTCTCGCGGGCGTCAAGGTGCTGCGCTTCTCGGTCGGCTTCGGTCGAATCGTCTGGGCGCGTCGATTCCACGAGGGCGGCACGGAGTGGGCGTTGTCGTCGATTCCGCTCGGCGGTTACGTGAAGATGGCGGACGAGCGCGAAGGACCTGTCGCGACAGCGGATCTGCCGCGCGCGTTCAATCGCCAGTCGGTGTGGCGACGCATCGCGATCGTCGCGGCGGGACCGTTCGCGAACCTTCTGCTCGCCGCGCTGCTATTCACGGCGACCTACGTCGCCGGCATTCCCGGACAGCGTGCGCTTCTCGCCGATCCACCGCCTTCGAGCGCCGCGGCGGCGGCCGATGTGCGTGCCGGCGACGTCGTCGTCGCCGTCGATGGCGATCCGGTCGGAAGCTTCCAGGAATTGCGCTGGCGCGTGGTGCGAGCGCAGGGACACGACACGCTGGCGCTGACGATCACGCGCGACAACGAGCCGACGGCGCCGATCACGCGTGACATCTCGCTTGCAGCGATGACGCCGTCGGATTGGGAAAACAATCCGCTCGCGATGCTCGGCCTCCGTCCCGATCTCGGGCCGCCGCTCGTCGATCACGTGCTGCCCGGAAAGGCCGCTGCGCGCGCGGGACTGCGAAGCGGCGATCGAATCGTCGCGGTCAGCGGCACGAAGATGAGCTCGCCGTCCGATGTCGCGAGGCTCACGAACGCGCACCCGGGCGATACGCTCGTCTACCGGATCGAGCGCGACGGGAGGATGCTGGACGTACCGGTAACGATCGATTCGGTCGATGAAAACGGCCGGCGCGTCGGCCAGGCCGGCGTGATGCTTCGCGTCGATCCGGCCGCGGCGAAGCAGGACGCGGTCGTCGTGCGTTACGGCCTCGGCGAAGCGCTCGAGCAGGGCGCGCGCAAGACGTGGGAGCTTTCCGCGTTCACCGTGCGCATGCTTGGTCGCATCGTCACCGGCGACGCATCGCTTCGCAACATCAGCGGACCGTTGACGATGGCCGACATCGCGGGGCAATCGGCGCAGGCGGGCGCGCTCGTGTTCCTCACTTATCTCGCGCTGATCAGCATCAGTCTCGGCGTGCTGAATCTGCTGCCCGTGCCTTTACTCGACGGTGGTCATTTACTGTATTATCTCGCCGAACTTGTAAAAGGCAGTCCCGTTTCCGACCGCGCTTTCGAGGTCGGTCAGCGCATCGGCATGGCAATGCTCGCCGTGCTGATGGCCTTGGCGCTTTTCAATGACGTTTCCCGCCTGTTCTGAACGCACCGGGATCATGCGCGCGCGAGCGGGCGTTTTCGCACTTCTCGCGAGCCTCGTTGCATTGGCGTTGTCGTTCACCGCGTTTGCGGTGACGCCATTCGTCGTGCGCGACATCCGCGTCGAAGGCGTCCAGCGGACCGAGCCGGGAACGATCTTCAGTTATCTGCCGATCAAGGTCGGCGATCGCGTCGACGATCAGAAGATTTCCGATGCGGTGAAGGCGCTGTACGCGACCGGCTTTTTTCGCGACGTGCGCCTCGAAGCGCAAGGCGACGTACTCGTCGTCGCCGTCGAGGAGCGGCCCACGATCAGCTCGCTCACGTTTTCCGGCAACAAGGAATTCGACACTGACACGATCAAGAAGGCGCTGAAAGACATCGGCATCGCCGAAGCGCGCATCTTCGACCGCTCGGCGCTCGAGCGTGCCGAGCAGGAGTTGAAGCGCCAGTACATCACGCGCGGCAAGTACGGTGCGACGATCCAGACGACGGTCACGCCCCAGGAGCGAAACCGCGTCGCGATCAACTTCACGATCGACGAGGGCGATTCGGCGAAGATCGCGAAGATCAACATCGTCGGCGCGCAGGCGTTCAGCGAAAAGGAATTGCTGTCGGAGATGACGCTGACCACCCCAGGCTGGTTCACCTGGTACACGAAGAACGACCAGTACTCGAAGCAAAAGCTCCAGGCCGATCTCGAGACGCTGCGAAGCTTCTATCAGAACCGCGGCTATCTCGAGTTCAACGTGGAGTCGACGCAGGTGTCGATTTCTCCCGACAAGGAGAACATCTACATCACGCTCAACATCAGCGAAGGGCCGCGCTTCACCGTCGGCGACGTGCGGATCGCGGGCGATCTCGTCGTGCCCGCGGCGGAGCTCGAGCCTCTCGTGCAGTTGAAGACCGGCGATGTGTTCTCGCGCGCAAAGCTGCAGGCGTCGGCCAAGGACATCAGCGATCGCCTCGGCGCCGAAGGTTACGCGTTCGCGAACGTCAACGCCGTGCCCGAGCTCGATCGGGCGCACGCAAAGGCGTCGTTCACGTTCTACGTCGACCCCGGCCGGCGCGCGTACGTGCGCAAGATCAACATCACAGGCAACTCGAGGACGAAGGACGAGGTGATTCGCCGCGAGTTTCGCCAGCTCGAGGACGCGTGGTACGACGGCCCGCGGATCGAGCGCTCGAAAACGCGCGTGAAGCGGCTGTCGTACTTCGATGATGTCACCGTCGAGACGCCGCCGGTTCCGGGGAGCGCCGACCAGGTCGACGTCGAGGTGTCGGTGACCGAGAAATCGACCGGCAACCTGCTCGCGGGCGTCGGCTATTCGAGCGACGAGGGCATCGTCCTCAACGCGTCGATCTCGCAGCAGAACATCTTCGGAACCGGAAACGCGCTCTCGATCGGCGTCAACACCGGCCGTTTCGACCGGACGTACTCGGCGATCTTCTCGCAGCCGTACTACACGGTGGACGGCATATCGCGAACGCTCGAGCTTTACGACAAGAGCCTCGACCCGACGGGCCTCGCGATCTCCCAATATGCGTCGGGCACGATCGGCGCGGCGGTTGGCTACGGCATACCGATCACCGAGACGGATACGATCAACGTCGGCGGGCGCTACGAGCGCACGCACATTACGCTGTTCTCGGACAGCCCGCCCGTGTACCAGCAGTTCGTCAACGAATTCGGCTATTCGTCCGATGCCTACATCCTGACCGCAGGATGGTCGCGCGACACTCGCGACGACACGCTCTATCCGACGCGCGGCAAGCTGCAGAGCGTGCTGGTCGAAACCGGCCTGCCGTTCGGCGACCTTTCGTACTACAAGATCCAGTACACGCATGCCGTGTACTGGCCCGTCTATCGCGACCTCGTGCTGATGGCGCGCGCCGATCTGGGCTACGGCGGCGGCTTGTCGGGAAGCCCGCTGCCGTTCTTCAAGGCGTTCTTCGCGGGCGGCGTCAATTCGGTGCGCGGCTACGACACAGCGTCGCTCGGGCCGCAGGATCAGTTCGGCAACGCGCTCGGCGGCCGGCGCAAGATCATCGGCAACCTCGAGGCGTTCTATCCGATCATCAAGGGCGACAAGGCGGTGCGCGGAAGCGTCTTCATGGACGCCGGCCAGATCTACCAGAACGGCGAGCAATCGAAGTTCGAGTCGTTCCGCTATTCGGCGGGTGTCGGCGTCGCCTGGAGCTCGCCGATCGGGCCGCTCAAGTTCAGCTACGCGATTCCGCTCAATGCGCGCGAAGGCGATCGCCAGCAGAGGTTCCAGTTCCAGGCGGGCGCCGCCTTCTGATAGTGATCCCATACACTATCGCTTTCGCGACTTTGATGAAGACCATCGTGCTCACCCTTTCACGCCGCCGTCGGCCGGGCTTCGGCGCGGCTCGCCTCGTACTTGCCTGCATCGCCTTCGCGCTTGCAGCTTTCGCGGGCACGGCCGCGGCCGCCGACTACAAGATCGGCTTCGTCAACACCGAGCGCCTGTTCCGCGAGGCGGCGCCCGCGAAGCGCGCACAGGCGAAGATCGAGAAGGAATTCGCGACGCGCGACGCCGAGATTCAGAAGCTCGCCAAGCAGGTGCGCGATCTGCAGGCGACGATCGATCGGGATGGCGCCACGATGTCCGATGCCGATCGGCGTAGCAAGGAGAGCGACCTCGCGAACCAGTCGCGCGACCTCCAGCGCAAGCAGCGCGAGTTTCGCGAGGACCTGAACCTGCGGCGCAACGAGGAGCTCGCCGGCATCCAGGAGCGCGCGAACAAGGTGATCCAGCAGATCGCCGCCGACGAGAAATACGACCTGATCCTGCAGGACCCGGTCGTCTATGCGAGCAAGCGCATCGACATCACCGACCGGGTGATCCAGGCGCTCGCCGACAAGTAGCGACAGCAAGGCGAGTACGCCGACACACGAGTTTGCGTCATGCCGAGACGCGCATCCGCGCGCCGAGTGCGCGAAGCGTACTAGACCGCGCGAACGGGCCACGATGGCTTCCTTGCGCGAGTCCGCCGGCATAGCGTTGGGCGAGCTCGCCCGGCTTGCCGGCGCCGCCCTCGACGGCGACGCGAGCGTGGTCGTGCGCGCGGTCGGCACGCTCCAGCACGCGCAAAGTGACGAGATCGCGTTTCTCGCGAATCCCAAATACCGCCGCCAGCTCGCGACGACGTCGGCCGGTGCGGTGATCCTCGCGCCCGAGGCGACGCAATTCACCACGCTGCCGAAGCTCGTCAGCGACAACCCGTATGCGACTTACGCGCGCGTTGCCGCGATGCTTCATCCGCAGCCGAGGGCATCGCCCGGCGTGGACGCCACGGCGCGCGTCGATCGTTCGGCGCGGATCGCGCGTACGGCGAGCATCGGCGCGTACGCCGTGATCGGCGCGAACGCGACCATCGGCGAGCGTACCGTCGTCGGCGCGCATTGTGTGATCGGCGACGCGGCGAGCATCGACGACGATGCGGTGCTCGACGCGCGCGTCACGCTCTATCCGCGCTGCATCGTCGGTGCGCGGACGTTGATCCACAGCGGTGCCGTCATCGGCGCCGACGGCTTCGGCCTCGCGTTCGAGGACCGGCGCTGGCGGAAGGTCCCGCAACTCGGGCGCGTCGTGATCGGCGCCGACGTCGAGATCGGCGCGAACACGACGATCGACCGCGGCGCAATCGACGACACGATCATCGAGGACGACGTCAAGCTCGACAACCAGATCCAAATCGGTCACAACTGCCTGATCGGCGCGCATACGGCGATCGCCGGTTGCGTCGGCATCGCCGGTTCGACGCGGATCGGCGCCAACTGCCGCATCGGCGGCGCCGCCATGATCTCCGGGCACCTCGACATCGTCGCCGGGACCGTCATCTCGGCCGCAACGCAGATCTTCGACTCCATCCGCGAGCCGGGGATATACACTGGCGCGTTTCCCGCGCTGCCGCACCGCGAATGGAAGCACGTGGCGTCGCAGACGCGGAGGCTCCGGGATCTCGGCGAGCGCGTGCGTCGCCTCGAAATGGCGCTCGCGGCCGCGGCGGACGACAACGACATAAGAGGGACGCGCGATGATGGGTGACGGCGCGACGGGAGGATGAACGGGGCGAGCGTCGCCGGGCGCCCCGAGGGCGGACACCTGGGCGCGAAGCGCGAAGCGAGCGCGATCAGCCGCGAGCGTGGGGGGCCCAATGACCCGTGAGCTCGATATCGGCATCATCCGGCGGCTTCTGCCGCATCGCTATCCGATGCTGCTCGTCGACCGCGTGCTCGACTGGGAAGCGGGCAAGTTCGTGCGCGGGATCAAGAACGTCTCGATCGACGAGCCGTTCTTCCAGGGCCATTTCCCCGCGTATCCGGTGATGCCGGGCGTGCTCGTCATCGAGGCGATGGCGCAGGTTGCCGGCCTTTTGACGATGCTCTCCGACGTCGCCCGTCGCGACGGCACGCAACTCGTGCTCTTCGCCGGCATCGACGACGCGCGCTTCAAGCGACAGGTCGTTCCCGGCGACACGTTGCTGCTCGAGGCGCATCTCGAGCGCGCGGTGCGCGGCATCGGGCGCTTCCACACGAAGGCGATGGTGGGCAACGGGCTCGTCTGCGAGGCGCGGCTCCTCGCCGCCATCCGCGACGTGCCGCCCGAGCCGCCCATGCCCGTGTAGCCGGCGTGGCGACGATTCATGCCACGGCGCTGGTCGACGCTCGCGCACGGATCGCCGACGATGTCGACATCGGCGCGTATTCGATCGTCGGTCCCGACGTTTCGTTAGGGCCGGGCACGCGCGTCGGTCCGCACGCTGTGATTACGGGACGCACGTCGATCGGCGCGCGCAATCGCATCTTCCAGTTCGCCTCCGTCGGCGACATTCCGCAGGATCGCAAGTACGGCGGCGAGCCGACGTCGACGACGATCGGAGACGACAACGTCGTGCGCGAGTTCGTGTCGATTCACGCCGGCACCGCGCAGGATCGCGGCACGACGACGGTCGGCGACGGCAACCTGTTCCTCGCCTATACGCATGTCGCGCACGACTGCGTCGTCGGCGACTTCACGACGTTCTCGAACAATGCGCAGATCGCAGGTCACGTGACGATCGGCGATTTCGCCGTGCTCGGCGCGTACGCCGGCGTGCACCAGTTCTGCCATATCGGTGCGCACGCGATGCTCGCGGCGGGCGCGGTCGTGCTGCAGGACGTCCCACCGTACGTGACGGCGGCCGGGTATCCGGCGAAGCCCGCCGGCACGAACAAGGAAGGACTGCGCCGCCGCGGGTTCACGCCGGAACAGATTGCGATCGTCCATCGCGCCTACAAGGTTTTATACCGCTCGGGCCTTTCGCTCGAAGACGCCCGCGAGGCGCTCGCGCGCGAGGCGGACACCCAGCCGCTCGTCGCAACGCTCGCGCGGTTCCTCGCCGAAAGCCGCCGCGGCATCATTCGCTGACATCGCACGGCTTCGCGATTGAACCGGGACCGCGGCCTCCAGCCATCCGAGGCGCCGACGATCGGCATCGTCGCCGGCGAAGCCTCGGGCGACGCGCTCGGCGCGATCTTGATCGAGGCCGTTCGCAGTCGCCGACCCGGCGTGCGTTTCGTCGGCATCGCGGGGCCGAAGATGCAGGCGGCCGGCTGCGATATCGTCGCGCCGCTCGATCGCCTCGCGGTGCGCGGGTTTACGGAAGTCGTTGCGCACCTGCCCGGTTTGGTCGCGCTTCGACGCGACCTCGCGCGGCGGCTCATCGCATTGCGCATTCCACTCTTCGTCGGCATCGATGCGCCCGATTTCAATCTCGGGCTCGAGCGAAAGCTCAAGCGGAAGCGGGTGCGCACCGTGCATTTCGTGAGCCCGTCGGTATGGGCATGGCGGCGCGAGCGCCTTACGACGATCGGCCGCTCGGTCGATCGCATGCTCGCGCTGTTTCCGTTCGAGCCGCCGCTCTACGAAGCCGAGGGCATCCCCGTCACGTACGTCGGACATCCGCTCGCGCAGGAAGCCGCGCGTCCGGGAACGCGCCGCGCGACGCGCGAGACGCTGAAGATCAACGCTTCGACGCCGCTTTTCGCGCTTTTGCCCGGTAGCCGTCTCTCGGAAATCGAGATGCACGCGGGCCTGGTGCTCGACGCCGCCGCGCGCATCCTCGAAGCGCGTCCTGATGCGCAGTTCATCGTGCCGCTCGTTTCGCGCACCACGCGCGAGGCGTTCCTCGAAGCGCAGCATCGCGGCGGCCATGACGCGCTGCCGCTCGCGGTGCTGTACGGCCATGCGGGCGATGCGCTTCGAGCGGCGGACGTCGGGCTCGTCGCGTCGGGAACGGCGACGCTCGAAGCCGCGCTCGCGCGCTGTCCGCATGTGATCTTCTATCGCGTGAGCGCGCTCACGGCGCGAATCGTCGCGGGAAAGCTCCTGATCCCGTATGTCGGACTGCCGAACGTGCTCGCCGGCCGCTTCGTCGTGCCCGAGCTCTTGCAGGACGACGCGACAGCAGGCAATCTTGCACGCGCCGCATTGAATCTCTTCGACGATACCGTGACGCGCAGGCGCATCGAAACCGTGTTCGGGCGAATGGCGCGCGCGCTCGCGCTCGATACCGCCGCGCTTGCTGCCGAGGCGCTGCTCGCCGAGCTCGATCGTTCGCAGAGCGCACGCATGATGAAATGAGCGTTTTTGTCGCGGGCATCGACGAGGCAGGGCGCGGGCCGCTCGCCGGCCCTGTGGTCGCCGCGGCGGTCATCCTCGATCCTTCGCGCAAGATCCGCGGCCTTCGCGACTCGAAGGTGATGACGCCGGAAGAGCGCGACGAGGTCGGAGCGGCGATTCGCGTCAAGGCGCTCGCGTGGGCCGTCGCGTCGAGCGACGTCGCCGAAATCGATACGCTCAACATCCTGCGCGCGACGCTGCTCGCGATGCGCCGCGCCGTCGAAGCGCTCGCCGTGCAGCCCATCGAGGCGCTGATCGACGGCGATCATTGCCCGGCGCTGGCGTGCCCCGCGTACGCGATCGTCAAGGGCGACCGCGACGTGCCGGCGATCTCGGCCGCGTCGATCATCGCGAAGACGACGCGTGACGCGATGCTCGTCGCGCTCGACCGCGAATATCCGATGTACGGCTTCGCCCGACACAAGGGATACGGCACGCCGGAGCATCTCGCGGCGCTCGACCTGCATGGTCCGTGTCCCGCGCACCGCAAGAGCTTTGCGCCAGTTCTCCAGGCGTCGTTCGACTTCTGGTGAGGTTGAAACCCCTGCCGAGCGAGCGAAGTCTCCCCGCAGGAAGGCGAAAGAGGCGCGTACGGAAGACGCGCGGGCACGTCGTCGCAAGCGCACGGCATCGAGATTCGCGCGGGAGCCGGCTCGCGCCGTACGACGAGGCACGTAAGTTCAAGGTCAGAGACGAAACGCGGGCGTCCATTGTACGAATTGCAACACTTTGACCCCAGTTTCGTCTCTGACCCCAAACGCGAGTGTCTCCAACCCTGCCACCCAAAGATCCCCAAGTAAACGCGTTCCCGCCTCGCGAGCGCGGCCGGCGCCGGCGTTGTATCGTGTGAGCCAATGCGGCGGTTCGTTCCCGCCGCACCGGACCATGGCACGAGATGGATTTTTTGGCCGACGAGAGGGTCCGACGAATGTCCCGAAATCGAGCCGACCGCCAAGCGCCCGCCCGCGTGCTCGTAGCTGCGCTCGCGACGCAGAAACTCATCCGCCCGATGAACGGCTCGACGGCGTGATCGATCCATGTCGTTCAACTGGCTCTCCGATGCCGAGCTCGATCCTCATCCGCCGTTCACCTGGCTTGCGGCGTGCTGCTTCGACTTGGCCGTGCGCGCGGTCGTGCGCAACGCGGAGCTGATACCACCGGATTTCCGGCTCGAGCCGGGCACGCTCGTCGTCTCGAATCACCTGCGCGATTCCGATGTGCCGGTGCTGGGCGCCGCGCTATGCCGCCGGAAGGGCGTTCGGATGCTGAATCCGATTCCGTTCTGCGCCGCGCGCGAGGATCTCTTCCGGCGCGGATTCGTGGGCGATCTGCTGTCCAGGTCGAACTGGCCGCGGCCGGTCACCTGGGTTCTCGGCCGCGTGCCGCTCGAGGGACTGTTCCGAATCCTGCGCGTGCAGCCGCTGCGGCGCATCCGCGAGTTCACGTTCGGCGAGACGGTGCAGGCGCTGTGCTCGGTCGGCTATGGCGCTTCCGACCCGCGCGACGTTTTCTGCGCACGCGGCCAGCGCGAGCTCGCGTTGGAACTGGGCTTCATGCCTGTGCGCGTCGACGAAATCGATCCCGTGCGGCTTGGGCGACGCCGGCTCGCCCACTGGGGCCTGCGAAGGCTTCGTGTCAGCGTGTTGCGGGCGCTCGCGCCGGGCTTTCGCGTGACGATCTCGGGACAGATCGGGCGTCTGGTCGAGCTTTTGTCCACCGGCCGCGTCGTCTATCTCGCGCCTGAAGGTGTGACATCGCGTAGCGGTCGCTTCGGCTGCGTGCGTGCCGGCGCGTGGGAGATTTACCGACGTTGCGCGAATCCGCCTCCGGTCCTCCCCGTTGCGCTCTCCTACGATCCGCTTTGCAGCGGGCGCGTGCGCGCGGTGGTCGGCGTCGGGCAAGCGCTGCCGACGATCGAAGCCGCTTCGCGGCGCGAGTTCGACGTGCGCCTGCGTGTCGAAATCCTGCGTCTTTCCGCCGTGACATGCAGCCATCTCGCGAGCCGCTTCATCGCGGTCGGGCCGCGCGAATTCACGACGCGCACGTTCGCGCGCTGGCTCACGCATGCGGGAGGGGTTGCGCGGCAGGGCGGACTCACGCTCGATCCGCTTTTGGCGCACGCGTCGCCGGTGAAGCTTGCGCAACAACGCCTCGGATGGCTTGCACGCCGCTCGCTCATCGCGCGCGCGGGGTCAGGCTGGCGAAATCGATGGCCACGCGATGCGCAGCCGGCATGGAAAACGCCGGCGGCGATGGTGCCGTACCTCCACAACGCACTCGACGATCTCGCGACGCTCGAATCCGGCCTGGCGGGCAAGCTCGCTCCGTGAGGCTCGGCAAGGCCGCCACGGTCGTCGTACCGGTGGCCCTCGCCGGAGCCTTGTTCTTCATCGCCGTGCGTCTTGGCGATCCGGGCCGCGCGCTCGCCGGCATTCGGGCGTTACCGCTCTGGGTGCTCGCGGCCGCGCTCGGCCTTGCGATCGTCTACCTCGGCCTGAAGGCCTGGCAATTGCATCTTCTGCTCGCCAATCTCGGCATCCGTCCCGATTGGCGAAGGCTCGGTCTCGCCTTCGCCGTCGGCGAGCTGGCGGTCACGCTGCCGTTCGGTATCTTCGCGCAGAACTGGGTGCTCGCGCGCACGGGGCGCGCGCACTTCGCCGAAACGGCGGCAGCGACGGTGGTCATGCTGCTGGTCGAGATCGTCGTCGTACTGCTCGTGCTCGCGATCATTGGCATCGATGGCTGGCCGAGCGTGCGGCCGCTCGCGGTTGTCGCCGCTGTCGGCATGTGTTTGCTCATGGTGTACGTGCTCCATTTCGAGCCTGCCGCGAGACGGCTCGCGAAACGCTTCCGACAGCCGCTCGTGCATCGCGCGCTGACGGCTGCGATCGATTTGTTGTCGGGCTTGAAGCGCCTCTCGCACGTGCACGTGCTCGGCATCAACGTCATCGTCGCGACCGCGTACCTGACGGCGCTCGTCGTCGCATTCATGCTCGTCGGCCAGCACGTAGGCGTGCCGCGCTTCGGCTTCCTGATGGCCGCTGCGACTTATTCGTTCGCGCTTGCCGTCGTATTCCTGACCGGCGGGCTCGTCAGCCAGATCGGCACCGTCGAGGTGCTCGGCATGAGCGCCGCGCAGGCAGGCTTCGGCATCGGTTACGCCGAGGGACTCACGCTGATGCTCGGCTTTCGCGCGGTGTGGACGGGAGCGATCTGGGTCTGCAATCTGCCGATCGTCGCGCTGTTGTGGCGCGGATGAAGCTTCTTCATGCGGCGTCGAGAACGGCGAGAAAGCGCGGCACCGCGGTATCGATCGACAACCGCGGCACCCCCGCCGATGCTTCGGCGCGCTCGATGTCGCGCGCGATGTCGAGCCTCGATTGCGTCGTGCTGTACGCGCATCCGCGTTCGCCATGGAGTTGCGCGAGGTACTCCTGCTCGCTCTGGCCCGGTGTCGGAACGAAGAGCGCGCGCTTGCCGAAGCCCGATAGTTCCATCAGCGTCGTGTAGCCCGAGCGGCCGACGACGATGCGCGAGCGCGCGATCATTTCGCCCTGCGCGCGCCGGTCGAGGTAACCGTGGACGGTCGCGGCGCCGATCCGTTGCACGTCGCCCGCTTGGCCGGGACGCCCGAGCGCGACGAAGCTCGTACCGCGAAGCGACGGCAGCGCCGCGAGCACGTGCTCGGCAAGCATCGTGCGATGCGGCTCGACCCCCGAGATCGAGAAGAAGTAGTCGACATCCTCGCTTGTGCCGCCTGGCGCAAGCTCGGAGAGCGGCCCGAGATATACGAGCTTTCCACGCCAGTCTAGATCGAGATCGTGCGCGAGATCGCCGGCGAGGCCGTTGTCGCCCCCGACATCGGGGACGAGGATCGCGCGATAGCCGCGCAGCGCGTACCGCTGCGCGCGCTCGACCGTCTGCTCGAGCAGTGCCGGCCGCCCGGGAATGATCTGGCGCAACGAATGAAAAATGCAGTAGCTCGGCACCGCTTTCGACCAAACGCCGAGCCGGCTGTCGGAAACGACGGCGTCGATACGCTCCGTGCGCACGAGCTTCTCGGTCAAGCGCTGCTCGAGCACGAAACGCCGCCAGATCCGCGGCACCGCGAGGCTCATCCGCGTATAGAAAACCGCCGGATAGCGGCTGAACGGCTTCGGAATGTCCTCGTATTCGTAGAACGCGCATGCATCACCGATCTCCGCGCGCAACAGCGCGAGTCCCGGGCTCGGTGCCATCAGAACGGTCACCGAATCGCCTCGCGCCAGAAGGGCGCGGATCAGCACGAGGCTGCGCGTCGCATGGCCCAGGCCCCAGTCATGCACGGCGAAGAGAATGCGTTTCGGCATCGACGCGCGAATCGCGATCGGATGGATAACGGTTTTGCGTCAGCCGCCGATCTCGGCCCAGTATTCGTGGCGCTTCGTGCTCACGAGCGACACGCGATGCTCGACCGGAACGTCGCGGTACGTGAGCGCGACGCGGCGAATCGACAGCAGCGGCGTTCCCGCCGCGACGTGGAGGAGGGCGGCACTCGTCTGATCGGCCGGCAGCGCGCATAGCCGCTCGCGCGCCGTGACGACGAAGATTCCGAACGACTCCTGGTAGAGGTTGTAGATCGTCGAGCGGCGCTCGCGGAATCGACGCTCGGTGAGGCCTTTGAATCGGCGCACGGGCAACGCGATGTCGTCGACGATCACCGGGGCGTCGCCAAAGCGCAAGACGTTGCGGATTCGGTAGATCGGATCGCCGCGATCGATCGCGAGCGCGACCGAGATCGAGCGATCCGCTTTGCCGCGCGTGAACGAGGCGAGCTGCACTTCGGGATACTGCTTCGGAGCGTCGCGCGGCACGACGTGCAGGAAATGGAAGAGCTCGCGCTCGCGGTCGTGGCTGACGACGAACGTGCCGCGGCCCTGCTGTCTAACAAGCACGTTCTCGGCGACGAGCTCGTCGATCGCTTTTCGCAGCGTGCCGATGCTGACACCGAAGCGTTCGCATAGGCTTCGCTCGGGGGGTATCGCGCTGCCTGGCTTCCATTCGCCGCGCGTGAGCGCATCGGTCAGGCCGCGCTCGACCGCCTTGTAGAGCGGGAGATCGCGCGACGGGTTCGCGTCGTTCATCGTGGGTAGTCGGGATGCGATGCACAATTATTGCGCAAATCATCTAGATGATATAGTTGACTGCCGGGTGGAGCATGGACTACGATCGCTTCGATCCCGGGCATTGAAGCCGCGCGCTGCTTTCCTGTGCTCGACCGGCACGCCGAAGCGAGCACGCTCAACCGGGGGCTTCGGCGGCGCGCTCCAGCGACGCGCCTCGAGTAGCGCCCAACCCTTACGGAGCTTCCGTGATTCATTGCGTACTGCACGACCCGAACGACAGCGTGGCCGTCGTTGTCGTCGAAGGCATCAAGGCGGGAACCCCGCTCACCGGTCTGATCCTCGACGAGGATCGCACGATCCAGCTCGAATGCCGCCAGGACATCCCGATCGGCCACAAGGTCGCGCTGAAGGACATGAACGTGGGCGATACGGTGATCAAGTACGGCGTGGATATCGGGAAGGTCGTCAAGCCGATCAGGAAGGGGGAGCACGCTCATGTCCACAACATCAAGACCAAACGGTGGTGACCGGTGTCTACTGAGCTCCGTGTCGCCAACGGTGTTTTCGGTGGCGCGGACCTGCAAGCCGTTGGAGCGTCACGCGAAAGGCAGCGCGCGACGCTCAACCGCTCACAGCCCCGCGATGCGGTTGCTTCTTGATTCCGGCATTCAAGCCTTGAGTCCGTCGCGCGAGTTCGACATTCGTTTCCGCTGCCGCGTTGTTTAACCTGAGCGATCCATCATGCAAACCACCTTCCAAGGCTATCGCCGCGAAAACGGCCGCGTCGGCGTGCGAAACCACGTCATCATTCTTCCCGTCGACGATCTATCCAACGCCGCGAGCGAAGCCGTCGCCAACAACATCAAGGGCACGCTCGCGATTCCGCATCCGTACGGGCGGCTCCAATTCGGCGCCGACCTCGATCTCCATTTCCGCACGCTGATCGGCGCCGGCAGCAATCCCAACGTCGCCGCCGTCGTCGTCATCGGCATCGAAGAGCAATGGACGAAGACGATCGTCGACGGCATCGCCAAAACCGGTAAGCCCGTGCAGGGCTTCGGCATCGAGCTGCACGGCGATCACGACACCATCATGCGTGCCTCGAAGGTCGCCAAGGAATACGTGCAATGGGCGAGCGAGCAGGCACGCACCGAGTGCAAGCTCGCCGACTTGTGGGTGTCGACAAAGTGCGGCGAATCGGACACCACGTCCGGCTGCGGCTCCAACCCGAGCGTCGGCAACGCCTTCGACAAGCTCCACGAAGCCGGCTGTACGCTCGTCTTCGGAGAAACGACGGAGCTCACGGGGGGTGAAAAAATCGTCTCTGCACGCTGCCGCGACGACAACGTGCGCGCCGATTTCATGAAGATGTTCGACCGTTACCAGGGTGTGATCGAGCGCCACAAGACGAGCGATCTCTCCGACTCGCAGCCCACCAAGGGCAACATCGCCGGCGGCCTCACGACGATCGAGGAAAAGGCGCTCGGCAACATCCAGAAGATCGGCCGCAAATGCACGGTCGACGGCGTGCTCGACAAGGCCGAGACGCCGACGCATCCGGGCCTGTGGTTCATGGACAGCTCGTCGGCGGCCGCCGAAATGGTCACGCTTTGCGCGGCATCCGGCTTCGTCGTGCACTTCTTTCCGACGGGCCAGGGAAACGTGATCGGCAACCCGATCCTTCCCGTGATCAAGCTCTGCGCGAATCCGCGCACCGTGCGCACGATGAGCGAGCACATCGACTTGGATGTCAGCGGGCTTTTGCAGCGCGAGCTCACGCTCGACGCGGCCGGCGATCGCCTGCTCGAGCTCATGTTCCGCACGGCGAACGGCCGCCTCACCGCCTCGGAGGCGCTCGGCCATCGCGAATTCGTGCTGACGCGTCTCTACGAGAGCGCGTGACGTCCAACAAAAGAAAAGAGGAGGAGGAGATGGCAGCAACGATGCGCATGCGTGCGCGCACCCGATCGACCCTGACTGTCGTCGCGGCGGCGTTGTCGCTCGCGCTCCTGCCCGCGGCGAACGCGGAAACGAGCGAGATCCACGTATCGCGGCAGTACGGCATCAGCTATCTGCCGCTGATGATCATGGAGGACCAGAAGCTGATCGCGAAGCACGCGAAGGCGATGGCTGTCGACGTCAAGGTCGACTGGTCGACGTTCGCGAGCGGCGCCGTGATGAACGACGCGCTGCTTTCGGGCAATCTTCAGTTCGCCTCGGGCGGCGTCGCGCCCTTCACCACGCTTTGGGCGAAAACGCGAAACAATCTCGACGTCAAAGCCGTGGCGGCCATCAACTCGATGCCGCTCTTCCTCGTTACGCGCGATGCGAACGTCAAGACGGTCAAGGATTTCACCGACAAGGACAAGATCGCGCTGCCGGCGGTCAAGGTCTCGATCCAGGCAGTGACGTTGCAGATGGCAGCCGAGAAGGCGTTCGGCCCCGGTCAGCAGTACAAGCTCGATCCGCTGACCGTGTCGATGTCGCACCCCGACGGGGAGACCGCACTCCTATCTGGCAGGTCCGAGGTGACCGCGCATTTGAGCTCGCCGCCGTTCCAGTATCAGGAGCTGAAGGCGCCCGGCATGCACAAGGTTTTCAGCTCCTACGACGTGCTGGGCGGCCCGGCCACGTTCAATCTGGTCTGGACGACGAAGAAGTTTCACGACGAGAATCCCAAGGTCTATGCGGCGTTCGTCGCCGCGCTCGACGACGCCACCGCACAGATCAACCACGACAAGCGCAAGGCCGCGGAAACCTATCTGCGGATCTCCAAGGACAAGCGCGACACCCTCGACGACATTCTGCAGATGCTGAACGATCCCGAGATCAAGTACACGACGACGCCGTACAACATGATGAAATACGTCGACTTCATGTACAAGGTCGGATCGATCAAGAAGAAGCCCGACTCGTGGAAGGAGATGTTCTTCCCCAACGCGCAGAAGCTTCACGGGAGCTGATGACCGCGGGCGCTCGCGCGGTCGAGCTTCCCGACGCGGCCGCGATTCGCGACGCGCATCGGCGGATCGCGCCGTTCGTTCGCCGCACGCCGGTGATGACGTGCAAGGCGATCGACGACGAAGTCGGCGCCTCGCTTCATTTCAAATGCGAGCATCTGCAGAAGGTCGGCGCGTTCAAGGCCCGCGGCGCGGTGAACGCGGTGCTTTCGCTCGACGAAGCAAGTGCACGCCGCGGCGTCGTCACGCATTCGTCGGGGAATCACGGCGCCGCCATCGCGTACGCCGCGAAGGTGCGCGGCATTCTCGCCTGGGTTGTCATGCCGTCCAGCGCGCCGCTCGTCAAGCAGGAGAACGTGCGCCGGTTCGGCGCGACCGTGCGGCTTTGCGAGCCGACGCTCGCCGCGCGCGACGCGGCGTGCGACGACGTCGCGCGTGAAAGCGGCGCGACGCTGATCCACCCCTTCGACGATCCGAACGTGATCGCCGGACAGGCAACGGCGACGCTCGAGCTGCTCGATGACGTCGGCGACCTCGACATCATCATCGTGCCATGCGGCGGCGGCGGCTTGTTGTCCGGAACAGCGATTGCCGCGAGCGCGCTTCGGCCCGGCATCCGCGTGCTCGGCGCCGAGCCCGCGAACGCCGACGATGCGGCGCGAAGCTTCGCAAGCGGCAGGCTCGAGCCGCTCGCCGCGACGACCACGATCGCCGATGGTCTTCGTACGACGCTCGCGCCGCGCACGCTGCACGCGCTACGCACGCACGTCGCGGGCTTCGGCACGTGCACCGAAGTTGGTATCCTGCACGCCATGAGGATGATGTTCGAGCGGATGAAGCAGGTCGTCGAGCCGTCGTCGGCGGTGCCGCTCGCCTGCGTTCTCGAGCGCACGCTCGGTGTCGCGGGAAGGCGCGTCGGCATCATCGTCAGCGGCGGCAACGTCGATCTCGATCGGCTGCCATGGAACGCATGACCGAGGATCAGAACATTGGACCCGCAGGGCCGCCCCAAGGGTCGAATTGCGCTCCCTCGGGGGGCAGCGTAGACGCGAAGCGCCAAGGATGGGGGGATCACAGCCTGCCGCTTCTCGCCGTGCGCGGCGTGACGCTTCAGTACAAGACGAAGGACCACCTCGTCACGGCGACGTATCGCGTCGATTTCGATGTTCTGCGCTCCGATCGCTTCATCCTGCTGGGACCGTCGGGATGCGGGAAGTCGACGTTGCTCAAGGCGGTCGGCGGCTACATGAGGCCGATCGAAG
Organism: Casimicrobiaceae bacterium; assembly: GCA_035308425.1. GTDB lineage: Bacteria > Pseudomonadota > Gammaproteobacteria > Burkholderiales > Casimicrobiaceae > VBCG01. The sequence continues at coordinate 79,612 of DATGGP010000069.1, read as the reverse complement.
GCGAGATAAGGCTCAAGGGCGAGCAGGTCACGCGGCCGGGGCCCGACCGGATGATGGTGTTCCAGGAGTTCGACCAGCTCCTGCCGTGGCGCACGGTCAAGGAGAACGTGATGTTCCCGCTTCGCTCGGGCGGGCGGCTGTCGAGGAAGGCGGCCGAGGAAAAAGCGCTCGAATACATCGCGAAGGTCAACCTGACGCCGTTCGCCGACAGCTATCCGCACACGCTGTCGGGCGGCATGAAGCAGCGCGTCGCGATCGCGCGCGGCATGGCGATGGAGCCCGACATCCTGCTGATGGACGAGCCGTTCGCCGCACTCGACGCACTGACGCGGCGCAAGATGCAGGACGAGCTTCTCGCGCTGTGGGAAGGCACACGCTTCACCGTGCTCTTCGTCACGCACTCGATTCCCGAGGCGATCAAGATCGGAAGCCGCATCCTGCTTCTGTCGCCGCATCCGGGACAGGTCAAGGCGGAGCTCGACAGCCTCCCGCAGGGCGCGAGCGCGGCGCAAACGTTGGCGCTCGAGCAGCGAATCCATTCGATGCTCTTCGCCGATGCAATCGAGGAGCCGGCGCCCGCGGAAGGGGTGATCGCGTAACAGTCATTCGGAAGGTGGCGTCATGGGTTTTGTAGCGGAAGCGTTGCCGCGGCGGCCGGAGATCCTGCGCGAGCCTATCTCGGCGAGCGAATTCGGCATCGTTCAGAAACCGCTGTCGGCGTGGGAGCGGATCACGAACGTCGGCGCGGTCCGCAAGTTCGCGTTGCTCGTCCTCATCGCGGTCGTCTGGGAGCTGTATGCCCGCCAGCTCGACAACCCGCTGCTGTTCCCGACGTTCTCGGCGACGGTCATCGCGTTCTTCAAGGGCATCTTCGGCGGCGATCTCTTCACCAAGGCGCTGACGTCGCTGCATGTATTGGTGCTGGGCTACGCAGCCGGCATCGCATGCGCCGCGATCCTGACGGTGATCGCGATCACGTCGCGCGTCGGCACGGATTTGCTCGAGCTTCTGACGTCGATGTTCAATCCGCTGCCGGCGATCGCGCTTCTGCCGCTCGCGTTGATCTGGTTCGGGCTCGGCACCGGCAGCATCGTGTTCGTCATCATCCATTCGGTGCTGTGGGCAGTCGCGCTCAACACGCATTCGGGCTTTCTCGCCGTCTCGAACACGCTGCGAATGGTCGGGCGCAATTACGGGCTCCGCGGCCTGCCCTACGTCGCGCGAATCCTGATCCCCGCTGCGTTTCCGAGCATCCTCACGGGCTTGAAGATCGGCTGGGCGTTCGCGTGGCGCACGCTGATCGCGGCCGAGCTCGTGTTCGGCGTGTCGTCGGGCTCCGGTGGCCTCGGCTGGTACATCTACGAGAACAAGAACCAGCTCGAAATCCCGAGCGTGTTCGCGGGGCTCTTCACGGTGATCGTCATCGGGCTCATCGTCGAGAACGTCGTGTTCCGCGTGCTAGAGGCGAAGACGGTGCGCAGGTGGGGTCTGCAAAGCTGAGCCGCATCGTCATCAGCGAGTTCATGGACGCCGCGGCGGTCGGGAGCCTGAGCTCGCGTTTCGACGTCCGCTACGACAAGGATCTGGTCGATCGACCGCGCGAGCTCGCCGCGCTCCTCGCGGAAGCCGATGCGCTGATCGTGCGCAATCGGACGATGGTCGACGCATCGCTGATCGCATCGGGGCCGAAGCTTCGCGTCGTCGGCCGACTCGGCGTCGGCCTCGACAATATCGATCTCCATGCGTGCGCGGTGCGCGGCATCCTCGTGATCCCGGCAACCGGCGCCAACGCGCAAGCCGTCGCCGAATACGTGATCGCTGCTGCGCTGTTGCTGCTGCGTCGCGCGTACGAGTCGACGCCCGACGTCGCCGGTGGTCGCTGGCCGCGCGCCGCGCTGTCGAACGGCCGGGAGCTCGCGGGCAAGACGCTCGGGCTCATCGGTTTCGGCGGCATCGGTCGCCTCACGGGGAAGCTCGCGCGGGCGCTCGGCATGCGGGCGATCGGCTTCGATGCACACATTCCGCCATCGTCTGCGCTCTGGTCCGATGAAGCGACGACACCGCGCAGTTTCGCCCAGGCGATCGCGGAAGCGGACGTCGTGTCGCTGCACGTGCCGTTGACGCCGGCCACGCGCAACCTGATGGATGCGCCCCGCATCGCTACGATGAAGCACGATGCGATGCTCATCAACACGTCGCGGGGCGGCGTGGTCGACGAAGCGGCGCTCGCCGATGCGTTGCGCGCACGGCGGTTAGGCGGTGCGGCGCTCGACGTCTTCGAGCGCGAGCCGCTGCCTGCCGGATCGCCGCTCGAAGGTTGTCCCAATCTCCTCCTGACGCCGCACATCGCCGGCGTGACGCGCGAATCCAACGAGCGCGTTTCGTCGCTCATCGCGGACAAGGTCGCGCAAGCGCTCACCGTGGGATCCTGACAATGCTCACGTTCACGCTGCCGGAGCTTCGCGACCTCGCGGAGCGCGCGCTCGTCAACGCAGGCGCATCCGAAGCGACCGCGCGGATCACCGCGCGCGCACTCGCCGAGGCCGAAGCGCAGGGACTCGCCTCGCACGGGATGACGCGCGTCGGGCAATACGCGACGCATCTGCGCAACGGCCGGGCCGACGGCCGCGCCGTGCCGGTTATCGCGCGCGAACGGGGCGGCGCGATCCTCGTCGACGCACGATGCGGGCTCGCGTTTCCCGCCTGCGCGCTCGCCGTCGACGAGGCGATACGCCGTGCGCGTGAATGCGGCGTCGCATTCGCGGGTGTCACGAACAGTCATCACTTCGGCGTCGCGGCGTGGCACCTCGAGCCCGTTGCCGCCGCGGGGATGGTCGGCCTGGCGCTCGGCAATTCGCCGGCGGCGATGCCGACCGCGGGAGGCAAGCGTGCGCTCTTCGGCACCAATCCGATCGCTGCCGTGTTTCCTCGTCGCGACCGCTATGCGCTCTCGATCGATATGTCGCTTTCCGAAGTCGCGCGCGGAAAGGTCATGGTGGCGGCGAAGGAGGGCAGGCCGATTCCGCTCGGCTGGGCGCTCGATCGCGAAGGCCGCCCGACGACCGATCCGAAGGCCGCCCTCGAAGGCTCGATGCTCGCAATGGGCGGTACGAAGGGCGCGATGCTCGCGCTGATCGTCGAGTTGCTCGTAACCGCATTGACCGGCGCAGCGCTGGGATTCGAGGCGAGCTCGTTCTTCGTCGACGAGGGCAATCGCCCGCGCATCGGCCAGGCGTTTCTCGTGATCGATCCCGATGCGCTCGCAGGGCGCGAGACGTATTTCGAACGCCTCGAAACGCTGATCGCGGCGATGCTTGAAGATGAAGGCGTGCGACTGCCCGGTGCGCGGCGCGCAGCGCTTGCCGGGAAAGCGCGTGCACGAGGCGTCGAGATCGCGGAGCCGCTTGCCGATCAGTTGCGCGCGCTTTCGGGATGAGCCGGTGAGCGGCGGTCCGGGCGACGACGCAACGGCGCATTGGCGCGAAGACTCGGCGCACGGCGGACAAGACCGCGAGGCGCTTGGGCGCACCAACCGCGTGTTGCGCACGCTTCGCGCGGGACATCGCGCATTGCTTCGCGCGACCGACGAGACGATGCTCATCGAGACGATGTGCAAGGCGCTGGTCGACGCGGGCGGTTATCCGATCGCCTGGATCGGTTACGCCGACGACGATGCGCAGCGCACGATTCGCATCGTGGGTCACGCAGGCGTCGGCGAAGCGATGCTCGCGCGATTGCAGCTCTCGTGGGACACGGCGCGGCCAAGCGTGTCCGGCGAAGCGATTCGCACCGGGACGCCGGCGGTCGGTCGCAGGCTTCGCAGCGACCCCATGCTCGCGCGCTGGCGAAGCGATGCGACGCGCCTCGGCTACGGCGCGGTGAGCGCCTTTCCGCTGCGCGTCGGCCACGAGATCATCGGCTGCCTGACGCTCGTCGCCGCCGACGAGAACGCGTTCGACGAGAGCGAGGTGGCGCTGTTGCAGGAGCTCGCCGATGACGCCGCGTACGGCATCAGCCATTTGCGAATGCAGGCGCGCGGCATCGAAGCCGAGCGAACCATCGCTCGCATGGCGCTTCGCGATCCGCTGACGGGTCTGCCCAACCGCGCCGCGATGCGCGCGACGCTCAAAGACGCGATCGCGCGCTCGCGCGAGACGGGTGCGCCGCTCGCGGTGCTGTCGATCCACGCCGCGCACTTCGACGAGATCGCTGACACGCTCGGGCGCGACGCCAGCGACAAGCTTCTGCTCGAAGCGGCGAAGCGCGTGCTGGGCGTCGCCGCCGACGCCGAGCAGGGCTTTGCGCGAATCGGCGAGGACGATTTGCTGCTTCTCACCAACACCGACGGCGATGAGGCGTGCGCGCTCGCGCGGCGCATCGTCGCCGCGCTCTATCCGCCGATGGACTTCGCTGGCGTACAGCTCGATGCACGCGGCGCGATCGGTATCGGCCTCTATCCCGCGCATGGCGACGATCCCGACGAGCTGATGCGCCGCGCGAAGACCGCGATGTACCAGGCGGGCGCGGGTGGCTTCGCGCTGTACAGCGGGCCGCACGACGACGCGCGCCGCCAAAGCCTCGCGCTCATTGGCGATCTGCGCCGCGCGATCGAGAGCGGCGATCTTTTGCTGTACTGCCAGCCGAAGGTGCGGATGGCGACGTGTCGCCTTTGCGGCGCCGAAGCGTTGATGCGCTGGCGGCATCCGCAGCAAGGGATGGTGTCGCCATCGCGTTTCGTCGCGCTCGCCGAGCACGCTGGATTCATCACGCCACTTACGCAATGGGTGCTCGAGGCGGCGTTCCGCGAGCGGCGCCGCTGGCACGAAAGCGGTTTCGAGCAGCCGCTCGCGGTCAACGTGTCGGCACGCGACCTGCACGATCCGATGCTCGTGACGCGCGTGCGCGACCTGATGGCGGTGCACGAAACGATGCCGGGCTGGATCGAGTTCGAGCTCACGGAATCGGCGTTGATGGAGGAGCCCGAGCGCGTGATCGACACGCTGCGGCAACTGCGCGACGTCGGCATCGAATCGATGGTCGACGACTATGGCACCGGCTACTCGAGCCTGCGCTATCTGCAGCAGATGCCGGTATCGGCGATCAAGATCGATCAGTCATTCGTTCGCGGAATGCGAAGCGACGCGGATTCGGCGGCGATCGTCCGCTCGACGATCGAGCTATGCCACACGCTGTCGTTCGCGGCCATCGCCGAGGGTGTCGAGGACGAAGCATCGTGGAACGCGCTCTTGCGCGAAGGCTGCGATGCGGTGCAGGGGTACTATGTCGGAAGGCCGCTGCCGGTCGACGATTTCAAGGCCTGGGCGGCAACGTCGCGCTGGAACGCCGATTCGCGCGCGCAAAGACCCGCCGCCGGAAGCTTCACACGGACCGCATGAAACCACTGCCCCGCTTTGCCTCGCTGCTGCTGAACGTTGCGCACGCGATGGATCACATGTTCCTGCTGATCTTCGCGACGTCGGTCGGCGCCATCGCGGCCGATTTCGGCTTCGCGCATTGGGAGGACCTGATGCCGTACAGCGTCGGCGCGTTCGCGATGTTCGGCATCGGTTCGCTGCCGGCGGGGAGGCTCGGCGACCATTGGGGGCGCCGGCGGATGATGATCGTCTTCTTCTTCGGCATGGGCGCGGGCGCGCTGCTCGTGGCGATGGCGCACTCGGCATGGCAGCTCGCACTCGCGCTGGCGTTCATGGGCGTGTTCTCGTCGATCTACCATCCGGTCGGCATCCCGATGCTCGTGCAACGCGCCGATCGTCCCGGCCTCACCATCGGCGTGAACGGTCTCGCGGGCAATCTCGGCGTCGCGCTGTCGGCGCTCGTGACCGGTGCGCTGGTCAAGTACGTCGGATGGAGGGCCGCGTTCGTGGTCCCGGCATTGGTGGCGGTTGCGTGCGGCATCGCGTTCGCGCGCGTCGCGCCACACGAATCGGTCGTCCCCGCGCAGCGCGCGCCGTCGCGGCCGATGCTCGATCGTCGATCGCTCACGCACATCTTCACGATCGTCACTGTCGCGTCGATCTCGGCGAGCCTGATCTTCAACTTCACGACCAACGGCAATGGCGAGCTTCTGCGCGAACGGATGCATGGCCTGGTCGAGGATCCGGCGGCGCTCGGCTTGCTGCTCGCCGGCGCCTACGTCGCGGGCGCGATTGCGCAGGTGAGCGTCGGCCTGATGCTCGATCGCGTGTCGCTCAAGGCGCTCTACGCCGGCATCGTCGTCGTGCAGGCGCCGCTTTTCCTGCTCGCTGCGAACGCGAACGGCTGGGCACTCTACGCACTTTTGTTCGCCTTCATGATCGCCGTGTTCGGCGCGATTCCGTTCACCGATGCGATGATCGTCCGCTACGTCGACGATCGCATGCGCTCGCGCGTTTCCGGCATGCGCTTCGCGGTCGCGTTCGGCGTGAGCTCGCTCGCCGTGTGGCTGCTCGGCCCGCTCGTCAAGACGAGCGGCTTCCGCGCGCTGCTCCTCGTGATGGCGGCCACCGCATTCGTTACGTTCTGCGTCGTGCTGCTGCTTCCGCGCTCGCGCATGAAGGGACTCGGCGCGGACGAAGCGTCGCCATCGGCCGCCGATTGACGCCGCGCCGCGCTGCTTGACACGGCGGCGCGAAGGCGTTTTGATGATCGCGAAGCCCGGTTTCGACCTCGCGCCGGGATGCGGGCCTTCCAGCCACACCGGGGAGTCGTCATGCTCGAAACACTTAGGCCCGATCCCACGTTCTATCCGTCTCCGCGTCTTGCGATGGAAGCCGATCGCGAGCGTTTTACGTACACCGCATTGCTGTCGCCCGATCGCTCGCGTCCCGACGCCCTCGCCGTCGTCGACGTCGATCGGTCGTCGAAGTCCTTCGGCAGGATGCTTTATCGGCTCGACATGCCGATGGCGGGCGATGAGTTCCACCACTTCGGCTGGAATGCGTGCTCGTCGGCGCTCTCGCCGATGTCCGGACACACGTTCCTCAAGCGTCGCTATCTGATCGTTCCCGGCATACGCTCGTCGCGGCTGTACGTGATCGATACGCAACCCGATCCACGGCGCCCGAGCATCGTCAAGATCATCGAACCGCACGAGGTCGTGCGCAGGACCGGCTATTCGCGTCCACACACCGTTCACTGCGGCCCCGAAGGCATCTACGTGAGCACGCTCGGCGGCGCCGGCGAGGACGGCACCGATGGCGTGCCGGGCGTTTTCATCCTCGATTGCGAGAGCTTCGAGATCCTCGGCAAATGGGAGATCGATCGCGGTCCGCAGAAGCTGCATTACGACTTCTGGTGGAATCTGCCGCGCGATTACATGGTGTCGAGCGAGTGGGGCCTGCCGCCGCAGTTCGAGAACGGCCTCGTCGCCGAAGACCTGCTGTCGAACCGATACGGCCACGCGCTGCACTTCTGGGATTTGCGGGCGCGCAAGCACGTGCAGACGATCGACCTCGGCGCGAACCACCAGATGGCGCTCGAAGTGCGTCCCGCGCACGATCCGGTTCGCGAATACGGCTTCGTCGGCGTCGTCGTCGACACCACGAATCTCGAAGCGTCGATCTTCACGTGGTATCGCGAGCGCGACGGAAAGTTCGGCGCGCAGAAGACGGTGACGATCCCGGCGGAATCGGCCGATGCCGACGATCTGCCGCCGCTCCTGAAGGGGTTCGGTGCGGTCCCTCCACTGGTGAGCGACATCGACCTGTCGCTCGACGATCGCTTCCTCTACGTCGCGTGCTGGGGGACCGGCGAATTGCGCCAATACGACGTGACCGATCCGATGCAGCCGCGGCTTGCGGGAAGCGTTCGCGTCGGCGGCATCGCGAAGCACACGAAGCATCCGAGCGGACGACCATTCGGCGGCGGGCCGCAGATGACGGAGATCAGCCGCGACGGCAAGCGCGTGTACTTCACCAATTCGCTTTACAGCACGTGGGATACGCAGTTCTACCCGGACGGGATTCCGGGCCTTCAGGTCATGTGCCACGCGGACGCCAATGGCGGTCTTCGGCTCGATCCGGAATTCTGCGTCGAGTTCGGCGCCGAATACGGCGCGCACCAGGTGCGTCTCGAAGGCGGTGACTGCTCGACCGATTCGTTCTGCTATTCGTCGGCGTGATGCGCTGCGCCGCACGAGAGGTCGGGCTGTGAGCTTGGACGCACACGGCGCGCTCTGGCTCACGGTGATCGCGCTCGGCATCTATCACGGGTTGAATCCGACGATGGGCTGGCCGCTGGCGGTCGCGAACGGCCTTGCGGCAAAGCAGGGCAGGGCCGTGTTCGCGACCGGGTGGCCGCTCGGCGCCGGACATTTCGCCGCGATGGCGATCGTGCTCGTTCCGTTCGCGCTGCTCGCGTGGTACGTGCAATGGAGCCAGGCGATCCGCCTCGCGGCGGGCGCCGCGCTGCTGCTGTTCGGCGCTTATCGGCTGACCGCTCGGCGCCACCCGCGCTTTCTCGCGCGCGTTCGCCCGACGCGGCTCGCGTGGTGGTCACTGCTCGTCGCGACCGCGCATGGCGCCGGACTGATGCTGGTGCCGCTTGCACTCGGCCTCTGCACATCGCCGCATTCCGCGAGCGCGCACGAGCTTTCGATGCCGTCGATGCGAGGTGACGTTGCGACGGCGGTCGCTGTGTCGATCGTGCATACGATCGCGATGATCGGTGCCGGATTGGCGCTCGCGTGGACGGTCTATCGCTATCTTGGCGCGCGCTTCCTGACGCGAAGCTTCTTCGATCTCGACAGGGTGTGGGGCGCGAGCCTGGTCGCGACGGGCGCGCTAAGCGTCGCGCTCGCCGCCTGAGTCAGCGCGCGCCGAACGTCACGACATCTTCGCTGCCGATCAGCACGATCGGCGCGCCACCGTTCGAGATCCTGGCCGCATCGGCGAGCGCGTCGCGTCCCGCCTGCGATGCGGCGCATGCGTTCAAGACCGCAAGCGAAGGAAAGTGGATCTCGGCGATGCGGTGAAACAACGCTTTCGTGCCGGGAGCGGCATCGATTTTCGTCAATACCGCCTTGGTCGCGCCCGCCGCATCGAATATCGGCGCGGCCATCGGCAAATGCTCGTTGCCGTACGCGCGCTCGAATGCATCGACATCCTTTGGCATCGGATAGATCACGATCAGCTTCGCTGCAGCCATGACAATTCTCCTGACGACCGCGCTTAGAAAACGGCGCGATCGCGATTGGCGGCCTTGTCGAGGCCTTTCGCGGCATCGACACCGCCGCACCTGGTGAACACCGTTCCGTCGATGTCGGCCTCGGTGAAGTCGGCACCCGTGATTTCCGCGCCCGTCAGATTGGCGCCGGACAGCTTGACGCCGAAGAAGTTGGCGCCGCGCAGGTTCGCGTCGCGAAGATCGGCAAACATCATCATCGAGCGGCTCAAATCAGCGCCGCTCAGGTTCGCACCCGACAGGTTGGCGTTGCTCAAGTCGGTGCGCATCTGTCCCATGCCCTGGTTGCGCATGTCGACGCCGAGACGCGCGCCCGCGAGGTTCGCCCCGTGCAGATCGGCGCCCGGAAGATCGGCGATCATCCGCACGCCCGAAAGATCGGCGTTCGCGAAGTCGGGCCGCGTCTTCACCTCGCCTCCGAGGATCACGAGGCCAAGCATCGTGCTGCCGGAAAGGTTCGCGCCGGCGAGCTTCGCGCCCATCAGCCATGCGCCATTGAGGTTCGCACCGGCGAGATTCGCACCGCTCAGATTGGACGAGACGAGGCGCGAGGCAAAAAGGTTTGCATGCGAAAGATCGGCGCGCCGGAAGTCGATGTTGCTGAGGTCGAGGTCCGAGAGGTTTTTGCCGGCGAGATTCGCGGGCGTGCTCGCATTCGCGACGAGCTTCCGCACCTCATCGGCCGTCATGTCGGCCGCGCGCGATGAAGAAACCCATCCGAGCAGCGCGAGGCCAGCGAGCATCGCGCAGGCACGCACGCTGCGCGAGGACGTGCGGGATTCAGGCATCGCCGACGCCGAGGGCGCGCGCATGATGGCGAAGATGATCGTCGATGAACGTCGCGATGAAGAAATAGCTGTGGTCGTAGCCTTCCTGCATGCGCAACTCGAGCGCGACCCCCGCGCGCTCGCACGCTGATTCGAGCAATTCAGGTCTGAGCTGGTTTTCGAGGAAGGGGTCGCGCGTGCCCTGGTCGACAAGAATCGTCGGTCCGCGCCAGCCGCGCTCCTCGATCAACGCCGTCGAATCGTAGGCGCGCCATGCATTGCGATCGTCACCGAGATAACCGCGCAGCGCTTTCTCGCCCCACGGGCAACGCATCGGCGAGGCGATCGGCGCGAATGCCGACACCGACTTGTAACGGTCCGGATTGCGAAGCGCGATCACGAGCGCGCCGTGGGCGCCCATCGAATGACCGAAGATGCCGGTTTTCGCGGCATCCACCGGGAATTGGCGCGCGACGAGCGCGGGCAGCTCCTCGGCGACATACGAATACATGCGGTAGCCCTGTGACCACGGCGGTTGCGTCGCGTCGACGTAGAAGCCCGCGCCGAGGCCGAAGTCGTAGCTGTCCGCTTCACCCGCGAACCCCAGTCCGCGCGGGCTCGTGTCGGGCACGACGATCGCGAGCCCGAGCTTCGACGCGATGCGCTGCGCGCCCGCCTTGACGATGAAGTTTTCCTCGGTGCACGTGAGACCGGACAGCCAATAGAGCACCGGCACGCGGCGCTCCTCGGCCTGCGGCGGCAGGTAGACGCCGAAACGCATGCGGCAACCCGTATCGCGTGCGTCGTGCGCGTAAACCGCCTGCGTTCCGCCGAAGCAGCGGTTGCGCGAGACTGCTTCGAGGGTCGGCTCGCTCATGCTCGTTACACGAAAATCAGTGCCGGAGATGCATTTCTAATCAGTGCCGGAGATCATTTCGAAATGCATCTCTGGCACCCGTTTCCAAATCATCTCCGGCACCGATTTTCGGTGCCCGGCCGTCTTCAGGCGCTCGGCCGCACGCCCTTCGATTTCGCGACCTGGGTTGCGATGAAGTCCATCAGCGGCGGCGACAGGCAGTCGTACGGCTCGAGGCCGAGCTCGCGCAAGCGGCTTCGCACCGCGCCCATGTTCTCTGGATTGGCGCCTGCCTCGATGATCGACGAGACGAATGCGGCAAACTCCGGCGACGACCAGCCACGCTCCGGCGAAAGCTCGGTATGGATGAAGTCGAAGCCATACAGCGGATGGCCCTTGTTCTCGATGCGCCCGTACATGTGCACGCCGCAGCCCTTGCAGGCGTAGCGCTGAATCGCGGCGTTCGGATCGACGATCGACAGCTTGTTGCCGTTCGCCTTGACGCTCAGCTTCTCGCGCGGCACCACCGCGACCTGCGAGAACAGCGCGCCCTCGGGCTTCCAGCACTTCGTGCAACCGCAGACGTGGTTGTGCGCGCTTTGCGCGCCGATTCCGATCGCGACCTTGTCGGACGCGCAGTTGCAGTAAAGCGTACCGCCGGCGAAGTTCGGCGCGGTTTTCGCGATGCCGTGATCGACGGCGGGATGAATCGAGGGTGTCGCCATGGTGAAGCCTCCTGTCGAAACGAATGTGACGGGTGACCGGTCAGTAATTGACGACCGACCGGATCGACTTGCCTTCGTGCATCAAATCGAAGCCTTCGTTGATGCGATCGAGCGGCAGCGTATGCGTGATGAGATCGTCGATGTTGATCTTGCCCTCCATGTACCAGTCGACGATCTTCGGCACGTCGGTGCGACCGCGCGCGCCGCCGAACGCCGTGCCCTTCCAGACGCGGCCGGTGACGAGCTGGAACGGCCGCGTCCTGATTTCCTGACCGGAGCCCGCGACGCCGATGATCGTCGATACGCCCCAGCCACGATGGCAGCATTCGAGCGCCTGGCGCATGACGTCGACGTTACCGATGCACTCGAACGAGTAGTCGGCGCCGCCCCCGGTCAAGTCGACGAGGTAGGGCACGAGGTCGCCCTTGACCTCCTTCGGATTGACGAAGTGCGTGAGGCCGAATTTGCGTGCGAGCTTCTCGCGCGCGGGGTTGAGATCGACGCCGATGATCATGTTCGCGCCGACCATCCGCGCGCCCTGCACGACGTTGAGCCCGATGCCACCCAGCCCGAACACGACGACATTGGCGCCGGGCTCGACCTTCGCGGTATTGATCACGGCGCCGATGCCTGTGGTGACGCCACAGCCGATGTAGCAGACCTTCTCGAACGGCGCGTCCTCGCGGATCTTCGCGACGGCGATCTCGGGCAGCACGGTGAAGTTCGCGAACGTCGAGCAGCCCATGTAGTGATGGACCATCTCGCCACCAAGCGAGAAGCGGCTCGTGCCGTCGGGCATCAGGCCCTTGCCCTGCGTGGCGCGGATCGCCGTGCAGAGGTTCGTCTTGCGCGACAGGCACGATTTGCATTGCCGGCATTCGGGCGTGTAGAGCGGGATCACGTGATCGCCCTTGCGTACGCTCGAAACGTTCGGCCCGACGTCGACTACGATGCCAGCGCCTTCGTGACCGAGGATCGCGGGAAAGAGTCCCTCGGGATCCGCGCCGCTGCGCGTGAATTCGTCCGTATGGCAGATTCCGGTCGCCTTGATCTCGACGAGCACCTCGCCCGATTTCGGCCCGGCGAGTTGCACGGTCTCGATGGTCAACGGCTGTCCGGCTTTGTGGGCGACTGCTGCGCGCACGTCCACGATGCTTCCTCCTCGTTGTGGTTGCCGCGCCCGATGCGACCGGCGGACGTGCAGGTTACGACATTTTCGGATCGCGTGCACGTGTTGCTGCGACGCAGCAACATTCGCCGCGCGGCGACACGCAAGACGCAAATTGACTTTGCAAAGCCGCTAGCAGAGACTCTCACCGCAGCTTTGCGCGACCGCGGCTTCGCCGCGCAACGCCGCAGTTCATAATACGTCGACGACAGAGGAGGCCCCATGAAGATTGTCGATGCGCCGTGGTTTCGAAAGGCATCAGCAGTGGCATTTCTCGGCTCGCTCGTTGTTCCGGCACTCTCCTGGGCCGATGCCGATCTCGACAAGATGCTCGCCAATCCCAACAACTGGGCGATGCAGGCGGGCGACATGCACAACCAGCGTTACAGTCCGCTGAAGCAGATCAACAAGAGCAATGTCGGCAAGATGCAGGTCGCATGGATGTTCTCGACCGGCGTCCTGCGCGGCCACGAAGGCTCGCCGCTCGTGCTCGGCGACACGATGTACCTCGTTTCCCCGTTTCCGAACAAGGTCTTCGCGCTCGACATCGACACGCAAAAGATCAAGTGGCGTTACGAGCCGAAGCAGGACGCCGCGGTCATTCCGCAGATGTGCTGCGACACCGTGAACCGCGGCCTCGCCTACGGCGACGGCAAGATCTTCCTGCAGCAGGCCGACAGCACGCTTGTCGCGCTCGACGCCAACACCGGCAAGGTGGTCTGGAGCGTCAAGAACGGCGACCCGAAGCTCGGCGCCGTCAACACCAACGCCCCACACGTGTTCAAGGACAAGGTGATCACCGGCATCTCGGGCGGCGAATGGGGCGTGCGCGGCTACATCACCGCGTATGACATCAACACCGGCAAGCAGGTGTGGCGCGCCTACAGCACCGGTCCCGACGCGGAAATGCTGGTCGATCCGGACAAGACGATGACGTGGACCGACGGCGAGATGAAACCGGTCGGCAAGGATTCGTCGCTCAAGAGCTGGCAGGGCGATCAGTGGAAGATCGGCGGCGGCACGACGTGGGGCTGGTACAGCTACGACAAGGACCTGAACCTGCTCTACTACGGCAGCGGCAATCCCTCGACGTGGAATCCGATCCAGCGCAAGGGCGACAACAGGTGGTCGATGACGATCTTCGCGCGCGACGTCGATACGGGGACGGCGAAGTGGGTGTTCCAGATGACGCCGTGGGATCAGTGGGACTACGACGGCGTCAACGAGATGATCCTCGCCGACATCAATGTCAACGGCAAGCCGACGAAGGCGCTCGTCCACTTCGACCGCAACGGATTCGGCTACACGCTCGACCGGACGACCGGCGCGCTGCTCGTCGCGCAGAAGTACGACCCGGCGGTCAACTGGGCGACGCACGTCGACATGAAGACGGGGCGCCCGGAGGTCGTCAAGAAATACGCGCCCGGTGAAAACGGCGCCGACTTCAACAACAAGGGCATCTGCCCGGCGGCGCTCGGATCGAAGGACGAGCAGCCGGCATCGTTCGACCCGCAAACCAAGCGGTTCTACGTGCCGACCAATCACGTCTGCATGGATTACGAGCCGTTCCAGATCGAGTACACGGCCGGCCAGCCTTACGTCGGCGCGACGCTGGCGATGTTCCCCGCGCCCGGCGGCAATACGATGGGCAATTTCATCGCCTGGGATGCCGGCACAGGGAAGATCGTGCAATCGAAGCCCGAGAAGTTCTCGGTGTGGAGCGGAGCGTTGACGACCGCGGGCGGCATCGCCTGCTACGGCACGCTCGAGGGCTACCTGAAGTGCGTCGACTCGAACGACATCAACAAGGAGCTCTTCAGGTTCAAGACGCCCTCCGGCATTATCGGGAACGTCTTCACCTACGAGCACAAAGGCAAGCAGTACATCGGCGTGTTCTCCGGTATCGGCGGCTGGGCCGGCATCGGCATGGCGGCCGGACTCGAGAAGCCCGAGGAGGGGCTCGGCGCGGTTGGCGGATACAAGGAGCTCGCCGACTACACGAACCTCGGCGGCTCGCTCACGGTGTTCGCGCTTCCGCAAACCTGAAGCCTTTCGCGATTGCCGGCGTCGCCACGGCGGCGCCGGCAGTTGCGCCTTTTCGCGGCGCGTGAGCGCCCGCCAATCGAACGTCCCGTTGGAGACTCGATGCGAACCATGATTTCCGGTGCGGCGGCGTTCGCGTTGTCGCTTGCCGTGCACACTGTCGCGACTGCGCAGGGAACGACAGAGCAGGCGGGTGCTTCGACTGCACAAGCGCCCCCTGCGCAAACCACCGGCAACAAGGTGACGCGAACAGAGGCAGGCAAGCCGCTCTACACGGTGGTCGACGGGTACAAGGTCGACTCGAACACGATGAACGGCTTTCGCGCGTGGCGCGCCGCCGCGTGTGATCGTTGCCACGGTGCGAATCAGCAGGGACTGGTCGGCCCCTCGCTGATCGAAAGCCTGAAGACGCTGACCAAGGCGGAGTTCGTCAAGACGCTGCACGACGGCCGACTCGAGAAGGGGATGCCGAGTTGGCAGAGCAGCAAGATGGTCATGGACAACATGGACAACCTGTACGCGTACCTGAAGGGTCGCTCGAACGGTGACATCACGCGCGCGCACGTCGAGGAGCTCAAGCAATGACGTGCGTTTCGTCACCGAGAGTAGCTACGCGCGTTGCGCGCGCGGCAACGTGCATCGTCGGCTTCGTCGCGATGCTCGCCGTCGCCATCGCGCCCGCGCTTGCGGCCGATGAGGCGCGCACCGCATTCCGCCCCTGCATCGATCCGTCGAACCTGCCCTTCGCCAACGACAAGGGTGAGGGCTTCGAGAACAAGATCGCGGCGCTCTTCGCGAGCAAGCTCGGCTTGCCGGTCCAGAGCTATTCGTTTCCGCAGCGGATGAACTTCATCCGCAACACGCTGCGCTATCGGTTGCCCGGCGAGGACTTTCGCTGCGACATCGTCATGAGCGTGCCGGCGACCTACGACCAGGCGATGCCGACGGTTCCCTATTACCGCTCGACGTATGCGCTCGTATACCGGAAGGGCAAGGGACTCGACCAGGTCAAGTCGGGTGAGGACTTCCTCGCGTTGCCCGCGGACGTTCGCGCGAAGCTGCACATCGGCTTCTTCGACAAGTCGCCCGCCGGGACGTGGCTCGTCAAGCACGGAATGGAAGCGGAGGCGAAGGCTTACCCGATGATGTCGCCCGATCCGGATCAGTACCCGGGCCAGATGATCGACACCGAGCTCGCGCAAGGGAAGATCGATGCCGCCATCGTCTGGGGGCCGATCGCCGGGTATTACGCGAAGCGCGTGCCCGGCGTCGAGTTCGCCGTCATTCCGTTGCGCTCCGAGCCGGGGGTCAAGTTCGATTACGCGATCGCGATGGGCGTTCGCCGGGGCGAGGGCGAGTGGAAGGCGACGATCGACAAGCTCATCGTCGACAACCAGGCGGCGATCACGCGGATCCTGCACGAGTACGACGTGCCGCTGATCGACGCGAACGGCAACCCGCTGGGATGATCATGAATCGCTTGTATGGTCCCCCCACGCTCGCAGCTCCGCTGCTTCGCTGCTTCCCGGGGGGCGCAATTCGCGCTTGGGACGGCCCGGCGCGCGCGTTCGCATGCTGCGTCGGATTGCTGTGCGTCGCGCCGCTCGCGGTGGCGAACGATTTCCCGACGCGCGCGCGCGTCGACTACGTCCTGTCATGCATGCAGGACAACCGGATGTCGCCGCAGGAGTCGATGTACAAATGCTCGTGTGCGATCGACGCGATCGCGGCGAAGGTCCGCTACCGCGACTGGGTCGACCTTTCGACGGTGGCGAACGGCGTGACGATCGCCGGCGAGCGCGGCGGCGTCATGCGCGATTTGAAGGATGCGCGAAAGCTGATCGGCTCCTACCGCAAGCTGCAGGACGACGCCAAGCGGCAGTGCTTCATCCCGACGCAGTAGCGCGTCGCGGCGAAAGTCGCCTCAGCGCCTTTCCGGTTTTGGATCGAACGCGGCGCGTAAGCCGACGAAGATCGCTCGCGGCGACCCGAGCGCGCGGAATTGCTCGGCCACCGGCGCGATGCCCTGTGCCGGGCCGAAGCTTCGGCCCGGCCCGGTGAAAACGTTCGAGCCGAGTTGCGCGAAGTTCGCGTACTGGCGATCGAACAGATTCTCGACGGTCGCGAATAGCGTGACGCTCGGCGTCAGCGCGTATTGCGCATCGAGATTGACGACGAAATAACCGGGCAGGGGACCGCCGCGGTCGGCATTGTTGTCGTCGCCGATCGCGTACTGGCTCGATACGGCGAGCATCGTCACGCCGATGTCGGCCTTGGAAGCGACGTTCCAGTCGATGCGAAGCTTGGCGCTTTGCGCGGGAATGCCGGGAATGCGGTTGCCGTCGTGCACGACGATGCCGCCATCCGCATCGGCCTGCGAGTTGTTCGGGCTCGACGCGTCGAACGTCGAACGATAGCGCGCATCGATCGCGTCGTAGCGAAACGTCACCGTGACCGGTTCGGTGCGCCAGGTGGCTCCGAGCTCGACGCCCTGGCGTCGTGTCCTGCCGACGTTGCGGAAGTAGCCGGCGTTCGTGGCGCCCGCCCCGCTCGGAATGAACGCGAGATCGTCGCGTAGATCGGTCCGATAAAGCGCGGCCGACCACGCGAGGTCGCGCCACTTGCCGCGCGCACCGGTCTCGATCGTCGACGAGACCACCTTCTTTAGGGGAGGATCGGCAAGAAATTCGTTCGGCAGCTTGCAGGGCGCGTCCGGATCGGCGCACGTGAGCTCGATCGGCGTCGGCGCGCGCATGCCTTCGCTATAGCTCGCGTACGCGGTGAGCGACGACGTTGGATTGAAATTGACGCCGACCGCCGGATCGAGCCGCGAGAACGTGTGCGTGCCGTTCAGCGCAGCGTCCTGGCCGCTGCGGTCCTCGATCACGGCGCGCGCGGTGTCGTAGCGAGCCGAGACCGTCGTCGACCACGTGTCCGAGACCGCAATCAGATCGCCCGCGTACACGGCGGCATCGCTGTTGCGAAGCGCGACGATCGTCGTGTCGACGAACGGGCCGGTCCCGATGGTATTGCGATCCGCTGCGAACGTCGCCGGCTGCGTTGCCTGCGAGAAATGCGTGATGCCGCCGTTCGCGCTCGCGCCGACCGCGAATTGATGCGGGCGTCCGGCGAGCTTCGTGCGAAGCGTCCACTGCAGCGCGGCGCCGTAGCTCGTCTCGTCGATCGCGGCGCGATCGTTCGTTCCCGGATTGGTCTGCGCGGCGCCGGTGTCCGGATCGATATCGCCGAAATCGTCGTTGACGTTGCTCGAAAGATTCGTATTGCGATATCGGCGGTAATAGAGATTCGCGTCGACGAGCTGATCTTCGCCGAGGAAGCGGCTGGCCTTCCCGATGACGAACGCGAGCCGGTTCTCGTTGATGTCCGGATACGTGTACGGATCGCGCGGTGCATCGAGGAACGAGACCGGCAACGTCTGCGAGCCTTCGAGCGTGTTGTCGGCCAGCGTCACGCTCACGTCGATGTTCGAATGCTCGTCCTCGCGTCCGACCTTCCCGAAAAACTGCCGCACGCGGCTTCCCGCATGCTTCGCGTAGCCATCGTCGTCGGTGAAGTTGCCCGTTGCGAAGGCGTCGAGCGCATCGTGCGCGACACCGTACTGGAATTCGAGGGCGCGACGTCGAAACGAGCCGCCCGAGGCCTCGAACGACAAGCCCGGGTACTGATCGCCACTCTTGGTGTAGATCGCGAGCGCGCCTCCCAGCGTGTTGAGGCCAAACGCCGGCACCGTGCCGGGCAGGAGCTGCACGCTCGATATCGCGGAGCGCGGCAGCAAATCCCAGTTGACGACGTCGCCGAAGGCCTCGTTGATCCGCACGCCGTCCTGGAACACGGAAACGCCTTGCGGCGTGCCGAGCAGCGGCGACGCGGCGAAGCCGCGGAACTCGAGCGATTGCTGGAATGCGTTGCCCTGGCCCGATGCCGCGCTGACGCTGTTCGCATTGAGATCGAGGAATTGCGTCAGCGTGAGCGGACGCATCCGCGAGAACTGCCGGTTGTCGAAGATCTGCACGTTTGCGGGCACGTCGCGAAGCGCCGTGCCGAGCCCCGGCAGTGGTGCGGTGCCGACGACGTCGACCGACGGCAGCTCGAACACCTCGGCGGGATTGTCGGCGGCGTGCGCGCTGCTCCAGGCGGCAAGGGCGGCCAGCACAACGGCTGTCCGGCGCGCCGCACGATGTCGATCGATGCTCACTGTCCGCGCATTGTCTCTCGCTTGACACTTCGCCCTCGTCTGGCATCCATGATCGCGGTACGATAAGGCGACTCCCATCCGCGGCGCGGCACATCGCGTCCTCACGAAACGTTGCGTCCGGGCGAACGTGCGAAAGGCCATCGAACCATGCGCAAGACCAAAGTGACGAACCGATCGAATTCTGCCGCGCTTACGCTCCTTGCGACCGTCGCGCTCGCCGCGTCGTGCGTGTCGTTCTCGCAAGCAACCCGGGGAGCGGAGACCGGTGTGGCTTACGTGAGCACGGCCTCCGGCCTTGCGGTGATCGATCTCGGGCGTCTCGAAGTCGCGGGGACCATTGATTTGTCTTCGGCGGTGCGCGGCCTCGCGGTGACGCCGGATGGGAAGTACGTGCTCGCCGCCGACGAGGCGAGCGGCGACGTCGCCGTCATCGATTCATCCAATTTCAGCGTGGTTCGGCGCGTGCCCATCGGCAAGAACCCCGAGTTCATGCGCATGCAACCCGATGGGGCCAAGGCATACGTCACGTTCGAGCCATCGTCTTCCGGCAAGCTCCCGGGCAAGGGTGAAAAGGACGACGACTCGGGCGCTCCAGCGGAAGTCGCGGCGATCGATCTGCATACCTGGACGGCGCGAAGCTTCTTGACCGGAGGCCGCGAAACCGAAGGCATCGAATTCTCCCCCGACGGGAAGCGCCTTTCTGTCGCCAACGAAGGCGACGACACGGTCACGAGTTATGACAAGCAGACCGGAAAGCTCGTGCAAACCGTCGATCTGCATTCCGTGGGGAGCCGCCCGCGCGGAATCAAGGTCTCGCCCGACGGAACACGCTACGTCGTGACGATGGAGAACAGCGACACGCTCGTCGTGCTCGACCCCGCGCTTAGGGTCGAAAAGACCGTTCCGGTTGAAAAGGGACCGTACGGCGTTGCTTTCGATCGGTCCGGGCAACGGCTGTTCGTGGCGGCTGCGAGAGCAAAGACGCTTCAGGTATTCGATGCCCGGACATTCCAGAAGCTCGCGGACATACCGGTGGGTGATCGTTGCTGGCATTTTTCCTTCACCCCTGGCGAAGCGTATCTGCTGGTCGCTTGCGGACGCTCGAACGACCTCCGCGTTGTCGATGCCAAGGCCTATCGGCCGGTCAAGACCATCACCGGGCTGAAGCTCGCCTGGGGTGTGGTGACGTATCCCAAGGCGAACGGTTCGCTCGACGCGCGCTGACCGGACGGGGAGTGCAGCGCCCATGGAATCGATCATGCGTTCGGCTGGCCTCCGCAACCGATTCTCGTATGCTTATCGGCTTTCATCGTCCGGTGACGCGATGCCGGCGAGCAGTGTTCGCGAGAAAGGCGAAAGGACGATGCCACACTGGATGCCGCTGCTCGCGATTCCGCTTGCACTTGCCGCGGTGCGACCCGCGTTCGCTCAGACGGCGGACCAGGCGCCGCTCGTCATCGATCCGATCACGGTGACCGCGACAAGGCATGCCGAGCGGGCATTCGATGTTCCGGCTTCCATCGACACGATCGACGCGGACACGATCCGTGACGGCCAGCCGATGGTCAACCTGTCCGAGACGTTCGCCCGCATTCCCGGCGTGTTCGTGGCGAATCGCCAGAACTACGCTCAGGATCTGCAGGTCAGCTCGCGCGGCTTCGGGGCGCGCGCAACGTTCGGCGAGCGCGGCGTCCGCATCTACCAGGACGGAATTCCAGTCACGATGCCGGACGGGCAGGGACAAACGGGAAGCTTCAGCCTGTTGTCGGCTTCGCGCATCGAGATTCTGCGCGGGCCGTTCTCGGCGCTGTATGGCAATGCATCAGGCGGCGTGATTTCGATCTTCACCGAGGATCCGCCCGATGTTCCGTACGTCGACGTCAACGCCGGCGGCGGCAGCTATGGGCAAGCGGTCTTCGGCGTGAAGGCCGGCGCGAGGGGCGCGTATGTCGGTGGCGTCGCCGCCGCGACCGAATTTCGCACCGACGGCTATCGCGCGCATTCGTCGGCACGGCGCGACGTCACGAACGCAAAGCTCGTCATCGACGAATCGACCGATACGCGCATCACGCTGATCGGCAACACACAGTTCCAGCCGGAGACCCAGGACCCGCTCGGCTTGACGCGCGCCGAATGGAGCGCGAACCCGCGGGGCGCCGATCCGGCGGCGTTCCTTTTTGATACGCGCAAGACGATCAATCAGGAACAGGTGGGCGCCGGCGTCGATCATCGCTTTTCGGATGCACTTTCGATGCATGTCGACGCGTATGGCGGGCGCAGGTTGATTCGCCAATACCTGGCGCTCACGGGCAGCGGCGCGACCTCGTCGGGCGGCGTCACCGACCTCGATCGCGATTACGGCGGCGTGGGCGTCCAGCTCGTGTGGCGTAGCGTCGCGCTGAATGGTCCGCTGACGCTCACGGTCGGCGGCGATTTCAACCATCAGCACGAGCGACGCAAGGGGTTCGTCAACAATTTTGGCGATCTCGGCGATCTGCGCCGCGACGAGGACGACAACGTCTACGGCAACGACCTCTACGCGCAGGCGGAATGGGGGTTCGCGCCGCGCTGGACCGGCACGCTAGGCGTGCGCACGACCAGCGTTCACTACACGTCCGACGATCACTACGTCACGGCGAGCAACCCCGACGACAGCGGCAGCCGGCGCTTCGACGACACGAGCCCGGTCGCTGGCATCGTTTATCACGTCACCGACGATCTCAACGCGTACACGAGCTACGGCGAGGGGTTCGAGACGCCGACGTTCGCCGAGCTCGCCTATCGCGAGGGCGGCAGCGGCCTCAACTTCGCGCTGCAACCGGCGCGGAGCCGCGCGACGGAGATCGGCCTCAAGTATCGGCTTTCGGACCGTCAGCGAGTGACGGCGGCGATCTTCAACGTGAACACGCGCAACGAGATCGTCGTCGATACCGCGATCGGAGGACGCACGATCTACAAGAACGCGTCGGCGACGAGGCGCCGGGGCGCGGAAGCCGCATGGGACGGGCGCTTCGACTACGGCATCGAGGCGCACGTGGCGCTCACGTGGCTTCGGGCGGAATTCACCGAACCCTTCACGACGGGATCGTCGCCTGCACCGGTGGCCGCGGGCGCGCGGATTCCGGCGGTCCCCTCGAAGCAGGCGTACGGCGAGCTGGCGTGGATCCCCGGTCGCTTCCACGGTCTCGATACCGCGCTCGAAGTTCAATACGTCGACAAGCTATACGTCAACGAGGCCAATACCGATGCCGCCCCTGCGTACGCGGTGCTGAACTGGCGCGTCGGCTTTTCGCAGACGTACGGCACGGCGATCTGGAAGGCCTTCGTGCGCGTCAACAACATCTTCGGTCGCAACTACTCCGGCTCGGTGATCGTCGATGATGGCAATGGTCGCTTTTTCGAGCCCGCGCCGGGACGCAACTGGTTTGCCGGCGTTAACGTGGAGGTGAAGCTGTAATGCAGCCAACAGCGGCGATATCGCGTTACACGAAGACAGCGGTCGTCGTGCACTGGCTGATCGCCGCGATTGTTTTCGGGCAGTTCGCGTTCGGCTGGCTGATGCAGCAGATCCCGAAGGGGCACGGCAGCATCCGCGCCGATGCGTTCAACCTGCACAAATCGATCGGCCTCTGCCTGCTCTCGCTGATGCTGTTTCGCCTGGGCTGGCGGCTTCTCCATCCTGCACCACCTTTGCCGATGTTGCCGCGCTGGCAGGCGTGCGCGGCGAAGTCCAACCATGCCGCGCTTTACGCGACGCTCATCGTGATGCCGCTCGCCGGTTACCTGGGATCGGTGTTCAGCGGCTATCCGGTGAAGTGGTTCGGCGTCACGCTTCCCGCGTGGGGCGCCAAGATGCCGGCCGTGAAGGACCTGATGAGCGACATTCACCTCGTCGCAAGCTTCGTGCTGCTGACGCTCGTCGTCGTGCATATCGCCGCTGCGCTCACGCATGCGTGGCGCG
The DNA here is from genome assembly GCA_035308425.1 of Casimicrobiaceae bacterium. Lineage (GTDB taxonomy): Bacteria > Pseudomonadota > Gammaproteobacteria > Burkholderiales > Casimicrobiaceae > VBCG01. The sequence goes on along the minus strand of DATGGP010000069.1, from coordinate 56,696 downwards.
GCGATGGCGTGCTGGCGCGGATGACGCTTGCGCCGATGGTCCCGGGCTTCAGCGAGGGGCAGCCGCGGCCGAAGCCCGCGAAGGCGATGCCCGAAGTGCCTGCTCGAGGAGCTGTACGGTTTCCGCGTGCTTGAAGTCGCGCGCCATGTCGAGCGCGCTCTTTCCCCGATTGTCCACCGGATCGACGCGTGCGCCGGCGTCGATCAGTACGCGCGCGGTGTCGGTGTGCCCGTATCCCGCCGCCCACATGAGCGCCGTCAGGTCGTTGCGATAGAGGGCGTTCGGATCGACGCCGTGTGCGAGGAGCAGACGCACCACCTCCGTCCTGCCTTCGCCCGCGGCATACGTGATCGCGTTCTTGCCAAGCTGATCGACGGCGGCGACATCGGCGCCGTGGTCGAGCAGCGCCTTCGCGATCTCGACGTTGCCGGCGTAGGCGGCGGCCATGAGCGGCGTGACGCCATTGATCGCGCCGAGGTTCACGTTCGCGCCGGCTTCGATCAAGGGCTTGGCCATATCGGCGCGGTTCTTCTCGAGCGCGATCAGCAGCGCCGTCTTGCCGACGCGATTGCGCGAATCGACCGCCGCGCCGTCCTTGAGCGCGCGCACGACGCCGGCCGCATCGTCGTTTCGTGCCGAGGCGAGCAGTCGCGCGTTGGTGGCGAGCTGCTCGTCGCTGGTCGCCAGGGCAAGCGACGGTCCGAGCGCGAAAAGCGCCGTCGCAACGCCGATGACGACGCGACGAACGCCTGCGCTTTCGCGCATCCTGGGTAAAACCGACTTCCACTTCATCGAAATCCTCCGTGCCGAGGACCAGGAATCAGAAGACAGCAGCGCGAGACCGGTACCGCGGCTCGCGCCGCGCCACCGAAAGCCCCGCCGCATCTGACAACCGTCAACTGACAACCGACTCCCGATTGCAACTTCCCGGGAAACGCACTATAACGGCGTTTGCGCGCGCGGACCAGGTGTCTTCGCGCCATGCCGTGCAGGCTCGTTTCGAAGAAAGCAGCGCATCGCGCTTTCGCCCATTACCGTCTCGACGCTCGCGCAAGAACAAGGCACCCAGGAGGGCCTTTCCATGATCGAACGCAACACCAACGTCGCCCGGGTCACGCTCGTCGCCGCGGGTTTCGCGCTGTCGCTTTCGGCGGGTGCGCAGGAAACCGGCACCGCGGACACGACGGTCGCCCGACCGATGTCGAGCAAGCTCATGCCGGTCACGCAGGCCATGCTCGACAACGCCGGGTCGGATGCGAAGAACTGGATTCACTCGAATGGCAGCTACGCGCAGACGCGCTACTACCCGGGCTCGCAGATCAACGCGGGCAACGTCGCGAAGCTCAAGCCCGCGTTCGTGTTCCAGACCGCAGTGCTCGAATCGATGGAGACCGCACCGATCGTCGTCGACGGCGTGATGTTCCTGACGACGTCGTTCAACCACGTCTACGCGATCGACGCGGCGACCGGCGAGGAATACTGGCATTACAAGCACAAGATGGGACCGATCACGACGTTCTGCTGCGGTCCGAACAACCGCGGCGTGGCGATCGATGGCGATCGGCTCTTCATGGGAACGCTCGACGCAAAGCTTGTCGCGCTCGACGCGAAGACCGGCAAGATTTTGTGGGAAACGCAGATCGCCGATCCCGACAAGGGCTATTCGGAAACGATGGCGCCCGCGGTCGTCGACGGGAAGGTGCTGATCGGCACGAACGGCGGCGAGTACGGCATCCGCGGCTTCGTGAAGGCGTTCGACGAGAAGGACGGGCACCTGCTGTGGACGTTCTACACGATTCCGGACACCGGCCAGGAAGGCGTGTGGGCCGAGAAGGACGCGACGGGCCGCGACATGCATCGCGACATCGCGGCGGAGAAGGCGGCGCTCGCGAAGGACTCGTCGTTCTCCGACAAGCTGGGCGGTGGCGTGTGGATGACGCCGTCGGTGGATCGCAAGACTCACATGATCTACTTCGTCGTCGGCAATCCGTCGCCCGACCTCTATGGCGCGATTCGTCCGGGCGACAACCTGTACACCGACTCGATGGTCGCGATCGACCTCGAGAACGGCGCGTACAAGTGGCACTCGCAATACATCGCGCACGACGTATGGGACCTGGACGCGGTAAGCGCGACGGTGCTCACGCAGGCGAAGGACGCGAGCGGCAAGGTGGTCGACGTCGTCGTGCATGCCGGCAAGACCGGGCACGTCTACGTCAACGATCGCGTATCCGGCAAGCTGATCCGCTTCTCCGAGGCGATGATCCCGCAGGAGAACATGTGGACGTTGCCGACTGCGCAAGGCGCGCGGATGCTGCCGGGCGCGAATGGCGGCGTCGAGTGGTCGCCGATCGCCGTCAATCCGAAGCTGCATACCGCCTTTGCGGCGAATCTGCATCAGCCGATGACGTATCAAGTCGAGGCCGCGCCGTATCCCGGTGGCAGCAAATTGTGGCTCGGCGGCGCGTTCAAGACGATTCCGTCGGAAGCGCAATGGGGCCAGCTCGTCGCGGTCAATCTCGACAACGGCAAGATTGTGTGGAAGCACAAGACCCCGCAGCCGCTGATCGGCGGCGTGCTCGCGACCGCGGGCGATCTCGTGTTCAACGGCGAGGCGGACGGCTGGTATCGCGCGTACGACGCGCGCACCGGCAAGGTGCTGTGGAGCTTCAACTGCGGCGCGGGCGTCAATTCGCCGGGTGTTGCGTACATGGTGAACGGTAAGCAGTACGTCGCGGTCGCCGCTGGCGGAAACAACCAGATCGACGCCAAGCGCGGCAACAGCGTGTTCGTGTTCGCGCTGCCGTAATCCGCATATCACCCTCGAGCGGCCGCGCCCCGAACCGGCGCGGCCGCTTTCATCTCAACGCTCGATGAGCACCCGCCGGTGCTCGAACCTTTTCACGATGAAGATTCTGTCGATCGCAAACGCCGTCGCTGCGTATGTCGCATGCGGAACGGTATTCGCGCAGGCCCCCGCGGGCGCGCCGCCGAAAGTCGAGGTCTGCGCGGCCTGCCATGGCGCCGACGGCAATTCGACGAATCCGCTCTATCCAAATCTTGCTCAGCAGACGGCGCGCTACACGTACCTCGAGCTCAAGGATTTCAAGGAGGGCCGGCGCAACGATCCGCTGATGAGTCCGATCGCCAGGACGCTCGATCAGAACGAGATGCTCGCGCTCGCCGACTGGTACTCGAAGCAGAAGGAGAAGCCGACCAACTTCAAGCCCGATCCGGCGAAGGTCGAGGCGGGACGCAAGGTCGCCGATGCGGTGTTGTGCTCGATGTGCCACGGCGGGGATTTCGTCGGGCAGAACGAGATCCCGCGCGAGGCTGGCCAGCACTACGAGTACATCAAGAAGCAGCTACTCGATTTCAAGAACAAGCGCCGCACCAACGACGCGGGCAACATGACGAGCGTGACGAGCACGCTGTCGGACGAGCAGATCGACGAGCTGGCGCAATTCGTTGCGAATTTGCATTAGGGTTGGAACTGGGGTCAAAGACTGTGTTTCCGAACAAAGCGTACGGAAACACATCCTGACCCCAAACTCTATGCTTAACCACGGGGGCTTGCATAGGTCGGTGCCCTCGACGCAATCGCCCCATTGACGTCCGAGATCACGATCTCGACGCGACGGTTCATCTGCCGGCCCGCGGGATTCGAATTGCTCGCCACCGGATACTCCTCGCCGTAGCCGCGCGCGATGATTCGCGCTGGATCGATTCCGCGATCGATCAGCGCGAGCCGAACCGCAGCAGCGCGACGCTCCGACAACATCTGGTTCGAGCCGGGATTGCCGACGCTGTCGGTGAATCCCTCGATGCTCACGCGCCGTTTCGGATACGCATTCATGAAATCGGCGAGGCGATCGACCACGCGAACGCCGCCCGGATTGAGATGCGCGCTTCCGGTGTCGAACAAGAGATCGCCGAGAGTCACGACCATGCCCCGATCGGTCGGACGCGCGTGCAATTCGTCGAGTGCCGATTGCAGCGATTCCGCGCGGGCCTGCGCGCTAGACGCCTGAGCGCGTGCGGCTTCAGCCTGCTCGCGGGCTGCCTGTGCCTGCTTCGCTGCTTCCTCGGCCTGCTGCTGCGCGGCGACGGCGTTCGCGCGATTGACGTCGGCCTGCGCCTGCGCGCGCTCGGCGTCTTCCTGCGCCCGTGCAGCCTCCCGACGTGCGCGATCGGCTTCGCGTGTGCGAGCTTCGAGTTGCAGCCGGTCTCGCTCGGCATTCTCCGTCTCGATCGACGCCTGGGACGCCTTGAGACGCGCGGTTTCCTCCGCGATCGAGGCACGTGTCCATGCCAGATAGGCAAGATGGTGGACTTCCGCAAGGTCCTCGCGGTTTTCCAACGCGGCATCGGTGCGACGCATCGCTTCGATCGCGCGATTCAGCTCGGTGGGCGCGAGCGAGACGACCTGCGGGTTGTCTTGCGCGGCACGCACGGCCGCGCGCGCATCATCGACTTCGGCGTCATGCGCCGGCATCACCGCGCATGCGCCGAGCGCGAGCGCCGGGAGCGCGATGCCGATAACGTTCCATGGTTTCATGATGTGACTCCTCATTGCGGCGTACGGGCGATTTCGTCGTTCAGGGCGCGAATGCTCGCGCGCACCGCTGCGTCGGCATCGGCCGCTTTCGTCGCGCGTGACCGCGTGGCGGCGAGCCGTGCGTCGACTTCGGCTTCCTCGGCCAGGTCGCGCGCGGTCGCGTAGTTCCCTTGCGAGACTTCGTCGTGGGCGCGCGCGATCTTGCGTTGCGCGTTGCCGAGGTCCGCGGCGTCGTACCGCGCCGCGTCGGCGCTCACGGCGTCCGCGATGGCGGCGTCCGCAACGGCAAGTTGCGCGGTGGGTGCGGGCACGTTGACTGTCGCGCAGCCCACTGCGAGCAGCGCCACCGAGGCGAGGCCCGCGAGGCGGAGCGTGCGTACGGGGTGAAAATGATCAGGCATGTCGATCTCCTCGTCGGACGCGCAGGCTGGCTTCGTTCCGACGCGCTCCGACACGTTTTACCGATGCGCGAGAGACCCGTGTCAAGATTGCAAAAGCGACGGCGACGCGCATGTGCATATCGAATGTGAGCAAGATGCACGCCGTCGCAACGCAGCTGTAGCGAGCCCGCGTTGTCGGGGCTCTTCCGCGTCGAGCGAACGCGGGAGTATGCTTGTTGGCCGGCGCGACAATCGTAAAAAAGCGATTCGCGCAAAGCCAAGGATCCGAAGGAGGAAACGTGGCCGCTCTTGAACTGACCGTCAACGGCAAGCCTGTCCGCGCCGACGTCGATCCGCGAACGCTGCTCGTCGACTTCCTGCGCAACGACCTCGCGCTGACCGGCACGCACGTCGGCTGCGACACCGCGCAATGCGGCGCCTGCACCGTGCATCTCGACGGGCAGGCGGTCAAGGCGTGCAACGTTCTCGCGCTGCAGGCGCAAGGCGCGTCGGTCGTCACGATCGAGGGCCTCGCCGCCGAGGACGGCACGATGCATCCGATGCAATCGGCGTTTCGCGACTGCCACGCGTTGCAGTGCGGATTCTGCACGCCCGGCATGGTGATGAGCGCGATCGATCTCGTGAACCGCCATCCGCACGCCGACGACGAGGCGATCCGCGCGGGCCTCGAGGGCAATCTCTGCCGCTGCACCGGCTATCACAACATCGTCAAGGCGGTCCGGCAGGCGGCCGCCGTGATGGGCAAGTAGGAGGCGTCATGGGCACGAATGAAACCCCGACGCTCGCGAGCGTCATCGGCCAGCCCGTCCTGCGCAAGGAGGACGCGCGCTTCCTGACCGGCACCGGGCAGTACACGGGCGACGTGTCGTTGCCGCGCCAGACGTATGCGTATTTCCTGCGCTCGCCCCACGCGCACGCGACGATCCGCGCGATCGACGTCGTCAACGGGAAGGCGATGCCGGGCGTGGTCCAAATCTTCACCGGCGCCGACCTGACCGGCGTGAACGGATTGCCGTGCGGGTGGCTCATCACGAGCACCGACGGCAAGCCGATGAACGAACCGCCGCATCCGGTGCTCGCGCAGGGCAAGGTCCGCTACGTCGGCGATCCGGTCGCGCTGGTGATCGCCGAGTCTTCCGCGCAGGCGAAAGACGCGGCCGAGCAGATCGTCGTCGATTACGATGTGCTGCCTTCGGTCGTCAATCCTGTCGATGCGCTCGCGTCGGGCACGTCGCAGATCCACGATGGCGCACCGGGCAACCGCTGCTACACGTGGGCGCTCGGCGACAAGGCCGCCGTCGACGCAGCGTTCGCGAAGGCCGCGCACGTGACGAAGCTCGACATCGTCAACAACCGGCTCGTTCCGAACGCGATCGAGCCGCGCGCCGCGGTGGCTTCGTATGATCGCGCCGACGATTCGTACACGCTCTACGTCGCGAACCAGAATCCGCACGTCGAGCGATTGTTGATGACCGCGTTCGTGCTCGGATTGCCCGAGCACAAGGTTCGCGTGATCGCGCCCGACGTGGGCGGCGGCTTCGGCTCGAAGATTTATCTTTATCCGGAAGAGACGGCGATGGTGTTCGCGTCGAAGCGCATCAATCGCCCGATCAAGTGGGCGGCGGAGCGCAGCGAATCGTTTCTCGCCGATGCGCACGGCCGCGATCATGTCACCCAGGCGGAGCTTGCGCTCGACAAGGACGGCAAGTTCCTCGCGCTGCGCGTGCACACGACTGCGAACATGGGCGCGTACCTGTCGACGTTCGCGTCGTGCATTCCGACGATCCTCTACGCGACGCTGCTCGCGGGCCAATACACGACGCCGGTGATTTACTGCGAAGTGACGGCAGCGTTCACGAATACGGCACCGGTCGATGCATATCGTGGCGCCGGCCGTCCGGAAGCGACGTACGTCGTCGAACGGATCGTGCACCAGGCGGGCGTCGAGATGGGCATTCCCCAGGACGAGATTCGCCGGAGAAATTTCATCCGCACGTTCCCGTATCAGACGCCGGTCGCGCTCAACTACGACACCGGCAATTACGATCAGACGCTCGAAGCGGCCATGCAGATGGCCGACGTCGCAGGATTCGCGAAACGGCGCGACGAAGCGAAGCGCCGCGGCAAGCTGCGCGGGCTGGGCTACGCGTCGTACATCGAGGCGTGCGGGCTCGCGCCGTCGAACATCGCGGGTGCGCTCGGCGCGCGCGCCGGGCTGTTCGAGGCGGGCGAGGTTCGCGTGCATCCTACCGGCAGCGTGACCGTGTTCACCGGCTCGCACAGCCACGGGCAGGGCCACGAGACGACGTTCGCGCAGATCGTCGCGGGACGTCTCGGCGTCCCGATCGACAACGTCAGCATCGTGCATGGCGATACGGGCCGCGTGCCGTTCGGCATGGGCACGTACGGATCGCGCTCGCTCGCGGTGGGCGGCACGGCGATCGTCAAGGCGCTCGACAAGATCATCGCGAAGGGAAAGAAGATCGCCGCACACCTGCTCGAAGCCGCGGAATCGGACATAGAGTTCGAGGACGGGAAGTTCAGCGTCGCCGGCACCGATCGCAGCAAGACGTTCGGCGAAATCGCGCTCACGGCTTACGTGCCGCACAACTATCCGCTCGGAACACTGGAACCGGGGCTCGACGAGACCGCGTTCTACGACCCGACGAATTTCACGTATCCGGCCGGCACGCATATTTGCGAAGTCGAGATCGATCCCGACACGGGCAAGGTCGACGTCATTGCTTTCACCGCGTCCGACGATTTCGGCAACATCATCAATCCGATGATCGTCGAAGGGCAGGTGCACGGCGGCGTCGCGCAAGGCCTCGGGCAGGCGATGCTCGAGCACTGCGTCTACGATCCCGACAGCGGCCAGTTGCTGACGGGAAGCCTGATGGACTACGCGTTGCCGCGCGCCGACGACGTGCCGGCATTCAAGGTGGGCACGAAAGTGACGCCGTGCACGCACAATCCGCTCGGCGCGAAGGGCTGCGGCGAAGCAGGCGCGATTGGCGCACCGGCCGCGATGATGAACGCCGTCATGGATGCGCTCGCGCCGGTTGGCGTTGCGCATCTCGACATGCCAGCATCGCCGCATCGCGTGTGGCAGGCGATCCGGCACGCGCAAGGTCACGCGTAAGGAGAAAGAGCAATGTACGCAGTCGAATTCGCGCAACCGAAGAGCCTAGCCGATGCGGCGTCTTTGCTCGCGTCGACGGGCGGACGGCCGCTCGCTGGCGGGCAAAGCCTCATCGCGGCGATGAAGTTGCGGTTGTCGCAACCGGGCACGCTCGTGGACCTGTCAGGAATTCCCGATCTCGGCGGCATTCGCAGGGATGGCGAACGCCTGGTGATCGGCGCGATGACGCGCCACGCGGAAATCGCCGCCTCGGATACCGTCAAGGCCGCGATGCCCGCATTGGCCGAAGTCGCGGAGGGCATCGGCGATCGTCAGGTGCGCAACATGGGTACGATCGGCGGCTCGCTCGCGAACAACGATCCGGCCGCCGATTGGCCTGCCGCGGTCCTCGGAACCGGCGCGATGGTGCGCACGAATCAGCGCGCGATCGCGGCCGACGATTTCTTCAAGGGCATGTTCGAGACCGCGCTTGCACCTGACGAGATCATCACCGGGGTTGATTTTCCCGTCGTCGCGCGCGCGGCCTACGCAAAGTTTCCCAATCCCGCGTCACGGTTCGCGCTCGTCGGCGTGTTCGTGTCGCGCGCTGCGAACGGCGACGTGCGCGTCGCGGTGACCGGCGCGGCGCCGTGCGTGTTTCGCTCGACCGGGATCGAGAATGCGCTCGCGAAGAGCTTCACGCCGGCGGCGGCAAAGGGCGTTGCGATCGATCCCGGTGGGCTCAACAGCGACCTGCACGGCTCGGCCGAATATCGCGCGCATCTGATCGGCGTGATGGCGTCGCGCGCGGTGGCGGCGATGAGCTGATCCGGGAAAAAGGGGCCAGGCTCGAATTATTTCGAGCCTGCCCCATTTTTTGTATCGCCCATTCGGGCCCTCACGCCACCTCCACCAGTTCCGAGTAACGCGCTAGTAGCCGATCCGCCGTAATGAGCCGCAACGGCTCGTGCATCGCCTGTGCGACGAGCAAGCGGTCGAATGGATCGTCGTGGATCCGCGGGAGCCGCGCGACACGGGCCGCGTGCGCGGCCGTGATGGAAAGCTCGACGAAACCGCTCGGCTCGATTGACGCAGCCAGCGCGTCGGGATCGCCGGCGAGCTTGCCGATGGCTTTCTTGATGGCCGCTTCCCAGATAGAGGCCGCGCTGACGAAAACGCGTTCCGCTTCCAGGATCAATGCCTTCGCAGCGCGTGAGAGCCGCGGCGAGTCGGCGACAAACCACAGGTAGATCTGGGTGTCGAGCAGATAGCTCATTTGCGACCCTCGAACGTGCGCAGCAAGTCATCGGGAAGCGGGGCGTCGAAGTCGGCCGCGATGCGTATCCGGCCCTTGAGCAGCCCAGGCTTGCGTACCGGGGGCCGCTTGATCGGAACGAGGCGCGCGACCGGTTCCCCGGCCCGTGCAATCACGATGTCGGCGCCGTTCGACACTTCTTCCAGCAGACGCGAAAGATTCGTCTTCGCCTCGTGCACGTTAACCTGGCGCCGTGCCTTCATGATCTTTCTCGTAGTGGACTAACTTAGTCTACCATTGATCGACGGGCCGGTAATGCGCTCTGCCGTAGAATTCGGCACGGGTACGCGAGAGAGCGACCCGCATCCGCACGATGGACTCATCCCTTCCCACGTCGGTCGACGCAACGCTCGCGTTGCTCGAGCATCAGGACTACGTCGCCGAGCGTCGTCTCGCAACCGCAGTCTTCCTCGCGCTGAAGCTTGCCCGTCCGTTGTTCCTCGAAGGCGAGGCGGGCGTTGGCAAGACCGAGATCGCGAAAGTGCTTGCGACAGGTCTCGCGCGTCCGCTCGTGCGGTTGCAATGTTACGAGGGGCTCGATACGGCCGCCGCGGTGTACGAGTGGAATTACCCGCGGCAGATGATCGAGATCCGCCTCGCGGAAGCTGCCGGCGGCGTCGAGCGCAGCGAGCTTTCGCACGACATTTTCACCACGCGATTCCTGCTCCGACGACCGCTGCTCCAGGCACTTTCGCCCGACGACGACGGTGCGCCACCGGTGCTCCTGATCGACGAGCTCGACCGTGCAGACGAGCCTTTCGAGGCGTACCTGCTGGAAGTCTTGTCCGACTTCCAGGTGACGATTCCCGAGCTCGGCACGATCCGCGCGCAGAAGCCGCCGATCGTCGTGATCACGTCGAATCGCACGCGGGAGATCCACGACGCGATCAAGCGGCGCTGCCTCTATCACTGGCTCGACTATCCTGACGCGCAGCGCGAGCTCGCAATCGTTGCACGCAAATGTCCCGCGGCGTCGGCGTCCCTTGCGCGCGAGGTCGTAGCGTTCACGCAGAAGCTTCGCACGCTCGATCTGTTCAAGGCGCCGGGAATCGCCGAGACGCTCGATTGGGCGGAAGCGCTCGTCGCGCTCGATCGGATCACGCTCGATCCGCAGACTGTCGCCGATACGCTGGGCGCGCTCCTCAAGTATCAGGACGACGTTGCCGCGATCACACCCGACGTTGCGACAAAACTCGTGCGCGAGGCGCAATCGCAGGCTGCATGAGCACGCGCGCAATCGAATCGACCCCTCACTCCAACCCTCTCCACGGAGGGGGGAGGGAGTACAAAGCGCATCTCGCCGACAACGTCCTCTATTTCGTCCGCGTGCTGCGCGCGGCCGGATTGCCCGTCGGTCCCGCGAAGGTGATCGATGCGCTCGCCGCGGTCGAGGCTGTCGGCGTCGAAAATCGCACCGACTTTCGCGAAGCACTCGCCGCTGTCCTCGTCTCGCGTCGCGAGCACCTGGCCGTCTTCGAGCAGGCGTTCGACATGTTCTGGCGCAATCCACGGCTGCTCGAGAAGATGATCGCCGCACTATTGCCGAGGATTCGCGGGCGCGTGCCGGATGCCGCAGAAGACCTTCCGGCACGGCTTGCGCAAGCGATGCTACCGCCGGCGGCAATGCTGGAAGCCGACGACGAGCGCGAGACCGATCTCGACGCCGCGCTGTCGTTCTCGGCCCGCGAGGTGCTCCAGCGCAAGGACTTCGCGACGATGACGGCGGACGAGCTTGCCGAAGTCAAGGCGCTCTTGCGCAGGATCAAGCTGCCGCTTCCGGCGCGCCCGGTACGAAGGACGGTCGCGTCCTCGCGCGGCCACGCGATCGATCTTCGCGCGACGCTGCGTCGAAGCGTGGGCGCGAATGCCGCACTCGCACCGCTTCGCTATCGCGCGCGCCGGCGCCGCCCGCCACCGCTTTGCGTGCTTTGCGACATTTCGGGGTCGATGGATCGCTACGCGCGCATGCTGTTGCACTTCCTGCACGCGATCACCAACGACCGCCATCGCGTCCACGTGCTCACCTTCGGCACACGACTTACGAACATCACGCGCCACCTTCGTCATCGAGACGTCGACGTTGCACTCGCGCGCGTCGCCGATGCGGTCGCCGACTGGGCCGGCGGTACGCGGATCGGCGTGTGCCTCACGCAATTCAATCGCGGCTGGTCGCGGCGCCTGCTTGGACAAAATGCGGTCGTGCTGCTGATCAGCGACGGCTTGGACGCCGATGCCGGCGAGGGGCTCGCGTTCGAGGCGGAGCGGCTCGCCAAGTCGTGCGCGCGCCTCGTGTGGCTCAATCCGCTTTTGCGCTATCCCGGCTTCGAGGCGCGGCCGGCGGGCATTCGCGCACTGCTGCCCTACGTCGATGACTTCCTTCCGGTGCACAATCTCGAAACGCTGACCGATCTCGCGAAGGCGCTCGCCGCGCCGCACCGCCGAGCCGTTCGGTCGGTGGCCGTCTAGCGCGAGGCCTTCCCGCAATGGAACTGTCCAACACCCGTATCGTCCCGGCGCCGCCGGCCACCGTCTGGGAAGCGCTGAACGATCCGGCGGTGCTGAAGGCATGCCTGCCGGGATGCGAATCGTTCGAGCGCGAAGGGGACAACGCGTACGCGATCGTGATGTCGGCGCGGGTGGGTCCGGTGTCCGCGCGCTTCAACGGGAAGATGTCGATGAGCGACGTGGCTGCGCCGAACAGCTATACCTTGCGTTTCGACGGGAAGGGCGGTGCGGCCGGGTTTGCGCGCGGCGAAGCGAACGTAACGCTCGCGCCCGAGGGCGAGCAGCATACGTCGCTCACGTACCGCGCGAAGGCGCAGGTGGGGGGCAAGCTCGCGCAGATCGGCTCGCGTCTCGTCGACGGTGCGGCGGCGAAGCTCGCCGACGATTTCTTCGCGCGCTTCGTCGCGCGTTTCGACATGCAGCCGGGCGTGGCGGGCAGCGCGTCGCGCGCAGCACCGGCCTCGCCCGTCTCGCCGGAAGCGCCGCCGACGCCGATCACGCCGCCGGGCGGCGCGACATGGATTCGCTACGCGGCGATCGCAGCACTCGTCGTCGTGCTGATCGTGCTTTACACGCGCGGCTATCGATAGGAGATGATAATGGACAACGTCGATCTGGAGGTTCTGCGCAAGAGCGCCGCATGGGTCGAGGAGGGCCGCCGCGTGCTCCTCGTGACGGTCGTGAAGACGTGGGGCAGTTCGCCGCGGCCCGAAGGCGCGATGCTCGCGGTGCGCGAGGACGGTCTTGTCGTCGGTTCGGTTTCGGGCGGATGCATCGAGGACGATATCGTCGATCGCTCGCGAAAGGAGGGCCAGCGCGCAACCAAATGTCAGGTCGTCACGTACGGCGTCTCCGCGGATGAGGCGCGCCGGTTCGGGCTCCCATGCGGCGGAACGATCGAGCTCGTGCTCGAACCGCTCACGCGCGAATCGGGCATGCGCGCGCTTTTGCGCGAAGTCGAGATGGGACATCTCGTCGCGCGAAAGCTGGAGCTCGCATCCGGCTTCGCGACGCTGCATCCGGCGAAGCCGTCCGATGGTCTCGCGTTCGACGGCAAGGTGTTGCGCACGATTCACGGGCCGCGCTATCGGATGCTCGTGATCGGCGCATCGCAATTGTCGAAATACCTGGCGCAGATCGCCGTGGGCCTGGGCTACGACGTGACGATCTGCGATCCGCGCGACGAGTACACCGAGACGTGGGACGTTCCCGGCGTTCGCCTCGTGCGCACGATGCCCGACGACACGGTGCAGGCGATGCATCTCGACGAGCGCTGCGCGGTGATCGCGCTTACGCACGATCCGAAGCTCGACGATCTCGCACTGATGGAGGCGCTCAAATCTCCCGCGTTCTACGTCGGCGCGATCGGCTCGCGCGCGAACAACGAGAAGCGGCGCGAGCGGCTGCGGGAATTCGAGCTCACCGACGAAGAGATCGCTCGCCTGCACGGCCCGATCGGGCTTTTCATCGGAAGCCGCACGCCGCCCGAGATCGCGATCTCCATCCTCGCCGAGGTGACCGCGATCAAGAACGGCGTCGATTCGCACGAGATCCGCTCGGTGGCCGCGGCCAAGGCCGCGCTTGCCAGGCAGCCGGCGTGCAGTCAGTTGTCAGTTGACAGTTGACACTCGTGAATGCCAAGTCACAACTGACAACTGACGTGACGCTCGCGTACCAATCCGGCTTCGGCAGCGAGCACTCGACCGAGGCACTGGAAGGCGCCTTGCCGATCGGACGCAATTCGCCGCAGCGGCCGCCCTACGGTCTCTACGCGGAGCAGCTTTCAGGGACCGCGTTCACCGCACCTCGCCACACGAATCGCCGCACGTGGCTCTATCGGATTCGCCCCGCGCTCCTGCACGGCGCGTTCGAGCTTTATGCTCAGCCGCGCGTTGTTACCTCGCCCATCGAGACGAAGGCATCGCCAAATCCGTTGCGCTGGGATCCGTTTCCGTTTCCCGACGCACCGACGGATTTCGTCGACGGACTCGCAACGATCGCCTGCAATGGCGATGCGGCAGCGCAGTCCGGCATCGGCATTCACGTCTACGCGGTAAACCGCTCGATGCGCGAGCGCTGGTTCTACGACGCCGACGGTGAGCTATTGCTCGTGCCGCAAGCGGGCGATCTGCGCATTGCGACCGAGCTCGGTCTGCTCCACGTTGCGCCTGGCGAGATCGCGCTCCTGCCGCGTGGCATGCGCGTCGCAATTGCGCTCGCCGACGAATCGAAGCCCGCGCGCGGTTATGTCTGCGAAAACTACGGCGCGCAGCTTCGCCTGCCCGAGCTTGGTCCGATCGGCGCGAACGGACTTGCAAGCGCGCGTGACTTCCTGGCACCCGTCGCCTGCTACGACGAGCGCGAAGGTTCGTTCGAGCTGATCGCAAAATTCGGTGGACGATTTTGGCGCGCGCCGATCGACCACAGTCCGCTCGACGTCGTCGCGTGGCACGGCAACTATGCGCCCTACAAGTACGATCTGGCGCGCTTCAATGTGATGAACACGGTGAGCTTCGACCATCCCGATCCTTCGATCTTCACCGTGCTGACGTCGCCATCGGACACAATGGGCACCGCGAACGTCGACTTCGTCGTCTTTCCGCCGCGCTGGCAGGTCGCCGACGACACGTTTCGCCCGCCGTGGTATCACCGCAATGCGATGAGCGAGTACATGGGACTCGTCCGCGGCGTATACGACGCGAAAGCCGAAGGCTTCGTGCCGGGCGGTGCGAGCCTGCACGACGCGATGACCGGGCACGGGCCCGACGCGGCGACATTCGAGCGCGCCTCACAGGCGAAGCTCTCGCCGCAGAAGCTTGGCGACACGCTCGCGTTCATGTTCGAAAGCCGCTACGTGATCCAGCCAACGGCGTTCGCGCTCGAAGCACCTCAGTTGCAGCGCGACTACCAGACATGCTGGCGCGGGCTGGCGAAGCGCTTCGATCGCGGTCATCGATGAGCGCGAAGGGCCGCCACGAGCGCGAATTAGCCACGAAGCGCGCAGCGCGGAGGGTGGTCCAGGAATGAATCCGGGCGATCCGAAACTCAAGTCGTTCGTCACGGTCGCGAAGGATTCGCACTTTCCGATCCAGAACCTGCCGTACGGCGTGTTTACGACGCCCGCGAACTATTCGCCGCGCGTTGGCGTTGCAATCGGCGATCAGGTGCTCGATTTGTCGGTCGTCGAACAGGCGGGACTGATCGATGTCGTGCCCGGCGAGCGGCTCTTCAATCGCCCGACGCTGAACGCGTTCATCGAGCGCGGTCCGGAAGTGTGGCGACGCGCGCGTGTCGCGATCACGGATCTTCTGAAAACCGAGAATGCGCGACTCCGCGACGATGCCAGGCTTCGCGCGCGTGCGTTCGCGCCGCAGTCCGCGGCGAAGATGCTTTTGCCGCTGTCGATTCCCGGTTACACCGACTTCTATTCGTCGAAGGAGCACGCGATGAACGTCGGTTCGATGTTTCGCGATCCAGCGCACGCGCTGCTGCCGAACTGGCTGTACGTTCCGATCGCGTACAACGGGCGCGCGAGCTCGATCGTCGTCTCGGGGACGCCGGTGCTGCGGCCGAACGGGCAGACGCGGGCTGCGAATGCACAAAAGCCAACGTTCGGGCCGTCGCAGCGGCTCGACTTCGAGCTCGAGACGGCGTTTGTCATCGGCGTGGGCAATGCGCCAGGCGAGCCGATTCCGGTGTCTTCGGCACTGTCGCACGTGTTCGGCATGGTGTTGATGAACGACTGGAGCGCCCGTGACTTGCAGCAGTGGGAGTACATTCCGCTCGGGCCGTTCAACAGCAAGTCGTTCGCGACGTCCATTTCGCCGTGGGTCGTCACGATGGATGCGCTCGAGCCGTTTCGCGTCGAGGGTCCGCCGCAGGATCCCCCGCCGCTCCCTTATCTCGAAACCAGCGGTCCACAGGCGTACGACATTCATCTCGAGGCGCAGATCGCGCCGGCCGGTGCGAAGCCTTCGACGATCTCGCGCAACAACTTCCGTGGCATGTACTGGAGCATCGCGCAGCAGCTCGCGCATCACACGATATCCGGATGCAACGTGCGCGTCGGCGACCTGATGGGTTCCGGAACGATCAGCGGACCAACGCCCGAAAGCTGCGGATCATTGCTCGAAATCACCGCGAACGGAGCGCGACCCGTTCGCCTCGCCAACGACGTCGAGCGCCGATTTCTCGAGGACGACGACGAGGTGATCCTCACCGGCTACGCGCAGGCGAAGGACTATCGCGTCGGTTTTGGCGAGGTGCGCGGAAAAGTGATCGCGGCGCGCTCGCTGTAGCAGCGGTTCAGGTCCCACCGAAACCGAAGATGCGTCGCACGCTGACACCTGATGGCGCCGCGCCTTCGTCACGGCGTCGCTCGTCGGCGGCGAGGCGCGCGATCTGCGAGCGCGTTGGATACGCGTGGATCGCGGCCGAGATGTCGTCGATCTTCATCTTCTTGCCGAGCACGAGCACGCATTCGGCGATGAGCTCGCCGGCATCGGCGCCGACGATTGCGGCGCCGAGCAGATGCCCCTGCCGATCGGTGACGAGCTTCGCGAAACCTTCGGTCTCGCCTTCGATTCGCGCACGATCGACGTCCGCGAACGCATAGCGATAGACGCGATAGTCGATGCCGTGCAAGCGCGCCTGCGTTTCGGACAACCCGACACGCGCGAGCTCGGGATCGGTGTACGTGCACCAGGGGACAATTGCGGAGGGCTTCGTCCAGCTCGCGCCGGCCAGTGTCTGGCGAAGCACGATCTCGGCATGATGCTCGGCAACATGCGTGTAGGGAAACGTGCCCGCGACGTCGCCGACCGCATGGATGCGCGGATTGGTGGTCGCGAGAACGTCGTCGACGACGAGCCGTCCGTTGTCGACTCGCACGCCGGCGGCCTCGAGCCCGAGGTCCTCGACGTTCGGCACGCGGCCGGCGGCGATCAGAAGATGCGTGGCCGCGAGCTGCTCGACGGCGCCGTTGGCATTGCGAAGCGTCATGCGCACGCGGCCCGCGTGCGGATCGCCGGGCATCACGCCGCCGACGCTGATGCCGAGCCGGTAGTGGACGCCCTCGGCCTCGAGCTGGCGCTGCACGACGGCCGCCACGTCGGCGTCCTCGCGGGGAAGAATCTTGTTCGCCATGTCGACGACGATCACTTCGGTGCCGAGACGGCGGAATGCCTGCGCCATCTCGTTGCCGTTCGGACCGGCGCCGACGATCACCAGCCGTGCGACGGGCTCGCGCAGATCGAACACCGTCTTGTTCGTCAGGTAAGGCATGTACTGAAGACCGGCGATCGGCGGTATCGCGGGACGCGAACCGGTCGCGAGAACGAAATGCTTCGCGCTGATCGTTCTTCCGTCGACGGCGAAGGTGGTCGGGGAAACGAAGCGACCGCTACCCTGAACGATGTCGATGCCGAGCGAGGCCAGTTGCTCGGGGCTATCGCGCACGGCGATGCCCGCGACGACCTCGGCAACGCGCTCCATTACGCGCGCGATGCTCGGCCTCGGATCGGCAGGCGCCAAGCCGAAGCGATCGGCGTGGCGCATCGCGTAGGCGACGCGCGCCGATTTTCGTAACGCTTTCGAGGGAACCGAGCCGTGCCAGAGGCTGTCGCCGCCCAGGCGATCCCGTTCGATCAGCGCGACCTTCGCGCCGCGCTTTGCGCCGCCTTTGGCAACACCGAGACCGCCAGCGCCGCCACCGATGACGGCAAGATCGAAGTCGGGCTTCATGAAGGCTTGGACCGCGGCGGACGGCAAACCGTGCCCGACGTGGCGGGCTCGACCGCAAGCATGATTTTACTCCTTGCGGCGCATGGCACGCACGCGGTAAAGCGTGCGAGGTCAAGGCTTGATCGCGACGACCTTTCCGTTCTTCATGACATTATCGGCGTGCCGCACATGCGTGCCGTTTTACGGGCGCGAGCGGCGGCGCGACGCAGGGCGCGACCGACGGCGCGCGAGAACTCGCTCTCCGGTTTCCCGGTAACCTTCGTCGTCATGGGCCGCTATCGACGAGTCGTGGGGTGAGGCCCGAATTATCGTACACCGACCATTCGTCGGCGAGCGGACGGTAGATCCGCGTGAGGCCGCTCAGCGAAGCGTGATGTTGCGACCGGGGAGGAGGCCGCCGGCATTCTATCCGGGCTCGCATCTGTGCATCCGCTGCGCGGCTTTCAAGTTCAATGGAAATCGCGCGATCGCGTTTGCAGCGTGCCGAGCATCGACGTCAGGTCGACGAGACGACCCGCGAGCACGTGGACCACTTCGCCTTCGCGCTCGATCGTCCCGTACACGCCAAGAAGCCGCGCGCCGAGAAGCTCGCGCCGTTGCCGCTCGCTGATCTCGCGGCGGACGATGATGTTCGATGCGCCGGTTTCGTCCTCGATCGTCACGAAGATGACGCCGCTTGCCGTGTCGGGGCGCTGGCGTCCGATGACGATGCCTGCCGTGCGCACGAGCCGCCCGTGCGGCGCAGCTCGGACGTCGTCGGCGGTGGCGAGTCGTCGTGCGCGCAGTTTCGAGCGCAACAGCGCGAGCGGATGACGCCGGAGCGTGAGGCCGAGGCGGCGGTAGTCGGCGACGATGTCCTCGCCTTCGGTGGGCGGGGGCAGGGAAGGCTTCGCTTCGTCGAAGGTCGCGCCATCGAGCAGCGCGGGCAATCGCTCGACGCCGGCGACATCCCACGTTGCATCATGACGATGACCCGCGAGCGACGCGAGCGCATCGCCGTCGGCGAGCGCGGTCAGGTCGCGACGGTCGAGCTTCGCGCGATACGCGAGGTCGGCAACGCTGGCGAAGCGCTGCGCTTGACGAGCTTCGACGATGCGCTTCGCGCCCGCTTCGGTGAGGCCGCGAACGAGGCGAAGCCCGAGACGGAGCGCCGGAAAATCCGTGCCAGACGCTGGAAAATCAGTGCCAGAGATGTATTTCCCGGCTCGGCTGTCGTGAATCATCACACTCGCTCGGGAAATACATCTCTGGCACTGATCTTCCAATATGCAATCCCACTCGCTTACCGTCACGTCTGGCGGCAGCACGACCACCTCGTGCCGACGTGCATCGGCAACGAGCTGCGCAGGGGCATAGAAGCCC
This sequence comes from Casimicrobiaceae bacterium, assembly GCA_035308425.1. Classification (GTDB taxonomy): domain Bacteria; phylum Pseudomonadota; class Gammaproteobacteria; order Burkholderiales; family Casimicrobiaceae; genus VBCG01. The sequence goes on along the minus strand of DATGGP010000069.1, from coordinate 37,692 downwards.
ATCGGCTGCGAATTGAGAAGCGCCGCACAAAATGCCGCCGGCTCGTAGTGCTTGAGCCATGACGACACGTAAACGAGCAGCGCGAAGGATGCCGCATGCGACTCGGGAAAGCCGTACTCGCCGAAGCCGAGAATCTGCTGGTAGATCTGGCGCGCGAACGCCTCGTCGTAGCCGCGTTCGCTCATGCCGTCGACGAGTCGCTGCTCGAACACCTGCAAGCCGCCCTTGCGCTTCCATGCGGCCATCGAACGACGCAGCCGATCGGCCTCGCCCGGCGTGAAACCGGCCGCGACGATCGCGAGCTGCATCACCTGCTCCTGGAAGATCGGCACGCCGAGCGTGCGCTCGAGCACGCTCTTGACCGCATCGCTCGGATACGTGACCGGCTCGAGCTTCTGCCGCCGTTTCAGATACGGATGCACCATGCCGCCCTGGATCGGGCCGGGCCGCACGATGGCGACCTCGATCACGAGGTCGTAGAACGTTGCGGGCCTCAAGCGCGGCAGCATCGACTGCTGCGCGCGCGATTCGATCTGGAATACGCCGATCGTGTCGGCCTTCTGGATCATCGCGTAGACCGCGGGGTCCTCGGGCGGAATGTCTTCCATCCGAAGTGTCTTGCCGCGGCACGACGACACCATCTCCAGCGCGCGGCGAATCGCGGAGAGCATGCCGAGCGCGAGGCAATCGACCTTGAGCAGTCCCATCGCGTCGAGGTCGTCCTTGTCCCATTGGATGACCGTGCGCTTTTCCATCGCGGCGTTCTCGACCGGCACCATGCGCTCGAGACAATCGCGCGCGATGACGAAGCCGCCGACGTGCTGCGACAGGTGGCGCGGAAAGCCCAGCAGATGACCGGCGAGGATGATCACGCGTCGCAGCACCGGATTTTCGGGATCGAAGCCGGCCTCGCGAATGCGATCGCGATGGATCGCGCGACCATCCCACCATGCGAATACGCCACTCAGGCGATCGAGCTGCGCGAGATCGAGGCCGAACGCGCGCCCGACGTCGCGTACGGCGCTCTTCGGTTGATAGGTGACGAGCGTCGCGGCAAGCGCCGCGCGGTGGCGGCCGTACTTGTCGTAGACGTATTGCATCACCGCCTCGCGCCGCTGATGCTCGAAGTCGACGTCGATGTCCGGCGGCTCGTTGCGCTCCCTGCTGATGAAACGCTCGAACAGCATCTCGCTTCGCGCCGGGTCGACTTCGGTGATGCGAAGCGCGTAGCAGACCGCCGAGTTGGCCGCCGAGCCGCGTCCCTGGCAGAGAATCTTGTTCTCGCGCGCGAACGCGACGATGTCGTGCACCGTGAGGAAATACGGTTCGTAGCGAAGCTCGGCGATGAGCGCGAGCTCGTAGTCGATCAGCGCGCGAACGTTCGCCGGGACGCTCGTGCAGCGGAAGGTGGTGTCGCCATGCAGAAAATCCGGCTCTCCCCCACACAGCGAAAAAGGGGCCACGCTCGATTCCTTCGCACGACCAGAATTCGAGCCTGGCCCCTTTTTGGGGTATCGCTCCGACAACCCTGCCTCGACGAGTTTGCGCAGCCACGTAGTCGGTGTCTCGCCGTGCGGCACGATCTCGTCCGGATACTCGTAGCGAAGCTCGTCGAGCGAAAAGTGGCAGCGCTTCGCGATTCGCACCGTCTCCTCGAGCAGCGCGGACGGATAGACGCTGGCAAGCCGCGCGCGCGAGCGCAGATGGCGCTCGCCGTTCGGAAACAGCGCGTGCCCGCATTCCGACAACGGCACGCCGAGCCGGATCGACGTCAGCGTATCTTGCAGCGCGCGGCGCGCGCGCACGTGCATGTGCGCGTCGCCGGCAGCCACGAGCGGAAGTCCGGTGAACGTCGACAACGCCTCGCATTGCGCGAGCCTCGCGGCGTCGCCCGCCTGCGCGTGGAGCTCGACGTCGATCCATCCGTTATCGCCGAACACCTCGCGCACCCACGCGGCGTCGCGACGCAGCGCATCGTCGATTCCCGAGATGCGCAAATCAATCGCGGGCAGCCATAGCGCAAGGCATGACGATGCGCATTGCGCGACGTCGTCGCGCGTCAGCCGATACGTGCCCTTGCCGGCATTGCGTCGCCCGCGGGTGATCAATTGCGAAAGATCGCCGTAACTTGCGCGATCGGTCGCGAGCAACACCAGCTTCACGTCGTCGTCGAGCGTGAATTCGCTGCCGAGCATCAGCGGCAATCCGGCGTCCTTCGCCGCAAGATGCGCGCGCACGGCGCCGGCAAGCGAGCACTCGTCGGTCAGCGCCAGCGCAGCGTATCCCTCGGATTTCGCGCGCTCGACGAGCTCTTCCGGGTGCGACGCGCCGCGCAGGAACGAGAAGTTCGACAGGCAGTGGAGCTCGGCATAGGCCGGCAGGAGGTCGGGCGATGCCATACCGTATGAATATACGGCATTTGCGCATCCCACGCCATCGAGCGCCCCGGAAGCGTGAACGCCGCACTTTTCGATTGGTGCGGATGTCCACATCCATCAAAAGCACAATGACCGCAACCGATCGATGAAGCCGCCGCCCCGTTTGCAGCGATTGTTGAAGCGGTGGACAACCGGCGGGGCCAGGCAACTTGGCCGTGCGCGGCATCGATCGAGCGGGACACGCCATGCCTCGTGAGCAAGCCGAGGCTGCGAGCGACGACCAGGGCGAGCGAAGCCATCGCCGTGCCGGCAACGGCGAGGACGAGCCGACCCGCGACACCGACGACGGTTCCGCCGGACGTGACGACGGCGAAGGCGAGAAGAAAAAATCCGGGATGGACCCCCGCAAGAAGCGCTTGTTCGTCGCCATCGCGGTCGCCGTTCTCGTGCTCGTCGCCATCGGCGGCGTCCTCTGGTGGCTGCACGCCCGCAACTACGAAAGCACCGACGATGCCTACATCGATGCGCACATCGTCCATGTCTCGCCGCAGATCAGTGGCCGCGTGAGCCGCGTCGACGTTCGCGAGTACATGCGGGTGCACGCGGGCGACGTCCTGGTCGAGATCGATCGCGACGAGGCGAACGCGCGCCTTGCGCAGGCACAGGCGCAGGAAGCGCAGGCGCAGGCGCAACTCGCGCAGGCGCAAGCCGACACGCGTGTTCGGCAGGCGGGCTACGAGCAGGCGCGGGCGGCGGCGTCCGGCGCCGTCGCTCGGCAGAACAAGGCGGCGAGCGATCTTGCGCGTTACCGGCAATTGCAGAAGGACTTGCCCTCGGCGGTCGCCGGCCAGCAACTCGATCAGGCGCGCGCCGCGCTCGTCACCGAGAAATCGCAGCGCGATACGGCCGACAAGCAGATCAAGGTCGCCTTGTCGCAGATCGACGCGGCGCAAACGCAGATCCGCGCGGCGCAGGCCGGGCTCGAGGCTGCGCAGGCGCAGGTCGACCAGGCCCGGATCAATCTCGGCTATACGCGGATCGTGGCTTCGGTCGACGGAACGGTCGCGACGCGCAATGTCGCCGTCGGCGACACCGTATCGCCGGGCTCGCAGATGCTGGCCATCGTGCCGCTCGATGTGTGGATCACCGCGAACTTCAAGGAGACGCAACTCGACCTCATCCGGCCGGGACAGAAGGTCGACATCAAGGTCGACGCTTATCCGCAGGTCGCCTTTCGCGGTCACGTCGATTCCATCCAGCGCGGCGCGGGACAGGCGTTCTCGGTGCTGCCCGCAGAAAACGCGACCGGGAATTTCGTCAAGGTCGTTCAACGCGTCCCCGTGAAGATCGTGTTCGACGGGCCGCTCGATTCGCGTTACGCGCTCGGCCCGGGGATGAGCGTGGTTCCGACGGTGCACGTTCGATGATCGCGGACAGGAATCACTCGAGGCGCGAGGAACGGTGAATGGCCACGGCCGCGAAGAAGACGCGCTATCGCTGGACGTCCGCGCGCTCGGTCGCGGGCGATCGCAATCCGTGGAGCATCGTCGCGGTCATCTCGCTCGCGACGCTGATGGTCGTGCTCGACGCCACGATCGTCAACGTCGCGCTCGCCCATATCGCGGGCAACCTCGGAGCGACGTACGACGAGGCGACGTGGATCGTGACGAGCTACCTGATCGCCACCGCGGTCGTCGTTCCGACGAGCGGCTGGCTCGCCGACGTGATCGGGCGCAAGCGCTACTACATGATCTCGGTGGCGCTGTTCACCGGGTCGTCGCTGCTTTGCGCGCTCTCGCCGAACCTGGGCTTGCTGATCCTCGCGCGCGTGCTTCAAGGGATCGGCGGCGGCGGCCTTGCCCCGGTCGAGCAGTCGATGCTCGCCGATACGTTTCCGCCGAGCAAGCGCGGAGTCGCGTTCGCCTCCTATGGTCTCGTCGTCGTCAGCGCGCCGATCATGGGACCCACGCTCGGCGGCTGGATCACCGACCAACTGTCGTGGCACTGGTGCTTCCTGATCAATCTTCCGATCGGGCTGGGCTCGCTCTTCCTTGTGTCGCTGTTCGTCGACGAGCCGAAGGCGGTGCGTGATCGAACGGCCGACTTGCGCCGCGGGGGCTTAAGCGTCGATTACGTCGGCTTCGTTCTCGTGGCGCTGTTCCTCGCGTCCCTCGAAATCACGCTCGATCGCGGCCAGCGCAGCGACTGGTTCGCGTCGCCCGTCATCACCGGATTCGCGATCGTGAGCGCGCTGTCGTTCGTCGCGCTCGTGCCGTGGGAGCTGATGCAACGACAGCCGATCGTCGACATCCATCTTTTCCGCCAGCGAAATTTCGCCATCGCGAGCGCACTGCTGCTGACCGTCGGCATGGTGCTGATCGGCACGACGCAGTTCATTCCGCAGCTCCTGCAGGAAGTCCTTGGTTACAGCGCGACCGAAGCCGGTCTCGCGCTGACGCTCGGTGGCATCGCCACCGTGATCGGGATGCCGATCGTCGGCTTCGCGATGAGTCGCGTCGACCTGCGCCTGCTGATCGCCTTCGGATTCTTCGTCGAAGCGTTTGCCTTCTGGCAGATGGGCCACCTCTCGACCGACATGGACTTCTACAGCGCGGCCTACGTGCGCACGGTCCAGTCGATCGGGCTGCCGTTCCTGTTCGTTCCGGTCAGCACCATCGCCTATGTCGGGCTCAGGCCGGAGGAGAACAACCAGGCTTCGGCGCTGATGAACGTAATGCGCAACCTGGGAGGCGCGATCGGCATCTCGATCGTCCAGATCATGCTTGCGCGCGGCGAGCAGATCAATCAATCGCGGCTCGTCGAAACGCTCAATCCGCTGAATTCCAATTACGTTGCGGCGACGAGGGCGTTGACGCAGGCCATGGGCGGCCAGACGCCGGCCGGAGCGGGCGCCGCTGCGAACGCGCCCGCGATGGGCACGCTCTATCGATCCGTGCAGCAGCAGGCCGCGATGCTGTCGTACGTGCACGTGTTCTACGTCCTGATGGCCATCGTCGTGTGCGCGATCCCGCTTCTGCTAGTGATGCGCAAAGGCCAGGCTGGAACCATGGCCGGGAGCGTCTGATGCGCGCGCGTTCCGGCATCCTGCTCGCGTCCGGCGTGCTCTCGGCGTGCGTGGCGGTTGGCCCCGACTATCGGAAGCCGGAAGTGCCGATGCCCGCGTTGTATTCCGCCCGAATCGCGGTCGACCAGACGGCAGGGCGTGCCGAGCTTCGCGCGTGGTGGAAGCAGTTCGGCGATCGCGAGCTCGACGCGCTGATCGCGCGGGCGCTCGAAGGCAACCTCGATCTCCAATCCGCTGCATCGCGCATCAGCCAAGCCCGCGAGCAGACGATCATCGCCGGCGCCAACGCTCTACCGACGCTCGGCGCGGATGCCGACGTCAATCGCACCCGCCTGAGTGCGAACTCGGGAATCAGTCAACTGGCGAGCCAGTTCGGCGGCAACCCAGGCAGCGGGCACAGCGGAAATGGCGGGCAGGGTGCAGGGGGCGGCGGCTTCTCGCTGCCCGGAAGCGGATTTTCGACTTACACGCTCGGCTTCGATGCTTCGTGGGAAATCGACCTATTCGGAGGAACACGGCGTGCAGTCCAGGCGGCACAGGCAAACGCGGAAGCGGCGGTATGGGACCGCCGCGACAGCGAAGTCAGCGTGGCCGCCGAAGTCGCGAGCGATTACCTTGCGCTGCGCACGGTGCAGCGGCAGATCGCGATCGCGCGGGAGGAGATCGCGCGCCAGCGCCAGACGCTGGCGCTCACCGAAGCCCGTCGCAAATCGGGATTCGTCACCGAGCTCGACGTTCGCCAGCAGCGCGCGCAGCTCGCGCTCGCGGAGGCGATGCCGCCCGAGCTCGACGCGCAAGCGTTGGCGCAGGTGCACGCGCTCGGCGTGCTGTTGGGCCAGCCGCCGGAAACGCTTGAGGCCGAGCTCGCGAAACCCAACCCGGTGCCCGCCGGTACGCCGAACGTTCCGGTCGGGCTGCCCTCCGATCTGCTTCGGCGCCGGCCGGATATCCGCGCCGCCGAACGCCAGGTCGCGGCGGCGAATGCGGAGATCGGCGTCGCCGTCGCCGATCTCTATCCGAAGTTCGATTTGACCGGCGTGCTGGATTTCGTATCGCTCGATCTTCGGCACCTGCTCGATCTTTCGAGCCGGCAATACAGCGCCACGGCGGCGATCTCGTGGCCCATCTTCGCCGGCGGGAAGATACGCGCCAACATTCGCGTCAACGAGGAGAAGACGCAGCAGGCGCTGTTCGCTTATCGCAAGGCGGTGCTCGGCGCGCTTTCCGACGTCGAGAACGCGCTCACGAGATACAGCGACGAGCAAGCGAAGCATCGCGCGTTGACCGACGCGCTCGCCGAAGCGGAGCGTGCGCACGGCGTGGCATTCGGCCAATACAAGGCGGGATTGATCGATTTCACGCCGGTGCTCGCCGCGCAGGGAACAGTACTCACCACGCGCGATCAGCTCTCGGAGAGCGATGGGGCGCTCGACCGGGATCTCGTCTCGCTTTACAAGGCGCTTGGCGGCGGATGGAGCGACGCCAAGCAATAGCGGGCGTGTCGTAAGATGCGAGTCTTTCGTCTTTGCGCCGATCGCGCGTCGGTCGGCTGCCGTCACGTTCGCGGTTAGCTTCATGCCTACGATCGCCTTCGACCGCTTCTATCGCTACGACGAGCTGACCGCGCTCTTGCACGCGCTCGCGCGCGAGCATACGAACCTCGTGAGCATCGAATCGATCGGCAAGAGCCACGAAGGGCGGGATATCTTCGTGCTGACCATGACGAACTCGGCGACCGGGCCCGCGAACGAGAAGCCGGCATTCTGGGTCGACGGCAATATTCATTCGACCGAAGTCGCCGCGTCGGCCGCCGCGCTTTACTTCCTGGACATGCTGGTCACGCGGTACGGTAGTGACGACGAGGTCACGCGCGCGCTCGATACGCGGACGTTCTACGTGTGCCCACGCATCAATCCGGACGGCGCCGAATGGGCGCTCGCCGACAAGCCGAAATGGGTGCGTTCGAGCACGCGTCCGTATCCGCTCGACGAGGAGGAGCCCGAGGGTTTGAGCGTCGAGGACATTGACGGCGACGGGCGGATCCTGCAGATGCGCGTAGAAGATCCGAACGGCATCTGGAAAGCGCATCCCGACGCACCCGACTTGATGGTGCGCCGCGACCCGACCGAAATCGGCGGCACCTATTACCGCATCCTTCCCGAGGGTCGCTACGACAATTACGACGGCTATACGCTGCGCATCAAGCGGTCGCGCCAGCAACTCGATCTCAATCGCAATTTTCCGGCGAGTTGGCGTCAGGAATTCGAGCAGCTCGGCGCCGGCCCGTATCCGACGTCGGAGCCGGAGATTCGCGCGGTCGTCGACTTCGTCGTCAGGCATCCGAACATCACGGCGGGCACGACGTTCCACACCTGGAGCGGCGTGCTGCTGCGTCCGTTCGAGCACATGTCCGACGACGAGATGGACGCCGAGGACCTGTGGTTCTACCAGCGCGCGGGACGCGAGGGCACGAAGCTAACCGGCTATCCGGCGATCTCGGTCTTTCACGAATTCCGTTATCACCCGAAGAGCGTGATCGGCGGAACATTCGACTGGATCTACGAGCACCTCGGGATCTTTTCGTGGGTCGTCGAGATCTGGTCGCCGATGCGCGAGGCGGGGATCACCGACTACAAGTTCATCGACTGGTTTCGCGACCATTCGCTCGACGACGATTTGAAGCTTTATCGCTGGAACCTGGAAAAGCTCCACGGCGCCGCGCACCACGGATGGAAATCCTTCACGCATCCGCAACTCGGCAAGCTCGACATCGGCGGCTGGGACCGGTTCCACGCGTTCGGCAATCCGCCGCTGCCGCTGCTCGAGCGCGAGATCGCGAAATTCCCGCGTTGGCTCTTATGGCAGGCACTTTGCTCGCCCAAGCTCGAGCTCGTGCATGCCGATGCGGAACGGGTAAGCGACGACGCATGGAAATTGACGCTCGTCATCCAGAACACCGGATGGCTGCCGACGTACGTCGCAAAGCGTGCGCTCGCACGCAAGACCGTGCGCGGCATCTTCGCCGAAGTCGAGCTTCCGGAAGGCGCATCCCTTGCGACCGGCAAGGCGCGCGAGGACATCGGCCAGCTCGAAGGCAAGGCCTACAAGCACACCGGCGTGTCGTTCTGGCCGGATTACAACGCGACCGACGATCGCATCAAGCGCGAGTGGATCGTGCGCGGGCAGCCGGGCATGACGATCGGCGTCGTCGCGCGTCACGAGCGCGCGGGCACCGTGCGCGCGACGGTGACGCTGCGTTAGGGCCAGCGGTCACTGTCGCGCACTGCGCACCAGGTCGCGGATCGTCGCACGCAGTTCGTCGATCTCTCGTTCCTGATCGGCGATGCGCGCTTCGAGCTTGGCGTTGAGCCCCTGAATCGCCGCAAGCGCCACGCCCTCCACGTCGCCGGTTGCGATCGTCTTGTTGTCGCGGCCGAGACCGAACGCGGCGTAGAAGTCTTCGGCCATCGGACCGACGTGCCTCAGATTCGCGGGCTCGCCCTTGAAGCGCCAGCGCGGGACCGGAAGGGCGACCACCTGATCGAGCATGCGGGCTGCGTCGGCCCGTTCGAAATCCGTTTTCGCGTTGCGCGTGCTCGTGCAGCCCCACGAGCCGCCGTTCGGTGGAAGCGAGCACCCGTCGTCGGCACACCGGAGCTGTTGATGCCGGTGACGAACCAGACGCCACCCGTCGCGCGTGCCGCGAAGGTGTTGGTCGGATCCGAAAATCCGCTCGGCGGGCTTCCGGGGTCGAAGATGAATTGCTGATTGTCGGCCCAGACGAACTGGCCGATGTGCGTTGCGTGCACCAGCGTGCCGGCAACGAAGCTCGCCCCTGCGTTCGACGTGACGATGTTGCCTGCGCCGCCGGCGATCACGCTGTACGCGCCGAACGCCTGATTGTCGATCCCGCCCACGACGGCGTTGTAGTCGCCGTCGGCATGATTGTGCTGTCCGCTGCCGACGAAGGCGTAGGAGCCGCTCGCGCTGTTGCCGGAGCCGCCGGCGATCGTCGACGCAAGACCGCTCGCCGTGTTAAGCGATCCGCCTCCGACGCTCGCGTAATTCAGACTCGCCTGGTTGGCCTGGCCGCCCGCGACGGTTCCGAAGTCGAGCGCCGTGTTCTCGCTTCCTCCACCGATGGATGCAGCGAATCCGCCGACATTGCTCGTTCCGCCTGCGATCGCGCCAAAGCTGCCGGCAGCGTTGGCATAACCGCCGGCCACCGTAGCGAAGGCGCCCGTGGTCACATTGCCGCACGACAGCGAGTACGTCTTGGTCGACGGATCGTAACAATTGTTGCCCGCGTCGCCGCCGCCGCCGATCGTTTGCCCAGGATTCGCACTGGCGGCGTTGTTGGGATCGCCTGCGATCACGTTCGGGCTGGTGGTGGTCGGCTCGTAGCGCACGACACGCTGACCGTTGGCGTGAATTTCGACCGGCTGATTGTCGAGCACGCCGAGTGTCGCCACGGTGCCGAAGGCATTGCCGCCCTGCGCGAAGAACTTCCCGCCGTTGCCGCTCGGCGCCGCGAAGTAGCCGACGACGTCGATCGCCAGATGCGCGCCGCCGCCGCGGACCTGCACGCTGATCTCGTTGTTCGCGAGATTGACGCGTGCCGCGGTCGATACGGTATTGAAGGCGATGCTTCCGACGTACACCATCGTCGCCGTGCTGCCGAAGCTCGCGCCCTGCGGCAGGATCTCGATGTCGCCGGACCTGCTCGTGGTCGGGATGCCGAACACCTGCAATTGCACCGCCGAGGGCTCGAGCCCGGCCGGCAGTTGCGTCAGGCATACGCCGTTGCCGCCTTGCACGGTGTAGCTGCGAATTTCGTTGGGCGTGAAGGGAATCGCCTTGTGGCTCGGCGAGCCGTCACCCTGGTACACGGCAGCGAACGTGCCGCGCGTTTCGACCAGCCGGCACGGCGTCACCGGCGTGTAGACGACATCGATGCTGCTGTCGCCGAGTGCCTTGGTTTGCTGCAGGCCCGGCCGGGTGCCTGCGTCTGCGACGCCGAGCACCTCGCGCACGCCGTCGAGCGTCCCGGCGAGGGTGGCGGCGAGCAGCCGATCGGCGCGAAGCGCCATGAGTCGGCTGCGCAACTCGTCGATCGAAACCAGCGCGCTGGACTGCGCGAGCCTGGCGCCCCACGTGTCGACGATGCGCTCGACGACGATCGATCGATGCTGATCGATGGCGAGCAGCGCGTCGGCATCCCGGTCGAGCGATTGCGCCGGTGAAGCGATGGAATGAACCGCGAAGACCAGAGGCAGCGCCATGCGGCGCGCACATCCGCCCATATCGGTTCGCGACATCATGGTTCTCCTTCCATCAGCATGGATCGAGCCGCGTCACTCGACGTTTCCACAATCGGGTGCGATCCGACGCGTCGCGTTGGCGAGCTCCGGTCGTTCGCGATGGCTCGTACGATGCCGCCGCCGATCTCACGGCGATCTAACGGATCGCCAAGATCGGGCCGCCGCGCGTCGGCCGGGTCGACCAGGCGCCGGCCAGCGGCCTGGGAGATCGGTTGGTCAGTACTGGCGAAACATTCGCGCGATCGCATCGCGATCGTTCGTCTGCGAAAGCGCGAGCATCGCGAGCACGCGCGCCTTCTGGGGCGTCAACGTATCGGCGCCGACGAAGCCGTGCGCGCGATCGTCGTCGCGCGGCACGATCGCGCCGCGCGCGCGGCTGCACTGAACGACGAGCACGCCCTGCCGCACGGCTTCGGCGAGTGCGGCACGTTGCGCCGGCGACGGGCGCCCGGGCGGCGTACCGGCGAACACGATGCCGCGAACGCCCGCTGCGACGAACGCATCGACGGCGATCGCACTCGCGCCGGCATAGCACGCAACGATCTCGACGCTCGGCAGTGCTTCGGCGGCCGCCACGGCGAATTCGGTGTAAGGCGCGTGGCGACGAAGCGGGCGACGGTCGAAGACGACCCGTCCGTCCGGATCGACGCGTCCGAGCGGGCCGATGCCGGGCGAGCGAAACGCGTCGAGCGCGAAATTCGACGTCTTCGTCACGTCGCGGGCACAGTGGATTTCGTCATCCATGACGACCAGCACGCCGAGATCACGCGCGGCCGGCGAGGCGGCCACGCGAAGCGCATTGACGAGATTGATGCCCGCGTCGGAGCCGAGCGCGTTCGGCGGCCGCTGCGATCCGACGACAACGATCGGAACGCGCGCCTTCGATGCGAGATGCAGGAAGTAGGCGCTCTCTTCGAGCGTCGACGTGCCGTGCGTGACGACGACGCCACGGATCGATGGATCGGCAGCGAGCGTCGATGCGATCGTTCGATCGAGCGCGATCCACGTGGGGGGATCCATCGCGACGCTGTCGATCGCACGAAAGGAGACCGTCACGATATCGAAATCTCCGAGCAGCTTGCGAAACGCGTCGAGCAGCCGGTCAAGCTCACTCGGTGTCGCATGCGCGCCATAGTCGCAGAGATCGAGCGCGTGGCGACCGAACGTCGCGATCGATCCGCCGGTGCCGATCAGCGCGACGCGGTCCATCGCTTCGCTCGTCCCTGCAAATCGGGTGTTCGCATGCGGTGCAGACGCTTCGTGGTTGCCCTTCGCGACCGATTGTATTAAAACCGTCGACCGATGATCGCGATCGACGGCGTCGACAAGTGGTTCGGCGCGCACCAGGTGCTCTCGCAGGTGACGCTCCATGTCGCGACCGGCGAAGTGGTCGTCGTGTGCGGCCCGAGCGGGTCGGGCAAGAGCACGCTTCTTCGCTGCATTGCCGGGCTCGAATCGGTCGACGCGGGTACGATCGTGATCGACGGCGTGTCGGTCGACAGCGATCCGCGCGGGCATACGCGCGATGCGCAAGTCGGCATGGTGTTCCAGCAGCTCAACCTGTTTTCGCACATCACGATCCTGCAAAACCTCGTGCTCGCGCCGCTCAAGGTCCGCAAGCTTTCGCGCCGCGCAGCCGTGGCGCGCGCCCGCACGCTGCTCGCGCGCGTCGGCATCGACGACAAGGCGGATGACTATCCGGGGACGCTGTCGGGCGGACAACAGCAACGGGCCGCGATCGCGCGGGCGCTTTGCATGGAGCCCGCGGTGATGCTCTTCGACGAGCCGACGTCGGCGCTCGATCCCGAGATGATCAAGGAAGTGCTCGACGTGATGCGCGGGCTTGCGCAGGACGGCATGACGATGTGCATCGTGACGCACGAAATGGGATTCGCGCGCGAAGTCGCCGACCGCGTGGTCTTCATGGACGAGGGGTGCATCGTCGAGATCGGCTCACCCGGCGCTTTCTTCGCCGCGCCGAAGGAGCATCGAACGAGGCAATTCATCGGCAAGATCCTGACGCATTGACTCGGCCGATGGCGAATGCGCAGCGCACCGTCGGCCCCGCACCACCTGCGACAAAACCTGATCGAAGGAGGTCCACCATGCCCGAAACGAGTGCCACCGAAGGCGACGAACGCTTTGCGGACGTATCTCGTCGACGTTTCCTTCAGGGCGCTGCCGTGGTTGCGGTGGCGAGCGCCGCGTCCTCACAGGGTGCCGTTGCCGCCGAATGTCCCAAGTCGACACTCGCAGTCGTCAAGGAAACGGGTGTGCTGAAGGCCGGCGTCACGACGACCGTGCCGTACTTCGGTTTCATCGACGAGCGCGGCAATCACGTGGGCTTCGACTACGACATCATTCTCGAGATCGCGAAGCGGCTCAAAGCGAAGCCGGAGATCGCCCAGGTGACGACGTCGACGCGCATTCCGCTGCTGCAGCAGGGACGCGTCGATCTTGTCGCAGCGACGATCACGCACTATCGAAGCCGCGACGACGTGGTGGACTTCTCGATCGACTACTTCTATTCGCCGCAGACGATGATGGTGCGGACGGACAGCAAGATCCGCAGCGTGGCCGACATGAACGGCAAGCGCGCCGGCGCATCGATTGGATCGGGCTCGGTCAAGTATTTCAAGGAGGCGCAGCCCGGCGCGGCGATCCAGACGTTCGACACCGAGGCGGACGCGTTCATCGCGCTCCAGCAGGGACTGATAGACGCGATGGCGACCGACATGACGCAGCTCGCCGGCTTTCGCGCGAACGCGAGGAATCCGAATGACTTCCTCGTGCTCGGCAAGGAGGGCACTTACGGCGGCGGTCCGTTCGGGCTTTGCATGCGGGAGAACGACTCGAAATGGCGCGACGCCGTCAATTACGCGTTGCAGGACCTGTGGAACGACGGCACATGGGACAGGATCTTCGACAAATGGGTCGGCCCGAACACGAAGATGCAGCTCACGAAAGAGATGCTCGGCTTCCGGATGGAAACCTGGCACTGACCCGCCGGCAACCAGACCCATCGAAGCGCAACGATGCACCAGTTCGACCTGGGCGTGCTGTGGGGCGAGTGGGGCGTGCGGCTGCTCGACGGGCTCGTCGTCACCGTCGAGCTCGCGGCGCTCACGATCGCCTTCGCACTCGCGATCGGTCTTCTCGTCGGCATCATCCGCTGGCTTGGCAAGTGGTACCTCGAGCCGTTCTGCTGGCTCTACATCGAAGGCGCCCGCAACACGCCGCCGCTCGTGCAGATCCTGTTCTGGTACTTCTCCGCGTTCTACCTGTTGCCGCGTCCGTTGTTCGAGTACATGCGCCACGTCGGTTACGAGTTCGCGGCCGCGGTCGTCGCACTCGCCATCTACCACGGCGCATTCATGGCCGAGACGGTGCGCGCAGGCTTGAACTCGGTCGGCAAGGGCCAGATCGAGGCGGCCCGCGCGCTCGGACTCACGTTCGGCACGCGGATGCGCTACGTGATCCTGCCGCAGGCGCTACGTGTCATCGTGCCGCCGCTCGTCAACGAGATGGTCGGCGCGACCAAGAACACGAGCCTCGCGCTGGCGATCGGCGTCGCGGAGATCGCCTATCAGACGAAGTACATAGAAACGTACGCGTTTCGTGGCGTCGAGGCGCTGATCGGCGCGACATTGCTCTACCTTCTGCTTTGCATCGGCATCGCCGGGCTCGGTCCGCTGGCGTCGCGCTACCTGTCGCGGCATGTGCAGGCGACAGAGCGGATCGCACAACCCGTCCTCGTCAGCGACTGAATCCATGACGCGGCACGCGCCGCGCCACCGAAAGCTCCGTCGCGTCGAACCTCTGTCCTCTGACTCCTGACTCCTGACTCCTGAAATGAACTGGGAACGCGTGCTGACGCCGCTCAACATCGAGAGGATGCTTGTCGGCGATCTCTTCACGCAGGGGCACGTCGGTGGCCTGTTGCTGACCGTCATCATCGCTGCGATCGCGATCGTCGGCTCGACGATCCTCGGGATCCTGCTCGGCGTCATGCGCGCATCGCCGCGGCGCGCGATTGCGCTGCCCGCGCTCGTCTACATCCAGGCGATTCGCAGCGTGCCGCTTCTGATCCTGATCTTCTGGGTCTATTTCGTTCCGCCGTACTTCGGCGTCGAGACGTCGAAGGGCGTCAGCGTGGGCGTTGCGCTGACGTTCTTCACGGCGGCCTACATCGCCGAGTACATCCGCGGCGGCATCCTGTCGGTGCCGAACGCGCAACGCGAAGCCGCGCGCACGCTGGGCTTGAGTCCTGTGCAGATTCAACTGTACGTCGTGTTGCCGCAGGCATTCTTCAACATGATTCCGGCGATCACCGGCCGCTACATCGTGACGGTTATCAACACTTCGCTCGCGTTCCTGATCGGGTTGTCCGAGCTCACCGACATCGGCAGGCAGATCAACGTGCGCCTTCAGACGTCGCCGGTCGAGGTCTACGTGAGCGTGATGGCGCTTTACTTCATCGTCAATCGCGCGCTGTCCGGCAGCATGCGCCTGCTCGAAAACCGGCCACGATTCAACCGGCTGTTCGTGCGCATATAGCCTGCATCTCGATCGCCGATCGACCGGTGCTCTACACTTCTCGCTGCCCTAAGCGACAATCGCAAAGGAACCCGGCCATGGTTGCCACTCCCGGATTGAAAGCCGTCGAAGAACGCGCGTCCGCCACCGATCGTTTCGGCAACCGCATCGATCCGGTCGTTCGCTATGCGCGCGGCCAAATCCTGCGAAGCACCGACGACGAGGTCGTCCGCATGCTTCGCGCGAGACGCATCGTCGGCGATCTCGTCCGAAGCCATGGTCTCCACGCCGTTCGCGATCTTTCCGGGATGAATCGCGGCAGCGGCCTCACCGCCGACGACGTGGCCCATCTGACCAGCCACGTCCCGTTCTTCGAGCGCTTCGAGGGAAAGACGGAGCCGCTCGCGCTTCGCCACATGAGAGCCGATTCCGCGCGACATGCGGCGCTGATTCTCAACCGCGTCTCTGCCGCGAATTTCATTTCGCTCACGACACTGCTCGCGCGAAACGATCGCGTGTTCGCGTTCGCGCCGCGCGGTGGTGCGTCGCACCCCTCGACGGTGCGGCCTATCGCCATGGCGGGCGCCGAGCTCACCGAGTTCCACGATTTCGGTGATCTCGAGCGCGCATGGCAGGCGCGCGGCGCTCCGCGCATTGTGCTGATCACGCCGATCAGTGCGTCGAAGCGACACATCCCGTTCGACGACTTCAAGCGTGCGCTTGCGTTGCCACGTGCGGCGAATACGCTCGCGTATGTCGACGATGCGCATCTTGCGACACGCATTGCGTTCTTCGGGGAGCCGCCGACGTTCGAGGTGGGCGACGTCGACATCGGCGTCTGCTCCGCCGACAAGCATGTCGCGGGTCCGCGTGCGGGCGTTCTCGCCGGGCGCAAGGACCTGATCAAGACGATCGGCTCGCGCGCCTACGAGCTCGGGCTCGAGGCGCAGGCGGGACAGTACGCCGGCGTCGCGAACGCGCTTCGCAACTTTGATCCGCGGCCGGTGAAGGAGGCCGGTGAGCTGGCGCGTACGCTCGCAGGCGTGCTCGTGGACCGTTACGGCGCGAACCGCGCTTATCTTGGCGGCCCTGGCGTTTCGATGGCAGGCGACGACGTGCTCGATATCGCGCTTTCGCGTCGCGGCATCGATCGGCCGAAGCTCGTGGCGGTCGAGGCCGCTGGACTCGTTGCGATGCAGATGCTCGAGCATGACGGCATCCTGACGATTGGTGCGGTCGCGATGCCGGGAAGCGCGCCCGCGGTGCGTCTGATGATGTATCCGGACGGCGCCAGGCTCGGCGTTGATGCGATCGCTTCATCACTCGAGGCCGCGGTCGCGCGGCTTGCCGAGGTCGTCGACGATTTGCCGGCCGCGCGCGGGCAACTGATCGGCGACTGACGTCGTCGACGGGGAGGTCGGACTCGTGCCCAAGCGGGCCGGGCCCTCGCGCTCGATTCGCGACAACAACAAGGACATGCGCATGAACGTTCATCGAAGCGTCGGCCGCATCGTGGCGTTCGTTCTGATTCTGCTCGTCGCCGGTTGCGCGACGCCGCCTTCGACGAAGCAGGCGGGCCTCGATCGCATCGAGCACGTGATCGTGCTCTACGCCGAGAACCGCAGCTTCGACAACCTGTACGGGATGTTTCCCGGGGTGAACGGGCTCGCGAATGCGTCACCGTCGCAATACACGCAAGTCGATCATGGCGGCAAGCCACTGCCGCATCTGCCGCCGGTATGGAAAGGCAACACCGCGGATGCGGACCCCGCGTTTCCGAAGGATCTGCCGAACCGGCCGTTTGGCATCGATGCGCTGCCGATCGATCTCCCACTGTCGGTCAAGACGCGCGATCTGATTCACGCGTTCTATCGCAATCAGGAGCAGATCGACGGCGGGCGCAACGACCGATTCGTCGAAGCGAGTGACGCCGGCGCGCTCGTCATGGGTCATTACGACGGCTCGAAGCTGCCGATGTGGAAGTGGGCGCAGGAATACACGCTCGCCGACAACTTCTTCATGGGCGCGTTCGGTGGCTCGTACCTGAATCACATGTGGCTGATCTGCGCATGCACGCCGGTCGATCCGAACGCGCCGGCGAACCTGCGCGCCAAGCTCGACGATCACGGCTGGCTCGCGCGCGCGGCGACGTCGCCGGCATCGGTGCTGGAGGGTCCGCCGAAATTCGCGCAGGCCGGGCTTCTCACCCCCGACGGGTACTCGGTGAACACGACGCAACCGCGGTATCAGCCCTCGATCGTTCCGCCGGCGCCCGGCGGCGATCCGCGTTATGCCGATCCTTCGAAGTACACGCTGCCGCCGCAGACGTTGAAGACGATCGGCGACACGCTGTCGGCGAAGGGCATCACGTGGGTGTGGTATTCGGGCGCGTGGGACGCCGCGGTCAAGGATGGCATGCAACCGCCACAGGCGAAGCGACTCGTGATCAACTATCGCGAGCCGGGGGGGCGCAACTTCATCACGCATCACCAGCCGTTCAATTACTTCGCGCGCTTCGCCCCCGGCATGCGCGACCGCGCCGAGCATCTGAAGGACGAGACCGAATTCATCGCCGGCATCGAGCGCGGCGAATTGCCGCAGGTCGTGTTCTACAAGCCGCAGGGATCGCTCAACGAGCACCCGGGCTACGCGGACGTGCTCTCCGGCGACGAGCACATCGCCGGCATCGTCGCGAAGGTCAAGGCAAGCCCGCTTTGGGCATCGAGCGTGATTATCGTCACCTACGACGAGAACGGCGGCTTCTGGGACCACGTCACGCCGCCGAAGGGCGACCGCTTCGGACCGGGCACACGGATTCCGACGATGATCATCTCGCCGTTCGCGAAGCGCCATTACATCGACCACACGCATTACGACACGACGTCGATCCTCAAATTCATCACGCTTCGTTTCGGGCTGGAGCCCTTGCCGGGGGTGAGGGCGAGGGCCGGCGATCTGATGAACGCTTTCGAGTTTTGAAAAGGCTTTCGCGAACTCATGCGCCCGCGAATCCCCCGCGGCGTGTGGACGCTCGGCTTCGTCAGCCTGTTGATGGACACGTCGAGCGAGTCGATCCATGCGCTGCTGCCGCTGTACATGGTCGATACGCTGGGTGCATCCGTGCTCGTCGTCGGCATCATCGAAGGCGTTGCCGAAGCGATCGCGCTGATCGTCAAGTTGTTCTCAGGGCTTTGGTCCGATGCGTTCGGGCGCCGCAAGCCGCTCGTTCTCGCCGGCTACGGGCTTGCAGCGATATCGAAGCTCGCGTTTCCGCTGGGGACGTCGCTCGGCGTCATCGTTGCCGGACGGTTCGCTGATCGCGTCGGCAAAGGCATTCGGGGCGCGCCGCGCGATGCGCTCGTCGCGGATCTCACGCCGCGCGAAGTGCGCGGTGCCGCGTTCGGCCTGCGTCAGGCGCTCGACAGCGTCGGCGCGGTCGCCGGCCCGTTGATGGCGGCATTGCTCATTGCGCACTTCGCCGGCAACTTCCGCGTGACCTTCTGGATCGCGACCATTCCCGCCGCGCTATGCGTCGCGCTTCTCGCGTTCGGCGTGCACGAACCCGATGCGCCGGCGCCCAAACAGGATGGCAAACGAAGTTCGTGGCGCGACGCGCGGCGTCTCGATCGCCGCTTCTATGTCGTGACCGCAATCGCATCGGTACTGACGCTCGCGCGATTCTCGGAAGCGTTCCTCGTACTGCGCGCGCAGGATGTCGGCATGGGCGCCACTGGCGCACCCTGGGTGATGGTTGCGATGTCGAGCGTGTATGCCATCTGCGCGTACCCGGCCGGGCGATTCGCCGATCACGGGTATGCGACGGCGCTGCTGTCGTCGGGTTTCGCCGCGCTTATTGCCGCCGATGTCGTGCTCGCGCTGGCAGATGGGCCGAACGCAGCGCTCGCTGGCGCGGCGTTGTGGGGATTGCACATGGCGCTGACCCAGGGCCTGCTTGCGGCGCTCGTCGCCGCAACCGCGCCCGCGGATCTGCGAGGGAGCGCCTTCGGCGTCTTCAATCTGGCGAGCGGCATTGCACTGCTCGTTGCGAGCGCGCTCGCGGGCGGGCTTTGGCAGACGATCGGACCCGCCGCGACGTTCGTTGCCGGCGCAACGCTTACGACGATCGCGTGGATCGCGCTGCTCGTCGACGCACGACGGGTGCCGTCGCTTTGAAGCGTGCGTTCGAGCGTCAGCAGCGCTCGCCGGAACGTTGGCGCAAGCCCTCGATATCGAGACGCCGAACGATGCGGCCGTGGACTTGCAGCAAGCCTTCCCGCGAGAGCCGCGAGAAGTCTTGGTTCGACGCTGCGTGAACGCGCCAATCCAGGTGCGGCGACTGCCATGTTGGACGTTTCACGACTCGCTGCAAATGGCAAGTGATGGTTTGTTGATCAATGTCAAGAAGCACGTCGTAACGTGGCTTTGATCTGAATCAAGGTTGCGGCGATGCTGCTTGTTATGCTCTTTTGGTTGATAAGCACATATGGATGGCTCCGGCCATGCAGGCGATTCGAATCCTCCACGACGAGCACCGCTCGCTCGCCGCCGTGCTGCACGGCATGCTCTACCTCGTTCGCGAGATTCGCTTGCGCGACATGTCGCCGCCTTTCGACGTCCTGGGCGCGATGGTCTACTACATCGACGCGTTTCCGGAGCGCTTCCATCATCCGAAGGAAGACGCGTATCTGTTCAGGTTCCTCGCCATACGGCATCCCGACGCCGCGCGGCTCATCGAGCGACTGCAAATCGAGCATCGCGCGGGCGCCGAAAAGATCCGCGCGCTCGAGCAGGCGCTCCATCGATATCGCGAGGGAGGACCCAGCCAGTTCTCCGGCTTCGCCGAGGCGGTTCAAAGCTTCGCCTCCTTCCATTGGGATCACATGCGTACGGAAGAAGACGAGTTGCTGCCGCTGGCGCGGATTCACCTCACTGCGGACGACTGGAAGAAAATCGACGACGCTTTTCTCGGACATTCCGACCCGCTCATTGGTGCCAAGTCCGGCGCCGAATACGAGGCGCTGTTCCGGCGTATCGCGTGCCTCGCGCCGTCGCCCATCGGCCTGGGCGCGGAACGATGAGGTACGCGCTTTCCGCGCTGGCCGCGCCGGTATCGATCCCGTAACGGAGAAATCACCAGATCATGCGATTGACGTTCCATTCGCCACGCCTTCGTCGCCTCGCGCTGTGCCTCGCGGCGTTTACGCTCGCCGCGTGCGATCGCCCGACCACGCTTTCGGGTGGACCGCCGGTCAAAGGTTCGCCGCCGCCGATTACAACCTCGGCGTCGTCGAACGCGAGCGTCGCGAAGCCCGCGAACGCCACGCCCACCGCCGACGACTACGACATCGCGAAGATGGACTTCAAGCCGGGACCCGCGAAGGTCAGCACCGAGCGCCATACGGGCGCGTTCGCCGCGGGGGATGCACTGACCACCGACCTGGGCGGCCCGGTCAAGCCGCTCGTGCAGGGCCAGGTGAAGGAGGTGCGACTCGACACCACGCACAAGATCATCGACCTCGCGCCGGGCGTCAAATTCACCGCGTGGACGTTCGGCAATCAGGTGCCGGGACCCGTGGTTCGTGTGCGGGTCGGCGATCGCGTCAAGTTCTCGATGACCAATCGTAGCGACGAGCACGCGCCGGGCCTCGAAGTGTCGCCGCCGATGATGCATTCGATGGACTTCCATGCCGCGATGGTGTCGCCGCAGGACAAGTACCGCTCGGTCGCGCCGGGCCAGACGATCACGTTCGAGTTCACGCCCAACTATCCCGGCGTCTACATGTACCACTGCGGCACGCCGATGGTGCTCGAGCACATCGCGTCCGGCATGTACGGCATGGTGATCGTCGAGCCGCGCAACGGCTACCCGACGAAGGTCGATCGCGAATACGCGGTCGTGCAAAGTGAGTTCTACACGCGGCTCGATCCGCAGCATCGCAAGATCGACAACGTGCCGCTCTACGTGCTCGACACCGAGCGCGTCCGCACGAAGGCGCCGACGTACACTGTCTTCAACGGGCGCTACAACGGCCTCGTCGATCATCCGTTCGCAGCGAAGCCAGGCGAGCGCGTGCGGCTTTTCGTGGTGAACGTCGGACCGTCGAACACGTCGAGCTTCCACGTCGTCGGCACGATCTTCGATCGCGTCTGGCTCGAAGGCAATCCCGACAATCAGCTTCGCGGCGCGCAGACCGTGCTGCTCGGGTCGAGCAACAGCGCGATCGTCGAGTTGGTCATCCCCGAGGCGGGCAGCTACGTGATGGTCGATCACCATTTCGCGAACGCGTCGCAGGGTGCGATCGGACTGATCGCGGCTGGCGAGCCGCCGCCGGGATCCGGGGAGAGCGAGCATCACAACATTCCGGCGACGGGCGTGCCCACCGATCCGGCCGCCGTCAACGGCAAGCTCGCGTTCGAATCGAAATGCCTCGCCTGCCATTCGATCGGCGGCGGCGACAAGCTCGGACCGGACCTTTACAACGTCACGAAGCGGCGCAACGATTCGTGGCTCACGCGCTGGTTGCGCTCGCCCGAGCAGATGCTCGCCTCCGATGCCGATGCGAAGGCGCTCCTCGACAAATACACGGTGCCGATGCCGAACCAGAACCTTTCGGACAAGGACATTCGCGAGTTCATCGGCTACTTCAAGTGGGCCGACGAGAATCTTGAGCCGCGCGGCGAGCAGCAGCCGGCGCCGGCCGCGACGGGAACGACGCTGCCGCCCGGACGGACGCTTTCCGGCTCGCCGGGCGAGGTGCGGCCAGGCGGCGAGCCCGACGCGCAATCGATGCAAAAGGGCAAGCGATGAGGACGACGTTGGCGTTGCTCGCGACCGCAGCCGCGATCGGGATGTCGGGTGCGGTCTATGGATGCGGCGTGTGCGTCGAGGACAAGATCGCCGCGACGTACGACCATGCGGTGATCCGCGATGCCATCGCCGCTCACCGGCAGGTGATTTTCGTCGCGCTCGATGGAAACGACGCGACGCGCATTGGCCAGCGCATCGTGTCGGCCGCCGCCCGCGTTCCGGGCATGCAAAAGGCAAGCCTCCGCTATGCGGTCTCTCCGCCCGCGATGTCGTTCGCGGTGGCGAAGGTCGTCGCGCCCGACAAGGCGCTGGCGGCGTTCCAAAAAGCGGTCGCCGGGATGGATGTGCGCATGCGCATTGTTCGCATCATGCGGGACGGCGCGCTCGTCGACCCCTCGGGGTGATTCGCCGCGTAAGGTTTTCGCTGGCGGCGCCGACTTCTCGCAAAAGGCGGCCATGAAACGATCGACCCGGCCTGCCCGGACGAGGATGCGAGAATCGAAGCAATGAACGACCACGTCATGCCGGCGACGACCGCCGGCGAGATGCTCCGGCCCGCCACGACGCGCCGCCGGCTTTATTTCCGCCACACGGTGGCCATTCGCGTGATGCACTGGATCAACGCGGTCGCACTCGTCATCATGCTGATGAGCGGGCTGCAGATCTTCAACGCGCATCCGGCGCTCTATTTCGGCGATCAATCGTACAGCGGGCGTCCGCCCTGGCTGGAGATCGGGGCGACCGAGGGCGCGCAGGGCGATCCGGTGGGCTATACGCGCGTTTTCGGGCACGAGTTCGTGACGACGGGCGTGCTCGGCGTGTCGAGCGATGGCGGGCGCGTCTACGCGCAGGGATTTCCTTCGTGGATCACGATCCCGAGCCATCAATGGCTCGCGATGGCGCGTACGTGGCACTTTTTCTTCGCGTGGGTGTTCCTGATCAACGGGCTCTGCTTTGTCGTTTACACGATCGCCAGCCGTCATCTCGCGCGCGATCTGTGGCCGACAAAAGACGACGTGCGCGGCATCGGCCGATCGATCGTCGATCATCTGCGACTGCGCCATCCAACGGGTGATGCGGCGAAACGCTACAACGTGCTGCAGAAACTCGCGTATCTGACGGTGATCTATATCCTGTTGCCGCTGATCGTGCTGATGGGCCTCGGCATGTCGCCGCGCCTCGACACGCTCTTCGGCGGCTGGGTCGGCTGGTTCGGCGGCAGGCAGACGGTGCGCTCGGTCCATTTCATCGTCGCGTGGCTGCTCGTCGCGTTCGTCGTCATCCATGTGTTCGAGGTGATCGTCACCGGGTTCTGGAACAATGTCCGCTCGATGATCACCGGCCGTTATCGGGTGCCCCGGGAGAAGGCGCATGAATGAGACGGACGGCGCCGCGCGCCGGCGTTTTCTCGGTCGCATGATTGCCGCGTTCGGCGCTTTCGGCGTCGCAGGCTGCGATCGGTTGTCGCAAACCGACTGGTTTCCCAAGGTCCTCGGTTCTGCCGAGCATCTGAACGACCGTGTGGCGACGCTGATTACCGGGCGCAAGGCGATGGCGCAGGAATTCACCCCCGCCGACCTCTCGCCGACCTTTCGCAGCAACGGCACGGCCGATCCCGACAATCCGCAGTACGCGGCGCTCGCCGCGAATCATTTCGTCGATTACGCGCTGGAGCTGAGCGGCCTCGTAGCGGCGCCGCGGAAGTTCACCCTCGAGCAGCTACGCGCATTGCCGAGCCGCACGCAGATCACGCGGCACGATTGCGTCGAGGGCTGGAGCGCGATCGGCAAGTGGCAGGGCACCAGGCTTTCGGCGCTGCTCGACGTCGTAAAGCCCACACCGCGCGCGCGCTTCGTCGTGTTCCATTGCGCCGACCCGATGGAGCAGGACGGCACGTCGCCGTACTACGAGAGCATCGACATGGACGACGCGTACCACGTCCAGACGATCCTCGCGTACGCGCTGAACGACGCGGCGCTGCCGATCAAGAACGGCGCGCCGATCAGGCTTCGGGTCGAGCGCCAGCTCGGATACAAGCACGCGAAATACGTGATGCGCCTGGAGCTGGTCGAAAGTTTTTCGCATATCGGCGAGGGGCATGGCGGCTACTGGGAAGACCAGGGTTACCAGTGGTACGCCGGCGTGTGAGCATTCGATGGCGCGGCGATTCACGCCGCGTCGCGCGGATACGACGCCTCGTTGACCGTTGCCGCGTCGAGCAGCGCGTGCACCTCCTCGTCCGTCGTCTGGCCGAAGTCTCCGTACCAGGCGCCGACCGCGAGAAACGGCCGCGGCGTTTGCGCGCACACGACTTCGTCGACCGCGCGCTGCAGCATCTCGCACGTTTCGTGAGCGGCTACGGGAACTGCGACGACGATCTTCTTCGGATGCCGGCGGCGCACTGCCGTCGCGGCGGCGAGCATCGTCGATCCCGTGGCGAGGCCGTCGTCGACGAGAATCGCGACGCGTCCCGCGAGCGCGAGCGGCGGACGCTCGCCCCGATAGCGGCGCTCGCGCCGATCGAGCTCGCTGCGCTCGCGCGCGACGACGATATCCAGCAACGGCTTCGGCACGTTGTCGATCGGTACGTCGGGATTCATGACCATCACGTCGCCGGTTGCGATCGCGCCCATCGCGAACTCCTCGTGCCCCGGCAATCCGAGCTTGCGCACGACGAAGACGTCGAGCGGTGCGTGAAGTGCGCGCGCGACCTCGAAGCCTACGGGAACGCCGCCGCGCGGCAACGCGAGCACTACGACGTCGGGGTCGTCGCGATAGGCGAGGAGCCTTTGCGCGAGATGCTGGCCGGCTTCCCGGCGATTCGCGAAGCGGGTCAGCATCAGCGCGCGCTCTCGACGATCAGGAACTCGACGAGCCACTCGGCGGCGAGATCGGCGACGCGCTCCAGCGCGCCCGGTTCCTCGAACAGGTGTGTCGCGCCGGGCACGATCTCGATCCGCTTTTCGCTTCCTAGAAGCGCAAGCGCGCGACGGTTGAGATCGAGCACGACGTCATCGGCGCCGCCGACGACGAGCAGCGTCGGCGCCTTCACCTTCGCGAGCGCGTCGCCCGCGAGATCGGGCCTTCCGCCGCGCGACACGACGGCGCCCACGCGGTTGCCGAGCTCCGAGGCGGCGACCAGCGCCGCCGCGGCGCCCGTGCTCGCGCCGAAATAGCCGAGCGGAAGCGAGGCGAGCTCCGGCTGTGCGTCGACCCACCGGGTGGCGAGCGCAAGCCGCTTCGCGAGCAGGCCGATGTCGAAGCGGTGCTGGCGCGTATACGTATCGCGCGCGTCCTCGCTGCTCGTCAGGAGATCGAACAGCAACGTCGCGAGGCCGGACTGCTGCAAGCGTTCGGCGACCCAGACGTTACGCGGGCTCGAGCGGCTGCTGCCGCTGCCGTGCGCGAACAGCACGATGCCCTTCGCTCCGGCGGGAATCGTGAGATCGCCGTCGAGGGATGCATCGCCCGCCGGAATCGTGATCGCGCGTTCGACGCGATCTGCAACTTCTCGTGCCATGGCGTCGCTTTCCGAAATCGGTCTGGTTTCTCGCGCAATAAGCGTACCGACGGCGGCATCGCGCGATCGCCCCTGCGTCGCATCACCGAGGACTGCCCGGTGCGCGGGCGTTTCGTTCGCGTAGCGATGTAATTGTTACATCACGCCAACCGGCTACCTGCGACTTGGCGGCGCGCGGAGCGTCAGGCGAAAAGACCGTGCATGAACCATTCGCCGTCGTCGGTTCCGTAGCGATGATCGCGATAGATCCACACGATCTCGCCGTCGGGATTCTCGGCCACGAAATAATCGCGGCGACAGTCGCGGCCGTCCCACCAGCCCGATTCGATGCGCTCGGGACCGTCGCGCAGCGTCCAGGGGCTCGTTTCCAGAAGCGCGGCGAGCGGTCGCGCCTCGTCGAGCAGCCAGATCGGCCGTGGCGGATCGCTCGCGTTCGACTCGGCATGCGGTGTCGTCTTTTTCGGCCGGCGCGATGGCGTCGCGCGATGATGTCGCCGCGAATTCGCGAAAACCGCCTGCATTTCGCTTGCCGCATGCTCGGGTCGGTGCTCGTCCTGCGTCGCCAGCACGGCAACCGCGCGATCGCCAAGGCGCGAGCGCAAGCGATCGACGAGAGGAACGACGACGCCGTCGGCGATATCCTCCGGCAGCAGGCCGAGATTGCGTCCGGCAAGCGGCGCCGTCTCGTCGCTTGCGAGCACGATCGCTTCGACCGGCGCAGGCAACGCGATGCGCGCGAGCCGCTCGCCCAGCACGCCGATCAAGTGCGCGGACTCGCGTGCGGGCGCGCCGAGCGCGAACGATGCGATCGTCGGCGGCGTTCCGCGCTCGCGAACGTAGCGCTCGTGGACGAGCGACAGCGACATGCGCACGACGCCGAGCCCGCGCGCGAGCAGCCATTGCGCGAGATCGCCGACGAGACGATTCACGGCGAACCCGAGCGCTTCGACGGTATCCGCCGGCGCAGGCAGCGTCAGTCTGCGCTCGAAATGCGGCGGCGGGCGGTACGGCACGCGCGGATCGGCGACAAGTCCGAGCGCGCGATCGAGCATGTCGGCGACGCTCGGCGCGAAACGTCGCGCAAATCCAGCGCGCGGCAGCGACTGTGCCCCGCCGAACGTCGTGATGCCCGCGGCTTTCAGCGTCGCGAGCGTGTCGGCGTCGAGATCGAGCAGCGCGAGCGGCAGCGGCGCGAGTGCGGCCGGCAATGCGTCGCGATCGAGCACGGGCGTTGCGCGTCCGGCGCGCGCGAGCAGAAGCGCGGCCGCGGGCGTCGGTGCGATCGCCGTCTGTAGGTCGTAGCCGCGCGATCGCACCGCGTGATCGATACGATCGACGAGTGTTGACAGACCGCCGAAGAGACGCGCGCTGCCCGCGATTTCCGCGACGATCGCGCAAGGCGGTGCCAGCGCCACGTCGGGCGTGAAGGCGAGCACGAGCGTCGCGATGTCGGCGAGGGCCGCTTCTTCCGCTGCGACATCACGCTCGCGCATCGCGACATCGGGCGCAAGCGCGAGCGCGGCGGAGACGAGCTGATCGCGGCGGATGCCTGCGGCGCGCGCGGCGGCATTGGCCGCGACGATGCGCGGGTAATGGCCGCCGCTCGTGACGATGAACGCTCGCGCGGCATCGCTCGCATCGCTTGCGCGCGCGAACACATCGAGCGGAAGCGATGGGAGGAAGAGGCCTGCCCCGAGCATCCGCTGCCGGTCACTCGGACGGCGTCATGACGACCGACGCCGCCGAGCGTTGCGCCGGCCCGTGATGGACGGCCTCGATGTTGTTGCCGTCGGGGTCGAACGCGAATGCCGCGTAATAGCCGGGGTGATAGTGCCGTTCGCCCGGTGCACCATTGTTGCGGCCACCGGCGGCGAGCGCGGCGGCATGGAAGCGCTGAACGGTGGCGCGATCGGGCGTCTGGAAGGCGATGTGCACGCGCGACGTCGGTCCTCCTTCGGTTTCGCTGACGAAGAGCTCGTCCGCGAAGAAATAGCCGTCGCCTTCGCCTGATAAATCGCGTCCGAGCGATTGCAGCACCGCGCGATAGAACCGCTTGCTCGCGGCCAGATCGGCGACGACGAGATGCACGTGGTCGATCAGACGACCGAGATGGAAATTCACGACGCTTTCCTGTGCGTGGTTCGCGTGCCGTACCGGGGCATCGGCAATGGCGACATGGAGGTGCGAGGGATGAGTGACGGCGCACCACCGCGTTCCACGGTGCAAGCGTCGGGAAGCGGATAGAGCGGCGCGCCCGGCGCACGCGAAAGATCGAGCACGACCGGCCGCGCGAGCGCGGCACCCCGGCGCTTCAACACGTGCACGGCGAGACGTCCGTTCGAAGGCGCGAGGCCAACCCGCAGCGGTGCGGCAGCGGCGCTCGCGCGCTGCCCCGGCCGGCGCCACAACACGCCCCACGTGCAGCCCTCACGCGCCGCGACCTGGAGCCTCCGCAGCACCCGCTCGTCGTGCGTGCCCGTCCACGCGAACGCGGCACCGCATTCGGGCGCGCGCAACGCCTGCTCGTAGGCCCACAGCGCATCAGCGCGCGTGATGCCTCGCACGACGACCAGCCGCGCGAGATCGAGGCCGGCGCGCGCCAATGCCGGCGCGTAGGGACGGTAGGGCGGCGAGATCCATACAACGCTGCGCCCTTCGGCCTGCAATCGCGCGAGCGCCGGCAACGTGAGGCGCAACTCACCGATGCCCTCGCATGCGAGCATCACTTCCGTGAGCGCCGCGCGCGGCCAGCCGCCGCCCGGCAACGCGCCATCGAGCTCGGCAAACCCGGTGGCGATGCTCGCAGGTTCGGGCGCGCAATCGCCACCGCGCCAGATCGCGGGGTGCGAAATCGGTGCCAGAGATGTATTTCCCGAACGGCCGTTACAATTCGAGGAAGCGCAGCCGGGAAATACATCTCTGGCACCGATTTCGAAATACATCTCTGGCACCGATTTCTTTAATCAACGATCGCGAATCGACGGGATGCGTGCGGGCAGCCGCGCGATCGTGTGCTGCGTGACTTGCGCCGCCCATTGCGAATCGACCGTCTGCGGCACGCCGATGGCGGCATGCAGGTCGAGCGACAGGTTCGTCACGTACACGGAATTGCCGAAGAACACCGGGCTTGCCGGAAACAGCAAGCCGATCGGCGCGCCTTTGCGATCGATGCCGTCGAAATCGCCGAGCTTCGCGATGGCCTTGCCCGTCGGATCGACGACGACGATCTCGTCCGCCTGGTTCGCGGCGACCCACAGGTTGTCGGATGCATCGATGATGAGACCATCGGCGCCGTTGATCGAGTTCACGAACACTTCCGGTGCACCGGGTGCGCCGCTGGTACCGCTCGGCAGCGGGATGCGAACGACGGTGTCGTTGCCGGTGTTCGCTACGAACAGTGCCGACGCTTCGTTGTTGAAGGCGAGACCATTCGCGCCGAATGGCGGAACGCCCGTGGTGCCGAGCGTCGCGGTGTCGACGACCCATGCGGTCGGCATGCCGCCGGTGGGCGGTGCGCGCCAGATCGTCGCCTGGAACGAATCGGAAATGTAGACGTTGCCAGCGGCGTCGAACGCGAGCGCGTTCGGTCCGCCATTGCCGCCCGGAATCGGCGCGAACTGCGACGATGCGCCGGTCTGTGGATCGACCTTCAACACCTGCTGCGCGCCGAGATCGCAGACGAGCAGGTCGCCGGTCACGGGATTGAACGCGATGCCGAGCAGAAGCGCGCTGCCGTTGGCGATCGAAAGCGTGCGGAGCACGTGGCCGCTGTGATCGAACACGATGATGTTGCCGACGCTCGTTTCACCGCTCACGTCGAAATCGGCGACGTAAAAATTGCCGCGTGCATCGACGGTGATGCCTTCGGGATGCGCGGTGCCGGGCGGCAACGTTGCGAATCGCGTGGCTTCCAGGCGATTCCATGCCGATGCCGGCAGCGCGAACGATGCGAACAGCGCGACGCAAAGCATGACGGCGAAGCGCGTGAACTTCATAAGGCCTCCTTTTCAGTTGTCAGTTGGCAGTTGTCAGTTGACAGTCACTACTTACGAGATGGAAGCGGTTACGTCCCCCCCGACGTAACCGCTGTCAACTAATCCATCCGCTTCGGCAACTGTCAACGGTTACCCGACAACCGTCGTCAACACTCTTTCTGCAACTTGCTTCCCTTGCCTCAATACTGTCAACTGACAACTGTCAACGGACAACCGACTGCGGCCAATTCCTCGCGAACACCTCCGCGACCGCCGGGTGCGACTCGATCCGCGAAAGCATTTCCGAGAAAGCAGGGCGGTGACGCGCCAGATGCTGCCGCGTTCCCGACCATTTCGACACGACGGCAGCGAGCAGGTCGAGCGCACCAGGGTTGTCGCCGGAAAGCCACGGATGGGCGGGAAAGACGTCGGCGAACATTTCCCAATGCCGGTGCAGTCGTGCACGCGTGCCTGCGCGAATACGCTCCTGCACCGTCTCGTCGCCTTCCGCGTTCTCGCACCAACGCTCGGGAAAGTCGATGATGCTGATCGCCGCGTAGCAATTCGCCGCGATGAACACGAGCCCGCGTATCGCCTGCGCGCGCTCGGAGGCTTTCGACGGGAGCAGCTTGGCATCCGCGTGCGCGAGACCGAGATGAATGAGGATCGCGGCGCTTTCCGACATCGCGGTACCGTCGTCGAGCACGAGTGTCGGCACCTGCCCGAGCGGATTGACGGCGATCAGTTCCGGATACGCGTCGTTTTGCGCCCACGATGCCGTTTCAACGATTCGATACGGTGCGCGAGCGACGACGAGCGCCGCTTCGACGGCGGCCGATCCCGATCCGGTCTTGCCATAGAGCATGTACATGCGATCCTCCTCGAGCGCGACGTCAGGCGCCGCCCTTTTCTCCGAGCTTCGCCATGCGTTGCTGCACCTCTTCCATCGACAGGTCCTCCTTGTGCGTGCCGATCGACCAGACATGGCCGAACGGATCGACGACCGTCCCCATGCGATCGCCATAGAACTGATCGGCGACCGTACGCTGAACCGTGGCGCCGGCAGCCACCGCTTGCGCGAACGTCTTGTCGACATCCTCGACGTACAGCAGCAGGCTGATGCCCGCGCCGCCGAGCGACTGCGGGCTGCGATACGTGTCGTTCTCGTCGGCGAGCATTACGTACGAATCGCCGATCCTGATCTCGGCGTGACCGATGCGCCCGTTGGGTTCGTTGAAGCGCATCACTTCGCTGGCGCCGAATGCGTTGCGATAGAAGTCGATCGCGCGCGCTGC
Organism: Casimicrobiaceae bacterium; assembly: GCA_035308425.1. Lineage (GTDB taxonomy): Bacteria > Pseudomonadota > Gammaproteobacteria > Burkholderiales > Casimicrobiaceae > VBCG01. Next base: position 6,775 of record DATGGP010000069.1, on the reverse strand, counting down.
GCCGCGAATCATCAGATACGGTGTCACGCTGTGATAACCGGCGGGAATCGGTTGGACCATGAATGTCTCCGTGCGAGTGAAAGGGAAGGGGCGGGCATCGCCTTTAGCAGCGTCAAAGACTTGCGCTTCGAACGAGCCCCACGCCGATGCCTTCGATCGCGAACGCGGTGACGCGCGGATCGACGACGATCGGTTGGAACGATGGATTCTCAGGCAGCAGAACGATTTCGCGGCCGCGCTTTCGGAAGCGCTTGACCGTGACTTCGTCGCCGCTTGCCGCGCCGATTCGTGCGACGACAACCTGACCGTTGCGCGCTTCCGCGCTGCGATGCACCGCGAGCAGGTCGCCGTCGAGTATGCCCGCATCGCGCATGCTCTCGCCGCGTACGCGGAGCAGATAGTCGGCGCGCGGAGAAAAGAGCGCCGGATCGATGCGGTAACGCGATTCGATGTTTTCGACGGCTAGGACAGGATGTCCCGCGGCAACGCGGCCCACGAGCGGTAGCGTGCCGGCGAGCGGCGTACCGGACGAAAGCTTGAGCCGCAATCCGCGCGATGCCCCGGGGATGAGCTCGATCGCGCCTTTGCGCGCAAGCGCCTGCAGATGGTCCTCGGCCGAGCTCGGCGTGGAGAAGCCCAGGCCGTCGGCAATTTCGGCGCGCGTCGGCGGCATGCCGGCCGCGTCGATATAGTCGCCGATCCATTCGAGGATCTGCTGCTGGCGCGCGGTGAGCATCATCGGCGACGCAGGGTTCAGCGGGCGCGCGAAACGAGGAGGCGGAATGCGGCGGGGTGGCATTTCGGTGTACCGTATGGATATGCGGTATCGGCCATTATAGGCGCTCGCGCAATGCCGTCAAGCGCAAGTAAGCGTAGCGAAGGGAACCGCATCGCTCGACGATCAGCGCATTGCTCGTCTCGACAGCAAATTGTCGACTGGATGTCGGGTAACGAATCGCATGCGGCGTAAAACTTTCGCTGCGGTGGCGTAAGAAATGCCAGTTCGTGGCGATACGCATGTCGCATACAACCCTGCGACGGTGTCGTATTCGAGCCGGAACGGACGTTGCAGGCATCGCTCTCATGGACAACGATGCGTTGACGACGAAGGGTTCGGCCCGGCGTCGCTTCCTGTTCGATACGGGTGTGCTCACCGCGACATTGGCAAATGCCGCGCCGTTGTTTGCCGCCGATCGCAATGATGCGACCACGAACGTCTCGCCGATGACGCCGCGAAGCGACAGTGCTCCCGGCGCCCCGGTTCCACTCCGGCTGAACGTCAACGGCTACGACTACGCGCTTTCGCTGGAGCCTCGCGTGACGCTGCTCGACGCGCTGCGCGATTACATCGGTCTCACGGGCACGAAAAAAGGATGCGATCGCGGCCAGTGCGGCGCGTGCACGGTGCTCGTCAACGGCCATCGCATCAATTCGTGCCTCGCGCTCGCCGTCGCGCACGAAGGCGATCGCGTCCGCACGATCGAAGGTCTCGCCGGCGCGGTCGCGCTTCATCCAATGCAAACGGCGTTCGTCGAGCACGACGGTTTTCAATGCGGCTATTGCACGCCGGGCCAGATTTGCTCTGCCGTCGCGATGCTCGAGGAAGCGCGCGGCGATACGGTGAGCGCCGCGACGCCCGACGTGCGCCGCAAGGGGCCGGTCGAATTGACCGATGCGGAGATTCGCGAGCGAATGAGCGGAAACGTCTGTCGCTGCGGCGCGTATGTCGGCATCGTCGCAGCGGTGCGCCAGGCGGCGATCGCCACCAAAGGCTGAGTCACGCCGATGCGTGCGTTCGATTACATGCGTGCGACAAGCGTCGACGATGCGATCGCAGCGCTGTCCGATCCCGGCACACGCTGCCTCGCGGGCGGCACGAATCTCGTCGACCTGATGAAAGGCTACGTCGAGCAGCCGACGCGTCTCGTCGACATCACGCGGTTGCCGCTGCGCGCGATCGAAAGCCTGCCGGACGGCGGCCTGCGAATCGGTGCGCTCGTCTCGAACACCGATCTCGCCAACGATCGCACGGTGCGCGAGCGCTATCCGCTGCTTTCCCAGGCGCTCGTAGCGGGCGCGTCACCACAATTGCGCAACATGGCAACGGTTGGCGGCAACCTTCTGCAACGAACGCGCTGCCACTACTTCACCGACGTCGGGTTCGATGCCTGCAACAAGCGCAAGCCGGGCTCGGGATGCGCAGCGCTGGAAGGGCCGAATCGCATCCACGCGATCCTCGGCGTGAGCGAGCAGTGCATCGCGGTGAATCCGTCCGACATGTCGGTCGCGCTCGCGGCGCTCGACGCGCTCGTCGAGGCGCGAAGCAGCGCCGGCGCGCGACAGATTGCGATGAAGGAATTCCATCGGCTGCCGGGCGACCATCCCGAGCGCGACACCGAGCTTCGGCACGACGAGCTTATCACCGGAGTGATTCTGCCGCGCTCGCCGTTCGCAGCCCATTCGCGCTATCTCAAGGTGCGCGATCGCGCGAGCTACGAATTCGCGCTCGTGTCCGTCGCGGCCGCGCTCGACATGGACGCTAATCGCGTGCGCGACGTTCGCATTGCGCTCGGCGGCGTCGCGCCCCGACCGTGGCGGGCGGCTGAGGCCGAGCAATTGCTCATTGGACGCTCGCTCGACGACGCGGTGCTCGCTGCGGCCGCGCTTGCCGCGACGCAGGGCGCCCATCCTCGTCGCGATAACGCATTCAAGGTCACGCTCGCGCAACGCGCAATCGTTCGCGCGCTGCGGGAAGCAGTGCTGACATGACAGGCGACGGCAGCGTCATCGGGCGGCCGCTCGATCGTACCGACGGTCCACTGAAGGTGACGGGCGGAGCGCGCTACGCGGCGGAGTTCCGCCTGCCCGATCTTTGCCATGCGGTAATGGTGCTGTCGACGATTGCGCACGGACAAATCGTCGATCTCGACGTCACGCGCGCCGAGCGCGCGCCCGGCGTGCTGCTTGTGCTTTCGCATCGCAATGCGCCAGCCCTTCCGCAAGGCGGCCGCGCCGCGTTCAATCCGCCTGCCGGGCGCGCGATGTCGCTTTTGCAGGACGACGTCGTCCATTACAACCGCCAGCCGATCGCTGTCGTGATTGCGGATACGTTCGAGCACGCCGTGGCGGCTGCCGCGCTCGTCGACGCACGCTACGCGACGCAGGCGCCAATCCTCGATTTCGAACGCGCGCGTGCCGATGCATACGCGCCTAAGAACGTGAACGGCAAGCCGCCCGACGTGCACTGGGGCGATTGGGACGCCGGCCAGCGGGCAGCGGAGGTACGCGTCGACGCGACATTCACGACGCCGATGCAAAGCCACAATCCCATGGAGCCGCACGCAACGATCGCGCAGTGGGAAGGCGAGCATCTGACGCTCTACGACGCCACGCAGTACGTATCCGGTGTGCGCGACACGGTCTCGAAGACGCTCGGAATGTCGTCCGGCAACGTTCGCGTGGTCTCGCCGTTCGTCGGCGGCGGCTTCGGCTGCAAGGGATCGGCGTGGTCGCACGTGCTGCTCGCCGCCATGTGCGCGCGCCAGGTGGGACGACCGGTGCGGCTCGTGCTCGACCGCCCGCAGATGTTCGGTCCGGTCGGTGGACGGCCGCACACGTTGCAGCGCGTCGCGCTCGGCGCTCGCCGCGATGGCGCGCTGACATCGATTCGGCATGACCTGGTCGCTAACACGTCGGATTTCGAGGATTGGACCGAGCCTTCGGCCGTCGTCTCGCGGATGATGTACGCATGTCCCAACGGCGCCACGACGCACCGGCTCGTGAAGCTCAATGCCGGAACGCCGACGTTCCAGCGGGCGCCCGGCGAGGCGACAGGCAATTTCGCCCTCGAAGTTGCGATGGACGAGCTCGCGGTCGCGCTGGCGCTCGATCCGATCGAGCTTCGCCTGAAAAATTACGCGGAGAAGGAGGCCGACAGCAGCAAGCCGTTTTCGAGCAAGCACCTGCGCGAATGCTATGCGCAGGGCGCTGCGCGCTTCGGCTGGTCGCGTCGCAGCGTATTGCCACGCTCGATGCGCGACGGAACCGAGCTCGTCGGCTTCGGCATGGCGACGGCGTCGTATCCCGCGCATCGGATGGCCGCGAGCGCGCGTGCGGCAATGCAACCGGACGGCTCCTTCGTCGTTCAATCCGGCTCGCAGGACATCGGCACCGGCACCTACACGGTGATGACCCAGGTCGCCGCGGAAGCGCTCGGCGTTCCCCCATCGCGCGTGCGTTTCGAGCTTGGCGACACGCAATTGCCGCACGCGCCGGTATCGGGCGGCTCGATGACCGCGGCGAGCGTGGGGCCCGCCGTTCAGGCCGCGTGCCGGCAGCTTCGCGACAAGCTCGTGGCGCGTGCGGTTTCCGATGGCGCATCGCCGCTGCATGGTGCGTCGGCAGCCGACATCATCGTCGACGGCGGATTCGTTGCCGTTCGCGACGATCCTGGGCGACGCGAGACGATCGCGGCGCTCGCTGGTCGCGTCGACGCGCCGCTCGAAGCGACGGCGGAAGCGAAGCCGGGCGACGCGAGCGAGCGCTTCGCGCTGCATTCGTTCGGCGCGGTATTCGCAGAAGTGCGCGTCGATCCGGACCTCGGCGTGATCCGCGTACCGCGAGTCGTCGCCGTCTACGACATCGGCCGGCCGCTCAACGTCAAGACCGCGCGAAGCCAGATGCAGGGCGGCATCGTTTGGGGAATGAGCTTCGCGCTGCTCGAGGACGCCGAGATGGACCTGCGCACCGGTCGGATCGCCAATGCGAACCTCGCCGAATACCATGTGCCGGTGAATGCCGACGTGGGCGAGATCGACGTTTCGTTCGTCGATCATCCCGACTATGCGTTCAATCCGCTCGGCATTCGCGGCATAGGCGAGATCGGCATCACCGGCGTTCCGGCCGCGCTTTGCAACGCGATCTGGCACGCCACGGGGCGTCGGCTGCGCGATCTGCCGATGACGCTCGACAAGCTGCTCTGACGCCGTCCCGGCCATCTTTCGCGGCGCCGCTTGACGAACGTGCGGGTGGGGCGTCTCATGGCGAGAGGAACCCGCTTTCCTCACGGGTCGAGGAGAACATCATGGCCGGAAAGGACGCAAGCATGTCGAAGAGCGCTCGCGGCGCGCGTAAGCGCACCACGCGCGCGCAGTCGCAAGCTCGGTCGAGCGCGGACGAACGGTCATCGTCGACGCGCGATTCCGCGAAGCGCGAATCCGCACGCAGCGCGTCGCCTGGCAGATCGCCGATGCCCGATTTCGCCGAGATGGCGAAAAGTGCGAAGCTCATGACACCCGCGCAGGCGATTGAGCTCTACAAGGCGAACGCGGCGCTCGCGCTTTCGATCATCAACACGGCGATCGAGGGGACGGCGCGGCTTCACAGGAAACAGCTCGAAGGCGAGCAGGAGGCGCGCGAGTTCCAGCAACGCCATGCGAAGCAGGCAGCGCAGGCGCGCGATGCGCAGGCGCTCGTCGCCGCGGGGCAGGGCGCGGCGCAGGAAGCGATGGAGCGCTCGATTCGCTACTGGAGCGAGATGTTCGACCTGATCGTCGAGATCCAGAAGCGTCTTTTCGCGCTGCTCGAGGAGCAGGCGGACAGCGTGCCGGGGATCAAGGAGACGCGCGCCGCGATGGCGATGCTGCCCGACATGACGCAGATGCGGAAGGTCGTCGAGGCGATGCAGGGCGTGGTCTCGTCGAGTGGCTCCGCATTCGAGTCGATGCAGCGCGTGATGAGCGACTTCACGAAGCTCGCGCAAACCGGCGCACCGCGGTGAAATACGGACTGCCGCAGCGTACGATCCGCTTAAGCGCTCCCTCCCACCTACATCCTCGGTTACATCGATCTTCCCGCCCGTGCGGGAAAGGCTGGTACGATCGACCCTTGCGGTAGGTTGTCGAGGGAGAAGTGTGGGATGGATCGTCGGCTTGACTGGGTCGCGCGCAAGGGCGTGCTCGCGCTCGCGTTGTACTTCGCCATCGCAGGCGGCATCGGCTGGTTGCAGTACGCGATCGCGGCATTCGTCTGGTTGCCGCTCGCATCGAATCTCTGGGCACTGGCAAGCGGCAGCGCGTGGCGCGCGATCGCGCGCACCGGCGTGTCTCCGACGGCCGCGGCGACGTTCGATCTCGCCGTGCTCGGGTCGATGTTCCTCGCGCATTGGTACTGGACCGCGTTCGCTTATGCGGTTGCCTGTGGCTTCGCGGCGCTGATGCAGGCGCACGCGCCGAGCAAACCGTAAATCGAACTTCGCACGCCGGATGGTCGCAGCCGCCGCGCGACATGGTGCACCGGCGCGAATGTCGAGGTCGAAACTATTGCGCCGGGCACGACGAACGAGGCGCCCTGAGACTCTCTCATACTCGGCGGGTAACGCGCTGATTGAGCGGCATTCGTGGAAGCCGCAATCCTGACGTACCCCCGAAAGTACCCCGCTCGCCCGATGGATGGGAGGTTCAAAGGAATGTGTCAGCGGCGCTGGCTGACTGTCGCTACGCGCGGAGTACGGCGGCTGAACCACGGGCCACAGGACGAAGTTGCGGCACTTGGAACAGAGGACAGATTGCTACCCGGTGAGGCCCGTCCATGATCATGGCTGGATCGTCTGCGCTGTGCCGCGCCTCACCGCCGTTGCGCTAAGTACATACGCGTCGGCTTGTCCCGCCGGACGTTCGAGCGCACCATGGCCGATGGCCCACCTCTCGCACCGAGGCTTTCTCATCTCCGTGTTCGTCCGCCGGAGCCGCGGCACATGGGAAGTCATGACGACGAT
>DATGGP010000068.1:0-73903 GCA_035308425.1 Casimicrobiaceae bacterium | reverse complement strand
GGCGCGAGCGCCGCCTGACTCCATGCGATCGATGCGAACGCGGCGCTGCCCAGCGCGATCGCGAGCGTTGCCGCGCGCCGAAAGAAAACCTCCTCCATATCTTCCCCCTAACCGGAAAGTCCCATTATGTGGAACGCTTGTTTGCCGGTTGACTTTAGCATGCGATGGAAAACGGTGCCAGAGATGTATTTCCCGAACCGGTGCGACGATTCGCAACATCGTGCCGGGAAATACATCTCTGGCACCGTTTTCCATCGTGCCGGGAAAGTACATCTCTGGCACCGCTTTCCTATTTCACCGCGCCGAGCGTCAACCCGCGCACGATGAAGCGCTGACCAAGAAACATCAGGATGACGGCGGGAACGGTCGAGATGACGGCCGCCGCGGCCATCTGCGCGTATTGAATCTCGTATTGCTGCGCGAAGCGCGCGATCGCCACGGGGACCGTCGCCGTTGCGCGCGACGTGAGCGTCAACGCGATCGGGAACTCGTTCCAACTGAAGATGAACGCGAGAATGCCGGCGGCGATGAGTCCCGGCAGCGCGAGCGGCAGCACGATGCGGCGAAACGTGTCGAACGGCCCGCAGCCGTCGACTTGCGCCGCCTCGACGATCTCCGGCGGAATCTCGCGCAGGAACGTGCGCATCAGCCACACCGTCATCGGCAGGTTGATCGTCACGTGCGTCAGCACCAGCGCGAATCGCGTGTCATAGAGGTCGAGCTCGCGGAACGCGACGTACCACGGCCCGAGCAGCGTGAGCACGGGCACCATGTGAAACACGAGTGTCCATGCGAGAAAGCCGGCGCCGAGCCACGCCGGCCAGCGAAAGCGATGCAGCGAATACGCGGCGAGCGTGCCGGCGATCAGCACGAGCGCCGTGCTCGTCGACGCAACGATCAGGCTGTTCGCGATGTTGCCGGGAAAATCGGAGCGGCGTCCCGCGAGCACATCTACATAGTTCGAAAGCGTCGGCGTGAACGGAAACTGTCCCGCGTAGATCGCAATCTGGTGCTTGAACGATGCGGTAAGGATCCACAGGAACGGACCGATGATCGCGAAGAGCGCGAACGCGACGCCGACGCGACTCGCGATGCCGCCGCGAAACACCTTCGAGCCGCGCGTCGCAACGTCCATGCGTCAGCTTTTGCGCCCGATCGCGAGCGCCGCGCGCCGGCTCACGAGCAGGAAGGCAACGATCGCGCCGATCACCGCGAGCGACAGCAGCGCGCCGTAACCCAACCGGTTCTGCTCGAAGAACACCTTGTAGAGATGCAGGTTCACGAGCTCGGTCGACGTGCCGGGACCGCCAGCGGTCAGCAGAAATACTTCGTCGAACACCTTGAACGCGAGGATCGCGCGAAACAGGAACGCGACAACGATCGCGGGCCGAAGAAGCGGCAGCGTGACGAGCCGCGTCGTCTGCCAGCGGCTCGCGCCGTCGACGTGCGCCGCCTCGATCAGATCGGGCGGGATGCCTTCGACCGCTGCGAACAGGATCAGGAAGACGAACGGCACCCAGTGCCAGATGTCGACGACGATGACGGATGCGAGCGCGATGCTCGTCGATCCGAGCCAGTTGACCGGCATCAATCCGACGGCGACGAGCGCCTGATTGAAGATGCCGAAATCGTAGTTGTACATGAGCTTCCACATGCTGCCGATCGCGACCGGCGGCACGAGGATCGGCAGAATCGCGAGCGTCCGCACGATCCGCTTCGCGCGCGGCAATCCGGCCACCGCGATCGCGAGCGCGACGCCGAGGACCATCTCGAACGCCACCGACACGGCGACGAACACGACGGTGTTGACGACGGCCGGGCGCAGCACGTCGTCGCTCGCGAGCGATTCGAGATTGCGAAGCGGCGTGAACGTCCAGACTTCGGCGCCGCGGACGAAGTCGATCGTCGACACGCTCATCCGCATCAGATTCAGAAGCGGATAGAGCGTGAGCGCGGCGAAGATCAGGATCGCCGGCAGCAGGCTCCAATAGCGAAAGCTCGCGTTGATCGCCGCACCGATGCCGCCGCGTGGCTGTCGTTGCGCGCGCGACGCCGACGTAAGGCCCGCCGCATCGCGCATGAACGGTACCGTTACGTGGCGATCGTTTCGCCGCGATCCTTGGCTACTCCGCCAGCGCCGGCAGCATACCGGTGTGCCGGTCGTTCTTCTTGAAAAGCGCCTCGATCTCGCGCGCCGCGGTGTTGAGCGCCTTCGCGGAGCTCATCTCGCCGATCAACGCCTGGTTGAGACGCAATCCGAGAATCTGCTCGACCTGCGCGCCTTCGGCGTAACCCAACTCCTGTCGCGCGAACTTCATCGTTTCGAGATACGCCGGCATCCATCGGTACTTCGGATTCTTCACGAGATCGGACGTGTAGACGTCGCTGCGGTTCGGAATCCCGCCGGCTTCGGCGAACGCGCGCTGCGCGTCATACGTGAGGAACCAGCGCGAATACGCGAGCGCGGCCTTCTTCTGCGCGTCCGACGTGTTCTTCGGCACGACGGCGTTCCAGTTGCCGATCACCGCGCCGTGCGCGCCGCCAGCACCCGCGGGCAGCGGCTCGGTTTCCAGCTTTCCGACGACGGCAGACTTGTTCGAATCCTCGAAGCCTGCGAACGCCGCCGTCACCACGTCGCCAAGCGCCGACTTGCCCGTCGCTAGCAACTGAATCACGTCGCCCTGTCCGAGCGAACCGTAGTTGGGCGGTCCGCAGCGCTTCAGCAGATTGATGTAGAGGTCGAGCGCGGCCTTCGCCTGCGGGCTGTTGATCGTGACCGTGTAATCGCCCGCTTCGGGATCTTTCACCACGTTCGCGCCTTCGGCGAGCATGAGGCTTTGCCAGTCGTAGCGGATGCCGTTGCCCTTCTCGCCGCGCGCGACGAAGCCGTACATCGACGGCGGCTTCGCGAGCTTCGTGCACGCCGCCATCACGTCGTTCCACGTTTTCGGCGGCGCGATGGCGGCCTGCTTCAGCACGTCGCTGCGATAGTAGAGAAGCTGCACGTTGCCAAGCGGTGTGTACGCCATCAGCTTGCCGCCGTTCGCGGTGCGCCAGCGCTTCTGCACGTTCCAGTAGCCCGAGTCGCCGTAGGTCAGCACTTCCTTCGGCATCGCAAACGACGGATCGATGTCGGTGAGCGGCGAAAGGAACCCGCCCTCGTAGAACTCGATCGTCCATTGCGTATCGAGCATCATCAGGTCGTACGGGCTTTGCCCCGAGCGAGCCGCGTTTCGCGCCTTTTCGAGAATGTTCCCGAACGGCGTGACGTCGAGCTTGATGTGGTTGCCGGTCTGCTGCTCGTACAGGCCGACGACCTTCTCGTACGCCGGATACCAGGGCGTCGAGCCGATCAGGATCGTGATGTCGGGCTGCTTCCCGACGTCGAGAAACGCCTTTTGCGCGAAGGCGGACATGGCGAACGCGACCGTTGCGGCCGCGACGATGCCCACCACCCAGTTACGAGGGATCAAAGCGCCTCCTCCTTCGCTGTCTGCGGAATGTTCGTACCGATGCCGTAGCGCTCGTAAATCTCCGCGGGCGCGTCGTGCGCGCGCAGCGCTCGCTCGATGCCGGCATGGAATCGCCGCTCCAGCTTGTTGTCGCGGAACGGTCGCTGCTGCGGTGGATCGGTCGCGAGATCGTACAGCGTGGTGCCGACGCCGGGATCGAACCGCTTGTCGTCGTGAATCGGAATGCGGCGCGCGTCCTTCAATGCATCGATCTTGAGCAGCGGCATGCCCTTGGTGAAATCGAACGGCGGCACGAGCTTGCTCGTCTTCATCTCGGCGGCGCTGAAGAGCGTGTGCAGGTGCATCGGCATCAGCGTGTACTCGTGCAGCCCCGGTGCGTACAGGTCCTCGGGGTAGAGGTAGTACGTGTAGCGCGCGTCGGTCGCGCCGATCGGGCCGCCGAACATGCCGAAGATGCCGATGTCGCGCTGCGAACGATCGGCGTCGAGCAGCGGCAGCACCGAGCGCGCGCGCACCTCTGCCGGGTTCGGGATGCCGAAAAGATCGAGGAACGTCGGCATCAGGTCCATTGTCTGCGTCAGCGCGCGCCGGCGCCCGCCGGCTCGCTCACTGAAATCGGGATGGTGCACGATCAGTGGGATGTGCGAGATCTCGGTGTAGTACGGCTGCAGGTTCTTGCCCCACCAGTCGTGCTCGGCGAGCAGGAATCCGTGGTCGGTCGACAGCACGAGCGCCGTGTCGCGCCACAGATCGTGGCGATCGAAGTAATCGAGCAGAAGGCCGAAATAGTGGTCACACGCGGCGACGAGCGCCGCGTAGTTAGCGCGGATCTCGGCGATTTCGTCCGCGCTGTCGGTCACCTTCTCATACATCGGCCAGTCGAGGATGCCGCCGGTCCAGCCGGTCTCGTACTGCTCCTTGAACCGCGCGGGCGCGTGAAACGGCTCGTGCGGGTCGAAGCATTCGAGCATCAGGAACCAGTCGTCCGCGCGATGATTGTGTGCGAGGAATTCGAAGCCGGACGCGAAGCAGCGCGCGAGCGGCAGGTCCTTCTCGTCGATCATGAATTCGTGATTGATCGCATGCTGCAGGCGCTTCCAGTTGCGCATGTCGAGGTCGTAGTGCTTCGCCGCGTACTTCGCGCGAAGCCGCTCGATCGGCGGCTGCACCAGCGCCTTCCATGGATCGTATTCGTTGCCGCGGATGAAATCCCAGGTGCGAAAGCGGCCGTGGTACGTCGAGCCGCCGTCCTCGAAGTAGTGCAGATGGTCGCTCACGAGATGCGTGTGGATGCCGTGTTTCCACATCTCTTCCGGAAACGAATTGTCGAACGGCTCGAGCGGACCCCAGCTTCGGTGCATGAAGTTGAGCCGGCCGGTGTGGAGGTCGCGCCGCGCCGGCATGCACGGAAGGCTCCCCACGAAGTGGCTTTCGAAGGTGACGCCGCGCTCGGCGAAGCGATCGAAGTTCGGCGTCCTGACCCATTGCGAGCCATAACATCCGAGTGCGTTGCGGCATAGCGAATCGAATAGAACGAAAACGGCTTTCATCGTCCGTCCCGGCAGTAGCCAATCGTCAAGTTTGGCACCGGCGAGCTATCCTGTAAAATGCCTCGTTCGATTCGTACGATAACTTGAGGTTATGCCGCTCCTACGCAATGCCGCGCTGCTCCGGCATTTCCTCGTCGTCGCCGACGCGGGTTCGGTCAGCGCGGCGGCCACGCGTCTCGGCGTAAGCCAGCCGGCGCTCACGAAAAGCATCCGACGCCTCGAAGCGCACTACGGCCTGCCGCTCTTCGAGCGCAAGGCGCGCGGCATGGCGCTGACGCCGCTCGGCGAAACGCTCCTTTCGCATGCGAAGCTGATCGACGCGCAGTGTCGATTCGCCGATGCAGAAATGCACGCGTTCACGAAGGGCGCGGGTGGTCGCCTTCGCATCGGCGCGGGACCGTTCTTCGGCGCCACCGTGCTTCCCGCGGCCATCGCTCGCGTGCAGCAGCTCCTTCCGAACCTCGAAGTGACGCTCGACGTCGGCGTCAACACGGTCATCCATCCGCGCCTTGTCGCGGGCGATCTCGATATCGTCGTCTGCGCGCTTCCCGATGCGGAAGCGTTGCCGCCCGGCATCGACGTGCATCGCTTCTTCGACCTCACGATGCGCGTCATCGCCGGCTTCGATCACCCGCTCGCAAAGCGCCGCCACGTGAAGGCGGCCGATCTCGTGCGCTATCCGTGGGCGCTCTACCAGCGTGATCGCGAGATCATGCACAAGCTTCTGATCGCGCTCCGTGCCGACGGTGCGGAGCCTCCACGCGTGATGGTCGAGTCGAGCTCGGTGCTGGCCGTGCTCGAGCTCCTGAAAAGCGGGCCGTACCTGTCGTGCATCGCCGACGCATTCCTGCGCGTGCGACCGGACAGCGGCGTACGCGCGCTCGCCTACCAGCGCGACATCTGGAGCTGCCCGTCGGGCGCCCTTTATCACCGGACGCTTCGCCGCTTCGCGCCGCTCGACGCACTGATCGGCGCGATCGACGGGATCAGTGCGCGCTTTCCGCGTGCGGGCACGGGCGCGCTCGCGAGGACGCGCACGAACGCGATATCATCGCAGCCCGCGCTCGCGCCGGCGCCATGATGCCCGGCCGGGCGCGTCGAAACATTCACCGCGCATGAAAAACAACATTCGCTTCGCGAAGGACCGGCCGCTCGACATCGTCTGTCTCGGCCGGCTCGGCGTCGACTTTTACGCGCAGCAGATCGGTGCGCGGCTCGAAGATGTCACGAGCTTTGCGAAATACCTCGGCGGCTCTTCGGCGAACACCGCGTTCGGTTGTGCGCGCCTGGGTCTTCGCGCAGGAATGATCTCGCGCGTCGGCGACGACGCGATGGGGCGTTTCCTGACCGAGACGCTCGCGCGCGAGGGATGCGACGTCAGTCACATCGGCGTCGATCCGTCGCGTTTGACCGCGGCCGTTGTCCTCGGCATCGAGGACAAGGCGACGTTCCCGCTCATCTTCCTGCGCGAAAACTGCGCCGACATGGCGATCGGGGACGCCGAGATCGAGGAAAGCTACGTCGCGACGTCGCGCGCGCTCCTGATCACCGGCACGCATTTCTCGACGCAATACATTGCGGGCATCTCGAACCGAGTGCTCGATCATGCGCACGTGCACGACGTGCGAACGGTGCTCGACATCGACTATCGGCCGGTTTTGTGGGGACTCGCGAAACGCGGCGACGGCGCGACGCGCTATATCGCATCGGAGAGCGTCACTGCCCATCTGCAGCGCATGCTGTCGCGCTTCGACCTCGTCATCGGCACGATCGAGGAATTCAACATCGCCGGCGGCAGCGGCGACATCATGGCGTCGCTTCGCGAGGTGCGGTGCCATACGAACGCGGTGCTCGTCGTCAAGCGCGGACCGATGGGCTGCGCGGTGATCGACGGCACGATTCCCGAGTCGCTCGAAGCGGCGTTCAACGGCAGCGGCGTCGAGGTCGAAGTGCTGAACGTTCTTGGCGCGGGCGATGCGTTCTCGGCAGGTTTCATGTCGGGATGGGTGCGCGGCGAGCCGTACGATGTGTGCGCGCGTTACGCGAACGCGTGCGGCGCGCTCGTCGTGTCGCGCCATGGCTGCGCGCCGGCGATGCCGACGCGCATCGAGCTCGACTACTTTCTCGCCAATGCCGCGCGAATTCCGCGGCCCGACCGCGACGCGACGCTGACGCGCCTTCATCGTGTCACCGCGCCGCGCACGCCGCGCGGCGAAGTGCTCGCTTTCGCGTTCGATCATCGCAACCAGTTTTTCACGCTCGCGCAGCGGGCAGGTGTCGACGAATCCCGCATCCCAAGGCTCAAGCAATTGTTCGTCGATGCTGTCGCGCATGTCGAGGCGAAGCGCGGCTTGCACGGACGCGTCGGGTTGCTGTGCGATGATCGCTACGGGCAGGACGCGCTGAATGCGGCGACCGGTCGCGGGTGGTGGATCGGCCGGCCGGTGGAGCTGCCGCGCTCGAATCCGCTCGTGTTCGATCGCGGACGCTCGATCGGCACGACGCTGCTGAGCTGGCCCGCCGAGCACGTCGTCAAGTGCCTGGTCCAATACCATCCCGACGACGCCATCGACAACCGCCTCGAGCAGGAGGCGCAGATCCGCGCCCTCTACGATGCGGTGCAGTCGAGCGGCCACGAGCTGCTGCTCGAGATCGTGCCCCCGAAAGCGCTGCCGCGTTCACCGGACACCGTGCATCGCGCGCTGAAGCGTTTCTACAACCTCGGCATTTATCCCGAGTGGTGGAAGCTCGAGCCGATGGCGCCATCGCAGTGGCGCGACATCGACGCGCTCATCGCCGAGCGCGATCCATACTGCCGTGGCGTGCTGATTCTCGGGCAGAGCGCCGCCGTCGACGCCCTGGCGCATGCGTTTCGCGATGCGCGAGACAGCGCGAGCTGTCGCGGTTTCGCGGTCGGACGAACGATCCTCGAGGCGCCGTCGTCACGCTGGCTCGCAGGCGGGATCGACGATGCGACGCTCGCGCGCGAAGTGTCGACGACGTTCGAGGCGTTGATCGACGCGTGGCGTGAGGCACAAGGGTGAAATTCGGGTCCATGGAAATCGGTGCCAGAGATGTATTTCCCGGCGCCGCCATCGCATATCGCTGCACTTCTTCGGGAAATACATCTCTGGCACCGATTTCCCCATGACCCGCACGATCCGCCTCACGACGGCGCAGGCGCTGATCCGCTATCTCGCCGCGCTCTGCGTCGACGACGACAGCGGCGCGACGCGCCTTTTCTGCGGCGTCTTCGCGATCTTCGGTCACGGCAACGTCGCCGGCATCGGCGAGGCGCTCTTCGCGCACCGCGACGTGCTGCCCACGTATCGCGCGCACAACGAGCAGGCGATGGCGCACGCGGCGATCGCATTCGCGAAGGCGCACATGCGAAGGCGGATGATGGCGTGCACGACGTCGATCGGACCGGGCGCGACGAATCTCGTGACCGCCGCGGCGCTCGCGCACGCGAATCGGCTGCCGGTGCTGTTTCTGCCCGGCGATATCTTCATTACGCGCGCGCCGGATCCCGTGCTGCAGCAGATCGAGGATTTCCACGACGGCACCGTCTCCGCCAACGATTGCTTCAAGCCAGTGTCGCGCTATTTCGATCGCATCGCGCATCCGGCGCAGCTTCTGACCGCGCTGCCGCGCGCGATTCGCACGCTGACCGATCCCGCGCTGTGCGGCCCCGTCGCGCTCGCGATGCCGCAGGACGTCCAGGCGATGGCGTACGACTATCCGAGCGATTTCTTCGACCCGCCGCCGATTCGCTTCGATGCCGCGCCACCGATTCCATCCGAAATCGACGAAGCGGCGACGCTCCTTCGCCAATCGAAGCACCCATTGATCGTCGCCGGCGGCGGAGTGCTGTACGCGCACGCGTGCGGCGTGCTGAAAAGCTTCGCGGATCGACACGGCATTCCTGTCGCCGAGACGCAAGCGGGCAAGGGTGCGCTGCCCTGGGACGATCGGATGCAGCAGGGCGCGATCGGCGTCACGGGATCGCCGGCGGCGAACGCGCTCGCGAAGGATGCCGATGTCGTGATCGCCATTGGCACGCGGCTGCAGGATTTCACGACCGGCTCGCATTCGATGTTCGGTCGTGCGCAACTCTTGTCGATCAACGTCGGCGCGTTCGACGCGCAGAAGTGGCGCGGACTAGCGGTTCGCGCCGACGCCGCATGCGCGATCGAAGCGCTTTCGAACTCGCTCGCCGATTGGCGCGCGGAAGCGGCATGGACCAGGCGCGCGGTCGACGGAGGGCGCGCGTGGCGCGACGACATCGCGCGGATCACGGGACAGCGCGCGGTCGAGCGGCCCTACGAGGGCGATGTCATCGGCGCGGTGCAGCGCTCCGCGACCGATTCGCCCGCGCACGACATCGTCGTGTGCGCGGCGGGCTCGCTTCCCGGCGAATTGCACAAGCTCTGGCGCACGTCGGTGCCCGGCGGCTACCACGTCGAATACGGCTACTCGTGCATGGGCTACGAGATCGCCGGCGGCATCGGCGTCAAGATGGCGCGACCGGGGCGCGAAGTGATCGTGCTCGTTGGTGACGGCAGCTACCTGATGATGAACTCCGAGATCGCGACATCGGTGATGCTCGGCACGAAGCTCGTCGTCGTCGTGCTCGACAATCGCGGCTTCGGCTGCATCAATCGCCTGCAGCAGGCATGCGGCGGCGCGCCGTTCAACAATCTGCTCGAAGACTGCATCCGAACGACACCCGAAGCGCCGAAGATCGATTTCGCGGCGCACGCGGTTGCGCTCGGCGCACGCGGCGAGAACGTCGCGAACATCGCCGGGCTCGAGCAGGCGCTTTCGCGCGCACGCGCGTCGGATCGAACGTACGTCATCGCGATCGAGACCGATCCGAATCGTGCGACGGACGAAGGCGGCGGGTGGTGGGACGTGGCGGTGCCGGAAGTGTCGTCGCGCGCGAAGGTGCGTGAAGCGCGCGAGCGCTACGACGAGGCGCGGAAGGAACAGCGGCCGTGAGCGTGATTCGGCCGGGCTTCAAGGTCCGCATCGGCATCAACCCCATCTCGTGGAGCAACGACGATCTGCCGTCGCTCGGTGGCGAGACGCCGCTCGAAACCGCGCTCGCGGAAGGTGCGCGGATCGGCTACCAGGGCTTCGAGCTCGGCAACAAGTTCCCGCGCGAGCCGCAGGCCCTGTGTCGCGTCCTCGCTCGCCATGGCCTCGAGCTCGTCTCAGGCTGGTATTCGGGCCACCTCGCGCGCGGTTCCATCGACGACGAGATCTTGGCAGTCAAGTCGCATCTTTCGCTTCTCGCCGAATGCGGCGCCAAGGTGATGGTGTATGGCGAAGTGGCGGACAGCATCCAGGGTGCGCCCATGCCGCTGTAC
Organism: Casimicrobiaceae bacterium; assembly: GCA_035308425.1. GTDB lineage: Bacteria > Pseudomonadota > Gammaproteobacteria > Burkholderiales > Casimicrobiaceae > VBCG01. The sequence goes on along the minus strand of DATGGP010000068.1, from coordinate 63,508 downwards.
AAGCGGCCGCGTTTCGTCCAGGCGCAGCAATGGCGCGACTACGGGAAACGCGTCACGGAGTTCGCCCGCCGTACGCTCGATCGCGGCGTTCGCCTCGCCTATCACCACCACATGGGCGCGTACGTCGAGACGCCCGACGATGTCGATCGCTTCATCGAGAACACCGGCGATGAAGTCGGCCTCTTGTTCGATAGCGGTCACATGACGTTCGCCGGCGGCGATGCTGTCGCGATGCTGCAAAAGCACGTCGCGCGCGTGTGTCACGTCCATTGCAAGGACGTTCGTCCGAATGTCATCGCGCTCGCGCGAAATCGTGACTGGAGCTTTCTCGAAGCGGTGATCAACGGCGCGTTCACCGTCCCCGGCGATGGCGTGGTCAGCTTCCCCGCGCTGATCGACATTCTTCGTCGCAACGGTTACTGCGGCTGGCTCGTCGTTGAGGCGGAGCAGGACCCGGTCGTCGCGCCCGCGTACAAATACGCGGAAATGGGCTATCGATATCTGTCGCGACTCGTCGACGGGAGCGCCAAATGAGTTTGCTCGTGAAGGCCAATCGCGAAGGCCCCGACATCGTCCGCGTCACGCCGCGTACCGCCGGCTGGCGCTATGTCGGCTTCTCCGCGCATCGACTGCGCGACGAAGAAACGGTGCGAATCGACCAGCCCGACGATGAGTTGTGCGTCGTCGTGCTGGGCGGGTCGGCAAGCATTCGCGGCGCGGGGCAGGCGTGGTCGCGGATCGGCAAGCGGCGCGACGTCTTCGATGACATGGCGCCTTACGCGGTCTATTTGCCGAGTGGCGACGGCGTCGAAGTGAGCGCGCACGGCAGCGCGGAGATCGGCGTCGCGAGCGCATCCGGCAGGGGCAGCGGCGCAGCGCGGCTGATCGAGCCTTCGAGCATGAAACGCTTTTCGCGCGGCACGGGGCTCAACACGCGCCATATCTGCGACATCCTGCCCGAAAGCGAACCCGCGTCGCATCTTCTGGTGGTCGAGGTGCGCACGCCGAGCGGACACTCGTCGAGTTATCCGCCGCACAAGCACGATGCCGACAATCTGCCGCAGGAAAGCGCGCTCGAGGAGACGTATTACCATCGGCTCGACCCGGCGCAGGGATTCGCGTTCCAGCGCGTATACACCGACGATCGCTCGCTCGACGAATCGTTTGCCGTCGAGAACCACGACGTCGTCATGGTGCCGCGCGGGTATCACCCGGTCGTCGTGCCGTACGGTTACGAGTCGTACTATCTGAACGTGATGGCGGGACCGAGGCGCGAGTGGCATTTCCGCAACGATCCGGCGCACGAATGGATACTTTCGAGCGGAGCATTCCGATGATCGAAGTCGCACTGTTCGGCGCGGGCCGGATCGGCAACATCCACGCCGGCAACGTCGCGCGCGACCCTCGCGCTCGATTGAGGTACGTGATCGACGTCGACCGCAAGGCCGCCGAGGCACTCGCAGGCAAACATGGCGCGCAGGTCGTCGACGCTGATCGCGCGTTCGCGGATGGCGGCGTGCGTGCGGTCCTGATCGCCTCGTCGACGGATACGCACGCCGACCTGATTCTTCGCGCCGCAAAGGCATCGAAGGCGATCTTCTGCGAAAAGCCGGTCGATCTCGCGCTCGACCGTGCGCGCACATGTGCGGAAGCGGTGCATGCCTCGGGCGTCCCGTGTCTTATCGGCTTCCAGCGTCGTTACGATCCTACGTTTGCATCGCTCAAGCGCCGTATCGAAGAAGGCGAGATCGGCGAGCCGGAAATGCTCGTCGTGACGAGCCGCGATCCGGGCGCGCCGCCGGTCGACTACATCAAGCGCTCGGGCGGCATCTTCAAGGACATGCTGATCCACGACTTCGATATCTTCCGCTGGATCCTCGACGACGATGCCGATACCGTATACGCGACCGGAAGCTGCCTCACCGATCCGGCGATAGCGTCCGCGGGCGACATCGATGCAACGGCCGTCACGATCCGCACGCGAAAGGGACGCCTCGCGCAGATCAACACGATTCGCCGTGCCGCCTATGGATACGACCAGCGCTTCGAAGTGATCGGCGCCAACGGCTTGCTGCAGGCGGGCAACCATCGGCCCACCGAGGTCACGCTGTGGTCATCGGGCGCGATCACGTCGGACAAGCCCGAGCATTTCTTCCTCGAACGGTATCGCGCCGCGTACGCCGCGGAGATGACGCACTTCTTCGACGTCGTCGAAAAGGGCGTGCCGCCGCGCACGTCGATCGACGACGGCGTCGCCGCGCTCGCGCTCGCGGAAGCCGCCACGTCGTCGTGGCGAGAGCAGCGCATCGTCAAAGTGTGAAATTGTCGCGATGACCTCCCCACGCCTGCGCATCGGCATTGCCGGCCTCGGCCGCATGGGCCGCCGCCATGCCGAGAATCTTACGCACCGAGTGTCGCAAAGCGAGCTCGTTGCCGTATGCAGCCCGGTGCAGGACGAGCTCGAATGGGCCAGGCGCGACCTTGGCGTAACGCAGTGCTACACCGACTACGCGGCGATGCTCGCGCATGCCGAGATCGATGCCGTATTCATCGTCACGCCGACCAGCCTCCATGCGCAGCAGATCGTCGATGCGCTGCGTGCGCGCAAGCACGTCTTCTCGGAAAAGCCGCTCTCGCTCGACGTCGCCGAGTGCCGGCGGGTCGAGGCGGAAGCGGCGCTTTCACCCGATCTCAAAGTGATGATCGGCTTCGTTCGCCGGTTCGATGCGAGCTATCGCCGTGCGCATGCATGGATTCGCGACGGCCGCATCGGCCGGCCGCTCACGGTGCGCTCGCACACGCTCGATCAGAACGATCCGAGCGGCTTCTTCGTCCGCTATTCGCAGGCGAGCGGCGGCATCTTCGTCGACATGAGCGTGCACGACATCGATTCGGCGCGCTGGCTGCTCGGTGTCTCCGATGTCGCGCGCGTCTTCGCGAGCGGTCTCGTGGGCATCCACGAAGGGCTGCGGGAATGGAACGACGTCGACAACGGCGTGGCGACGTGCGAATTCGTCACGGGCGAGATCGCGACGATCTACGCTTCACGAACGATGGCGCACGGATTCGAATGCATGACCGAGGTGATCGGCACGAAAGGCCGAATCACGGTCGGCGGCGATGCGCGGCTCGATCACGTCGTGATCTCCGATGCGCACGGTGTGCGTCACGAATGCACGCCGACGTTCTTCGAGCGCTTCGAGGATGCGTTCCTGCGCGAGGACAGCGAGTTCGTGCGGGCGGTGATCGAGGATCGCACGCCGCCGCTCACGCTACGCGATGCCACCGAGGCGACGCGGATCAGCCTCGCGATGCGCCAGTCGCTGCTCGAGCGGCGCGTGGTGTCGTTGTAACGCCCGCTACTTCTTCCTGAAATCCCCGGCGTACGCGAACGCGATATCGGCGGGGATCACGTACTTGCGCAGCGCCGCTGTCGCCGACTCGGGTGTCACGGCAGCAATCTCGCTGTCGATCTTCGCCGATTCGGCCCACGTGCGGCCGAGATATTCCTGCGCGACGAGACCGCCCGCGACGGCGTCGTCCTGCGCGCGCGTGATCCGCCGTTCCTCGAGCAGGCCCTTCCTGGCCGCGTCGATCTCCTGCTTCATGAAGCCGCCGTCGCGAGCGCGAGCGATCTCCTCCGCGGCCGCGTTGCGCACGTTGTCGAGGTTCTGCGGCGCGAAGATCGCATATACCAGAAACGTGCTGTTCTCGTCGATCGACGCGGGCTGCAGGATCGTCCCGACCGCATAGGAGAATCCGCCCTTGACGCGCACGCGCTGGAAGATCCGCGAATCGGTGTCGCCCCCCAGCACGCGATTGGCGACGAGGAGCGCGGCGTAATCGGCCGACTGGTCGTTGAGCGGCATCGACAGGCGGCCGAACATCGCGGCGTTGGCCTTGTCGGGCGTGTCGAACGTCATCGGGGCCGACTTCGTGGAGTAGAACGGGTGCGGCACGCGCGCGTAAGGCGCCGCGCTGTGGAAGCCGCCGAAGAGCTGCTCGAGCAGCGGTCGCACCGTGGCCACGTCGAAGTCGCCGACAATCGCCATCTCGGCGTGCGACGCGCCGTAGAACTTCGTGTAGAACGCCTTGACCGCATCGAGATTCGTGGCGCGCACGCGGGCGATCTCCTCGTCGATAGTCGGCGTGTAGCGCACATCCTGCGGCGGATAGGGATTGCCAGCGCGCGCCGCGGCGCGTCGTGCGAGCGCGCTTGGATCCGTACGGCTTTGCTCGAGCTTCGTCAGGAGCTCGCCGCGAAGCTGCTCGAATTCCGAGGGCGCGAACGCCGGTTCGCGCAGCGCCTCGGCGGCAAGCCTAAGGACGTCAGGCACGTTTGCGCGAACCGTTGTCGCGCTCAAGGACACCGTGCCGCCGCCTCCGCCGACATCGAGCTTCGCGCGAAGCTTGTCGAGCGTGTCCTCGAACGCCTGGCGATCGTGCTTTGTCGTGCCGCGCTCGAGCATCGCCGCGGTAAGGGTCGATGTCGGTGACGTATTCGCGAGCGATTCGACGTCGCCCAGGTCGAGGCGGATCTCGATCTGCGCGGTTTCGCCGCGCGTCTTCTTCGGCAGAAACGCGACCTTCATGCCGTTCGACAACGCAAAGCGTTGCGTGCGCGCTTCCAGATTGGCAGGCGTCGGATCGAACGCCTCGCCGGCGGCGACCGCGGCCTCGCCCTTGTAGTTGCGCACCATCGCCGGGACGTTCATCGGCGCCGCGAGCGGCGCGCGATCGGGCTTCGCTTCCGGTACGAACAGCCCGACCGTCAGGTTGGACGACTTCAGATATTCGATGCCGACGCGCGTCACGTCGGCCGGCGTGAGCTTGTGCCACTGGTCGCGATGGATGAAGAACAGGTGCCAATCGCCTTCGCCGATGGCGTCGGCGATCGCCACCGCGAATTGCTGCGGATCATTGACCGTGTCGTCGAAATCCTTCTGCGCCTTGATCTTCACCCGCTCGAGCTCCTCCGCCGTGACCGGATGTGCGGCAACGTCGTAGAGCGTCGCGAGCATCGCGTCGCGTGCGGCATCGAGCGACTTGTCGGGAGGCACTTGCGCCCAGAAGATGACGAAGCCCGGGTCGTGCAGCGCGAACATCCAGTTGTCGACGGAGCTCGCCTTCTTCGTTTCGACGAGCGCCTTGTAGAGACGACCAGCCGGCTCGACCGTCATGATGTCCGCGAGCGCCTCGAACGCGGTGGTGTCGGGGTTCGCACCTTGCGGCAGATGGAAGAGCGCGCCCACCCATTGCGTGCTCGCGACGCGGCGCACGGTGACCTCGCGCTGGCCGTCCTGCACCGGCTCCACCGTGTAGAACTTCGGCAGCACGCGCGCGGGCTTCGGGATCGCGCCGAAGTATTTGGCGATCGCGGTCAGCGTCGCGTCGGGATCGAACTTGCCCGCGATCGTAAGCACTGCGTTGTCGGGCTGGTAATACTCGGTGTAGAAGGCACGCAGCTTCTCGAACGGTACGTTCTCGATGTCGGAGCGCGCGCCGATCGTCGGTTTGCCGTAGTTGTGCCAGTCGAACGCGACAGCCGCCATCCGCTTCCACAGCACGCTCTGCGGCTTGTTCTCGCCGCTTTCGTATTCGTTGCGAACGACCGTCATCTCGGAGTCGAGCTCGGCCTTGGTGAACGTCGACTTCGTCATCCGTTCCGACTCCATCATCAGCACCCAGTCGAGCGATGACGGGTCCGCCGTGAATGTCTCGAAGTAGGTCGTGCGGTCGTACGACGTGTTGCCGTTGAATTCCATGCCGCGCCGACCGAGCTCGGCGAACACGCTCGGGACCGACGGCGTGCCCTTGAACATCATGTGCTCGAGCAGGTGCGCCATGCCGGTCTCGCCGTAGTTTTCCATCCTCGAGCCGACCTTGTACGTGACGTCGACGGTTGTCGTCGGCTTCGTCGCGTCGGCGAATAGCAGGATCGTGAGACCGTTGGCGAGGCTGTACTGGTCGACGCCCTCGACGCTCGGCCCCTTGGTCACGCCCGGCGGCAATGCGGCGAACGCGGCGGCGGGGACGAGGGCCAAAAGGAGGACGAGGCGGCGAAGGGTCGCGGCCATGGCATGGATCAGAGGACAGGGGACAAAGGACAGGGGCGACGGGTTTCTTGGTGGAGCGGCACTTGCCGCTGTATCTGTCCGCGCTTGCCGGATCGTTGAAGCGGCGACGATGGGACAGCGGAAGCAGCGCGAAAGTGCCACGGTTGACGTTTACGTAAACGTCATGATAGCGTCCGCGAACGAGGCCGCTTGGTAAGCTTGGCCTCATGGCAGCCTTCGATTCGCGCGCCTTTGGGAAAAGTCCCCGATGACCGATCTCTCGACCCGCAAGACGCTCGTCTACAAGCCGCTCGCGAAGGTGCGCTTCGTCACCGCCGCGAGCCTTTTCGACGGCCATGACGCGTCGATCAACATCATGCGGCGCATCCTGCAGGCGAGCGGCTGCGAGGTGATCCACCTCGGGCACAACCGATCGGTCGACGAGATCGTCACGTGCGCGATCGAGGAGGATGCGCACGGCATCGCCGTGTCGTCGTACCAGGGCGGACACGTCGAGTTCTTCACGTACATGCTCGATCTTCTGCGCGAGCGTGGCGCTTCGCACATCAAGGTATTCGGCGGCGGCGGCGGCGTGATCGTCCCGGCAGAGATCGATGCATTGCACGCGTATGGCGTGACGCGAATCTTTTCGCCGGAGGACGGGCAGAAGCTCGGTTTGCAGGGCATGATCAACGAGATCGTTGCCGCGGCCGACGTCGACCTGACGCAACGCATTCCCAAATCGGCGGACGCGCTTCGTCAGGGCGAGCGCTTCCGCCGAACCGGCGCGCTCGCGCGCACGATCAGCGTCCTCGAGGCAGGCGTTGCGCCCGACGCGTTCCGGCGTGAGTTGCACGAGGCGGCGGCCGGGACGACCACGCCGGTGCTCGGCATCACCGGAACGGGAGGCGCGGGAAAAAGCTCGCTCGCCGACGAGCTCGTTCGGCGCTTGCGGCTCGATCAGCGCGATCGCATGCGAATCGCGATCCTGTCGATCGATCCGTCGCGACGCAAGTCCGGCGGCGCATTGCTTGGCGATCGGATTCGCATGAACGCAATCGGTACGCCTCAGATCTACATGCGCTCGCTCGCGACGCGCGATGCCGCGAGCGAGATCTCGGACGCGCTGCCCGACGCGATCGCCGCATGCAAGGCCGCCGGATTCGATCTCGTGATCGTCGAGACCTCGGGCATCGGCCAGGGTGACGCCGCGATCGTGCCGCATGTCGACGTGTCGGTGTACGTGATGACGCCGGAGTTCGGCGCCGCGTCGCAGCTCGAGAAGATCGACATGCTCGACTTCGCCGATTTCGTCGCGATCAACAAGTTCGACCGGAAGGGCGCGCAGGATGCGCTTCGCGATGTGCGCAAGCAGTACCAGCGCAACCACGAGCGTTTCAACGTTGCGCCGGACGAGATGCCGGTGTTCGGCACGATCGCGTCGCGCTTCAACGACGACGGCGTCACTGCGCTCTATCAGGCGATCGCGAGCGCGTTGCGCGAGCATGGCCTCACGATGGACAACGGCGCGCTTGCTGCGACCTCGACGCATTTCTCGACGAAGCGACAGGCCATCGTGCCGCCGGCCCGCGTTCGCTATCTCGCCGAAATTGCCGAAACGGTCCGCGGCTATCACAAGTCGGCGGAGCGGCAGGCGAAGATGGCGCGCGAACGGCAGCAGTTGAACGCTGCCAAGGCGATGCTGGAAATGGGGCCAGGCTCGATTTTCGATGGTCAGGCGAAAATCGAGCCTGGCCCCATTTCGGTGTCCGCCCCTGCTTTGGTGGCACTCGACAAGCTCATCGTCGCTCGCGACGCGTCGCTCGATCCGCGCTCGAAGAAGCTTCTCGCGATGTGGCCGCGCACGAAGGCCGCATACGCGGGCGACGAATACGTCGTGAAGATTCGCGACAAGGAGGTCCGCACGGCGCTCACCACGACGTCGCTGTCGGGTACCAAGGTGCGCAAGGTCGTTCTGCCTCGCTACGAGGACGATGGCGAGATCCTGCACTGGCAGTTGACGGAGAACGTGCCCGGCAGCTTTCCGTTCACGGCGGGCGTCTTCGCGTTCAAGCGCGAGAACGAGGATCCGACGCGGATGTTCGCCGGCGAAGGCGATGCATTCCGTACCAATCATCGCTTCCATTTGCTCGCCGACGGCATGCCGGCCAAGCGACTTTCGACGGCGTTCGACTCGGTGACGCTGTACGGGAACGACCCGGATCGACGCCCGGACATCTACGGCAAGGTCGGCAACTCGGGCGTGTCGATCGCCACGCTCGACGACATGAAGGCGCTCTACGCCGGCTTCGATCTCTGCGCACCGAACACGTCGGTGTCGATGACGATCAACGGGCCGGCCCCGACGATCCTCGCGATGTTCATGAATACCGCGATCGACCAGCAGCTCGACAAGTTCGCGGCGGACAACGGTCGCGAGCCGACCGATGACGAAGCGGTGAAGATCCGCGAGTGGACGTTGTCGACGGTGCGCGGCACGGTGCAGGCCGACATCCTGAAGGAGGACCAGGGGCAGAACACTTGCATCTTCTCGACGGAATTCAGCCTGAAGGTAATGGGCGACATTCAGCAGTACTTCATCCATCACAGCGTCCGCAACTTCTACTCGGTGTCGATCTCCGGCTATCACATCGCCGAGGCCGGCGCGAATCCGATCTCGCAACTCGCGTTCACGCTCGCGAACGGCTTCACGTTCGTCGAGGCGTACCTCGCGCGGGGCATGCATGTCGACGATTTCGCACCGAACCTGTCGTTTTTCTTCAGCTATGGAATGGATCCCGAGTACGCGGTGATCGGCCGCGTGGCGCGGCGGATCTGGGCGATCGCGATGCGCGAGCGCTACGGCGCGAACGAGCGCAGCCAGAAGCTCAAGTACCACTCGCAGACGAGCGGACGCTCGCTCCACGCGCAGGAGATCGCGTTCAACGACATCCGCACGACGCTGCAAGCCTTGATCGCGAGCTACGACAACACGAATTCGCTCCACACGAACGCGTACGACGAAGCGATCACGACCCCCACCGAGGAGAGCGTGCGGCGCGCGATGGCGATCCAGATGATCATCAACCGCGAGTGGGGCCTCGCGAAGAACGAGAACCCGAACCAGGGCGCGTTCGTCATCGAGGAGCTGACCGATCTCGTCGAAGAAGCCGTGCTGAAGGAATTCGAGGCGCTCTCGGAACGCGGCGGCGTGCTCGGCGCGATGGAGACCGGCTATCAGCGCGGCCGAATCCAGGACGAATCGCTCTACTACGAGCGGCGCAAACACGATGGCAGCTATCCAATCGTCGGCGTCAATACGTTTCGCAATCCACACGGCGATGCCGCGCCTAAGAAGCTCGAGCTCGCGCGCTCGACCGAAGAGGAGAAGGAGTCGCAGCTCGCGCGTCTCGCCGATTTCCATGCGCGGCACGCGAACGAGGCGCCGGCTGCGCTTGCGCGACTGAAGCTGGTCGTGATCGACGACGGCAACGTGTTCGAGGAGCTGATGAGCACGGTGCGCGTCTGCTCGCTCGGCCAGATCACGAACGCGCTGTTCGAGGTCGGCGGGCAGTACCGGCGCAGCATGTAGCGTCCGGACGCAGGACATCGGCCGAACGGTCGATGGCGCTATACTCGTTTGGTCGTCATCCTCCAGCGGATGTCGACGCTCGCCATCGATACCTACAAGCTCCTGACGGCGCTCAAGCGAACCGGCAAGAGCGCCAACTTCACTGCCAAATGAGATCGCCAACGCGGTCGATGTCGCGCAGGAAGGCGCTGAGCTGCTGATGAAGTCGATCTTCGAGACGCGCATGGCTCGCCTCGAGGCGTGGTTCGAGATGCTGCGCGCGCAGATGAAGGCCGAGTTGAAGGCGGAAGTTAAGTCCGGCCTTCTCCAGAATCTGACGTGGCTTTCGGGTATCGTGCTCGCAAGCAACGGGATGGTGATCGCGTTGCTCGCGGCTCGCGCACGCCGTTTGATGGGGACGACAGTCCAGTCGAGCACGATTCCGCTCACGACGCTCGCATTTCATCCCCGATGAAAACGACGTCGAGACGACGCCCCGCGGAGATCGACGTCCATCCTCTGACACCCGAGCGATGGAACGACCTCGTCGCGCTTTTCACCGGACCCGGCAGCAGGCAGGTTCGCTGGTGCTGGTGCATGTACTACCGTCGTTCCGGTCGCGCCAACGTACCGGCCGGCACCAGCTACGGCGACTACAACCGCGAAGCGCTCAAGTCGCTCGTGGACGCTGGAACCGTTCCCGGTTTGATCGGTTACCGCGACGGCCAGCCGATCGCGTGGGTATCGCTGGGTCCGCGCGACGATTACGCGAAGCTCGCGCGATCACCGGTGATGAAGCCGGTCGACGAGAAGCCCGTGTGGTCGGTGATCTGCTTCTATACAGCGCCTAACGCGCGCGGCGAGCACGTTTCCGAGGCGATGCTCGCTCGCGCCGCCGATTACGCGCGCGACAACGGAGCGACGCTGCTCGAAGCCTATCCGGTCGATGCGTCCGCTCGCAAGAGCGACGACTCGATGTGGTTTGGCGCGAAGGGGTTCTACGATCGCGCGGGCTTTCGCGAAGTCGCACGCCGCAAGCCGACACGACCCGTTATGCGCAAAGCGCTGCGTTCCAGGACCACGCGTTAGCGCATTCGATCGGCTTGCGGCTTTCGCGCCGTATCGCGATCAACGCCGTGATGCGATCTTCCAGTTGTCGACGTAATGCAAAAGCGCGCTCGCATCCGGTCGCGGCTGCGCGAGCGCGACATAGCCATCCGGCCGGATCAGGTACGCGGCGTCGCGTCCGAAGCCGGCATCGCGCATCGAATCGCGCCATGCGAACGCATGAAGCGCGAGTGCCCGCTGCCGACACACTTCTGCCACCGCACTTTCCGAATCACCGTAGACATGCACCTGCCAGTCCCGCGTCGACAGTGTCGCGTGGTTGTCCTCGCCGGGCGCCGCCGCCTCGATCCACGGCAGCCGGTCGCCCGCGTGCACACGTCCCGCGGCGCCGCTGCTCAGGACGCTGTGGCGATACTCGATCGCAGTCTGCGAGACAGTGCGGAACATGAAACGGCGCGCGGCTCGATGCGTGAAGAGCCTGGGAAGCAGATGCGGAACGACGCGCAGGCGAACGAAACGTGCGATCGGGCCATCGCTGGAGGCGAGTTGGAATGCGCGATCGGTCGATGCGATCAGCCGACGAGCGAACGCGATCCGTTCGGGTTCGTACGTATCGAGCAGGCGCTCGCTGCCGCCATTGCGAATCACGCAGGCAAATTTCCAGGCAAGATTGACTGCGTCGCCAATCCCGGTGTTCATGCCCTGGCCGCCGACGGGACTGTGGATGTGCGCGGCATCTCCGAGCAGGAACGCGCGGCCGAATCGAAAGTGCGCCGCGACGCGGTGGTGCACGCGATACGTCGAAAACCAGTTGACGCGGGCCACCGCGATGCGCAGGCGATCGATGACGTCGTGGCTGACGTCGCTCCATTGCGCATGCGGCGCGCCTTGTTCGTGCTGCATGGTTTGCCCGTCGATCGTTCCGACCAGGCGCGCGGATGCATCTCCCTTCATCGGAAACACGGCGAGGAGGTCCGCCGCATCCAGCGCCACATTCAACTCGCCGTTCATCACCGGGCCGGTGGCCGTCACGTCCGCGACGTAGAAGAGGTGCGAGTACGTGCCTCCAGGAAAACCCGCCGCGAGCGTCTCGCGCACGGTCGAGTGCGCGCCGTCGCAACCCGCGAGAAACGCGGCTTCGCATGTCTCGTCGCGTCCATCGCCATGGCGAAGCTGCGCGACAATGCGATCTCCGCGGTCCTCGAAACCGTGAAGCTCGCAAGGACGTTCGACGCTCGCGCCCGCCTCGCGAAGCTTGTCGATCAAAAGCCGCTCGTGCTCGTCCTGCGGGAAGATAAGCAGGAACGGAAAAGCCGTGACGCCCTCGCCGAGGGGGCCAAGATCGACGCGCGCGATATGCTGTCCCCCGACCCACAGGTTCAGCGTTGCGAAGCGCACGGCTGCAGCGACCACCGAGTCCGCTATCCCCAGTTGACGATAGAACTCGAGCGTGCGCGCATGCACGACAAGCGCGCGAGACGTCGTTCCGGGCTCGGCTGCCTTGTCGACGATGCGGATGCGAACGCCGCTTCGTGCAAGCCATAGCGCGAGGACGAGGCCGGTCGGGCCGGCGCCCGCGATTAGGATATCGACGTCCGGCATGAATGTACGCGACGAAAGCCGCCGATTCTACGGGAGTGAACGATCGGTTCGCACGCGTGCCCAACGCGCGAGGGCAATAAGGCAGGGCAATCGCGGTTCGCCGGCAGTGCGCCGGGAAGCGGTCGGCATCGGCGCGAGACGAGTCGCGTAACATGCCCGGCATCGCGTCCGGCCGAGCGTTCGGGGGAGCGGCCGGTGCGGAAGACGCGGACATCATCGAAATTTCGACGCGAGATGAGCGAATCGACGCGCTGGGCGTTTCCGCCCGAGCTGCAGCCTTCGGCCGACGACGTGGACTTCGATCTCGCGCGGGCGTTGAACGCGGTCGTCGCGTTGCGCGTCGAGGTGGCCGAGGACGCGTTCACTGCATCGATCCTCGGCACCGAACGCGTCGGCAACGGCGTCGTGATCGGCGACGATGGCGTCATCCTGACGATCGGTTACCTGATCACCGAGGCCGAGTCGATCTGGATCACGACGAACAGCGGCGTCGTCGTTCCGGGCCACGCGCTCGCCTACGATCAGGTCACCGGCCTCGGCCTCGCGATGCCGCTTGGCAGGCTCGACGTGCCGGCCGTGCCGAGGACCGATCTCGATACGGCCGAGGTTGCCGGCGACGTGTACGTGATCGGCTTTGGCGGGCGAGCGCATGCGCTTCGTGCAAGGGTGTTCGCGCGTCGCGAATTCGCGGGCTACTGGGAGTATCTGCTCGACGACGCGCTGTTCACGACGCCGCCGCACCCCGAGTGGAGCGGCGCTGCGTTGCTCGACGGGCATGGGCGACTCGTCGGCATCGGATCGCTGTTCGTCCAGGAAGCGGATGGCGACGACATCGTGAAGGGCAACATGTTCGTGCCGAGCGAGTTGATCGATCCGATCGAGGACGACATGCGAAAGCTCGGCCGCGTCGACAGGCCGCCGCGGCCGTGGCTAGGCATCTACACGGCGGAGACGAAGGAAGGCATCACGATCCAGGCGCTCGCGCACGAGGGACCGGCGGAGCGCGCGGGCATGCATCTGGGTGACGTCGTTCGCGACGTCGCTGGCGCGCCGGTGAGCGGGTTGGGTGACTTCTACCGCAGCCTGTGGATGCAGGGACCGGCCGGCACCGGCATTGCGGTCACGGTCGCGCGCGCGGGCAATCTCAGGGAGCTCAACGTGCAGACGATCGATCGCAACACGCTGCTCAAGAAGCCGCAGCTGCAGTAGCCCGGTGCAGGGTCGGACACCAGACTCGCCGGAAATTGGTGCCAGAGATGAATTCCAATTACATCTCTGGCACCAAATATCACGGCGTCGCGTTGGCCGTCGCCTCGACCGCATGCTGATAGTCCCAGCCGCCGCCCAGCGCCTTCGCGAGATCGACGAGCGCGAGGCGCACGTCGCGCGCCGCGAGGATCTGCTCCGTCTGCGCCTGCAGCAACTGCCGTTGCGCATCGAGCACTTCCAGATACGGCGAGTAGCCGGCCTTGTAACGCAAATCGGATAGATCGTAGGCTTCCTGCAGGTTCGCGCGACGCGTCGTCTCCGCGGCGAGCGCGGTGCGCGTCGTGTCGTTCGCGGCGAGCGCATCGTGCACGTCCTTGAACGCCGACTGCACGGTCTGCCGGTACATGACAGCAAGCTCATCGCGGCGCGCCTCCGCGATGTGCACGTTCGCTTCGAGCGACTTGACGATCAGAAGCGGCTCGACGAGTCCGGCGGCGGCCGACCAGATGAAGGCCGGTCCGCTGAACAGGCGACGCAATGCGCCCGATTCGGTGCCGAGACTTCCCGTCAGCGTAAGCGATGGCAGGAAGTCGCGGTGCGCCCGATCGATGCGAAGGCTCTCCGCCACGATTTCCTTTTGGAGTTGGCGGATGTCGGGTCGCTGCTCGAGCACGTTCGACGGCAGCCCGGCCGGCACGTTCGGCACGGCGAGCAGCTTGTCGAGCGACGGCTCGCGCGCGACGTTGGGCGTGAACACGTCGCGCGGAGAACGGCCCACGACCACCGCGAGCGCCGACTCGAACTGATTCGCGGCGCGCTCTGCCGCTGCAATGTCCGCGGCGACCGCATCGCGCTCGGCCTTCGCTTGTGAAAGATCGTAATCGCCGATGACGCCCGCCTGCGCGCGATCGATCTGCAGCGCGACGCTCTGCTCGCGGAGCTTCAGCGTATCGCGCAGGAGCTTAAGCTGCGCGTCGGCGGCGATCAGGCCGAAATACGTTTGCGCGACCTGCGCGACGACTGCAGTTCGCACGGTTTCGCGCGCGTATTCGGTGGCAAGCAGATCGTTTTGCGCGGCAAGCGTGGAGATGCGGTACTTGCCCCACAAATCGACCTCGTACGACGCGTCGACGCCGACGCGGAAGTCATTGCCGGTCGCGAAGAATCCGGGAGGCAGCGGATTCGTTCCCACCTGCGTCGAGCGGCTGCGTTGCGCATTGCCGCCGATCGTGATGAGCGGCAGAAGATCGGCCTGCGCGAGCTCGACCTGCGCGCGCGACTCGCCAATTTTCGCGATCGCGAGCTTGAGATCGAGATTGTTCGCGAGTGCTTCGTCGACAAGCGCCGTCAGCGCAGGCTCGTCGAACTCGGTCCACCAATGCGAAAGCTCCAGATGCTCGATCGTGGGCTTGGGCAGATCGACCGCGGGGGGCGCCGTCGGCGTCGTCGTGCACGCGCAAAGCGCGGCCGCGAGCGCCGCGATCAGCGCGGTCCTGCGAACGGTGCAGGGGAGAGGTGTCGTGGATCGCTTGCGCATCTTCAATCGTCTCCGTGCGCCGGGATCGGCGGATGGCCCGGCGTGTGCGGCACGTGGCGGGTCGTTCCGCGCGCGTGCTTCACCTCGCCCACGAGCTCGTCGTGGCTGCGCTTCTCGACCAGTCGCCGTTGCGCGATCACGCGATAGAACAGCGGCACGAAAAAGATCGCGAGGAACGTCGCGGCGAGCATCCCGCCCATGACGCCCGTACCGGTCGAGTGACGTGCGCCGGCACCCGCGCCCGTCGAAATCGCGAGCGGGGTGACGCCGAGAATGAACGCGAGCGAGGTCATCAGGATCGGTCGGAAGCGAAGCCGCGCCGCTTCGATCGCCGCGGCGGAAGGCGTCATCCCTTCGTGCGTCTTGATCACGGCGAACTCGACGATCAGGATCGCGTTCTTCGCCGCAAGCCCGAGCAGCGTGACGAGCCCGATCTGGAAGTACACGTCGTTCGTAAGTCCTCTCAGGTGAATCGCCGCGAGTGCGCCGAACGTTCCGAACGGCAGTGCGAGCAGCACCGACAGCGGCAGCGACAGGCGCTCGTACTGCGCGGCAAGGATCAGGAACACCATCACCACCGCGAGTGCGAGCGAGAACGTCGCGGCGCCGGTCGACTTCTTCTCCTGATACGACGTGCCGCCCCAGTCGTAGCTGAAGTCGCTCGGCAGCGTCTCCGCCGCGATCTTCTCGAGCTCGGCGATCGCCTGGCCGGAGCTGTAGCCGGGCGCGGCCTGCCCGAGGATCTTCACCGCGGGCAGGTTGTTGAAGCGATCGAGCGCGTCGGGTCCCGACGAATACTTCACGGTCACAAGCGACGACAGCGGAATCATGTCGCCCTTCGCCGAGCGCACGTAGACCGCGCCGATGTCGTCGGGACGACTTCGGTAACCGGGTTCGGCCGACATCAGCACCTGCCACGCGCGGCCGTACTTGTTGAAGTCGTTGATGTAGTAGTTGCCGAGCGTGGCCGACAGCGCCGCGAAGATGTCCGAGATCGGGATGCCGAGCGCCTTGGCCTTCTCGCGATCGACGTCGATGTGAAGCTGCGGCACCGTCGCGCGCCACAGCGTCTGCGCGCGTCCGGCAAACATCGGATCGGCGTTCGCCTTCGCGAGGAACGCGTTCTTCACCTCGTCGAGGCGCTTGGCGCCGCCTTCGCCGTGATTCTGGATGTAGAACTCGAAGCCGCCCGCGGTGCCGAGACCGAAGATCGGCGGCGGGTTGAACGCGAGCACGATCGCTTCCTTGATCGTCGCGGTCTTCGCGAACAGCTCGCCGACGAGTTGCGAGGCGGTGACCTTTCGCTCGTCCCAGGGCTTTTGCGTGACGAAAATCGTCGCCGCGTTGTTGCGGAAACCGCCACCGATGAAATCGAAGCCGGTGAATGCAACGATGTCCTGATTGTTCGGGTTCGAGCGGATCGCGGCCGCGACTTGCGAGACGACCTTGTCGGTGCGCGTAAGCGTCGCGCCGTCGGGAAGAATCACCGCGGCAATATAGAAGCCTTGATCTTCGTCCGGCACGAGGCTTCCGGGCGTCGTCCGCCAAAGCCATGCGGTGATCCCCACCATTCCGAGGAACAACACGATGCTCAGGATCCCGTGACGGAGCATGAAGATCACGCCGTCGTTGTAGCGACCCGTGACACGCGTGAACCAGTCGTTGAACCACGCGAAGAAGCGGTTCGGCGGCTCGTGGGGCTTGAGGATCAGCGCCGAGAGCGCAGGCGACAGCGTGAGCGCGACGAAACCGGAGATCACGACCGACAGCGCAATCGTCACCGCGAACTGGCGATAGAGCTCGCCGGTCAGGCCGCCAAGGAACGCGATCGGCACGAACACCGCCGTCAGCGTCAATACGATCGCGATGATCGGTCCCGTCACCTCGCGCATCGCCTTGAGCGCCGCGTCGCGCGGCGCGAGCTTGTCCTCGCGCATGTGCCGCTCGACGTTTTCCAGCACGACGATCGCATCGTCGACGACGATGCCGATCGCGAGCACCATCGCGAAGAGCGTCAGCGTGTTGATCGAGTAGCCGAGCGCATAAATGCCCGCGAAAGCCCCGATCAGCGAGACCGGCACCGCCGCGAACGGAATCACCGCCGCCCGCCAGCTTTGCAGGAACAGGTAGACGACGAGGAAGACGAGGATCATCGCCTCGCCGAGCGTCTTCAGCACTTCGCGAATCGACACCTGCACGAAGCGCGTCGTGTCGTAGGGCACCGAGTAGGTGAGTCCCTCGGGGAAGCGCGTCGCGAGCCGCGCGACTTCCGTGCGCACGCTTTGCGCGACGTCGAGCGCGTTCGCACCGGGAGAGAGAAAGATGCCGACAAGAGTGGCGTCCTTGCCGTTGATGCGGCCGATGAACTCGTAGTCCTTCGAGCCGAGCTCGACGTTCGCGATGTCGCCGAGGCGCACCGTCGATCCGTCCGGATTGGCGCGGACGATGATCTGCGCGAATTCGGAAGGCTCGGTGAGCCGACCCTGCGTCGTCACCGTATAGACGAGCGCCTGATTCGCGGGCGCCGGCGATTGGCCGACCTTGCCCGCGGCGAATTGCGCGTTCTGCTCGTTCACCGCCGCGATCACATCGGACGGCGTCAGATGCAATTGCGCCATGCGATCGGGCTTGAGCCAGATGCGCATCGCATAGTCGTGCGCGCCGAAGATCTGCACGTTCGTCGTGCCCGGCAACCGCTTCAGGTCGTCGAGCACGTTGAGGTTCACGTAGTTCGACGTGAAGAGATCGTTGAAGCGCCCGTCGGGCGAATAGAACGCGAGCACCTGCAAAAACGACGAGCTGCCGCGCTCGACGGTCACGCCCTGTCGGCGCACTTCCTCGGGGAGCCGCGGCAACACTTCGTTGACGCGGTTATTGACGTTGACGGCCGCGATGTCGACGTTGGTGCCGATGTCGAACGTCACCTGGATCTGCACGATGCCGTTGGACGCCGATGACGAGCTCATGTAGATCATGCCCGGCACGCCGTTGATCGAGTTCTCGATCGGCGAGGCGACGGTCTGCTCGAGCGTTTGCGCCGAAGCGCCCGGATACACGGCCTGGACCGTGACGACCGGTGGCGCGATCTCGGGATACTGCGCGATCGGAAGCGACCGCATCGCGGCGAGGCCCGCGAGCACGATGAACGTCGCGAGTACGATCGCGAAGATCGGCCGGTCGATGAAAAAGCGCGAGATCATGAGGTTCCCTGGTCGCTATTGCTTGCGCGTCTTGTTGTCGACGGCGGCTTGCGATGGCGCGGCGTTGCCGTTCGCCTTCGCGGCATCCTTCGCACCGCCACTGGCTGCGCCTTCCTTCGCGCCCGCCGGATTCGACGTTGGCGGATCGGCCCCCGCAGCACCGGCCGGCGGTCCGCTCTGGCCGCTTCCCGGTGCGCCGCCCGCAGACGGGCTGCCGATGTTGATCGGCGCGCCGGGCATGAGCTTGGCGATGCCGTCGACGATCACTTCGTCGCCGGGCTTGAGTCCCGACTCGATCACCCACTCGTTCGCGGCATTCGCGTCGACCCAGTCGCCGACGACGACCGGACGCGGCAGCGCGACGTCCTTGCCGCTCTTGTCCTTGCCGACGACGTAGACGAACTTGCCCTGCGGGCCGTCGAGCACGGCAACCTGCGGCACCGCGATGACGTTGACGCGCTTGGCGCCGCGCAGGACGACGCGCACGAACTGCCCGGGCTTGAGCGCGTTGTCCGCATTGGGAATTTCCGCGCGCATCTCGTACGTGCCGGTCGACGGATTCACGCGCGTGTCGGCGAAGTTGATCTTGCCCTGCTTCGGAAACGTCGAGCCGTCGGAAAGCTTCACCGTGACGTCATATGCGTTGTCCTTCGGCAGTTGGAGCAACCCCTCGCCGACCGCCCGGTTGAGCCGAAGCTGCTCGTTCTCGGAGATGTTGAACACGATCCAGATCGGGTCGGTCTGCGAGATCGTCGTCAGCAGCGTCGTGTTTTGCGTCGCGAGGCTGCCTTCCGAAACCTGCGCGCGACTGGTGAGACCGGAGATCGGCGCCACCACGCGCGTGTAACCGAGGCTCAAGTCGATCTCGGCGAGCTTCGCCTGCGCCGACTTCACGGCCGCGGCAGCGAGATCTGCGGCCGATGCGGCATCGTCTGCTTCCTTCTGGCCGATGGCGTGGCGCTCGGCGAGCGGCTTCAACCGTGCGTTTTCGCGGTCGGCCTGCGCCTTCTGCGCCTGCGCCTGTGCGAGGGCCGCGTTGGCCTGGTTCACCTGCGCCTGGTATTGGCGCGGATCGATGACGAACAGCGTCTGGCCCGCCTTGACGAACGAGCCTTCCTGGTAGAGGCGCTTTTCGATGATGCCGGTAACGCGCGCGCGCACCTCGACATCCTTCGATCCCCACGTCTGGCCGACGTACTCGAACGCGACGGGGAAGGTCTGCGGCGTCATCTTCTGGACAGTCACCGCGGCGGGCGGGAATCCATGAAAGCCGCCCTCCTGCTGCGGCTTTCCGCACGCGGCGACGACGGCGACGGCAAGGATGGGCAGATAGCGGAACGATCGACGCAGGGCGGCGGACATCATCGGGCTCCCGGAGGCTTTTGCGGCGCGGATTGCTGCGGTGCGCCTTGTGCAAACCGCAAAGGATACATACAATCGCGACTGTTTGTAAAGGTATGATCCTTGCAAGATCGGATACGGGCTGCGGCATTGGCGCCGCGGGGGTCGGAGGGGCGGGTGGCGAGACGGACGAAGGAAGACGCGGCGATCACGCGCGAGCAGTTGATCGACGCCGCGGAGCGGGTGTTCCGCAAGCGCGGGCTCGCGGGAAGCACGCTGGCCGAGGTCGCGGCCGAGGCGGGCGTGAGCCGCGGCGCGCTTTACTGGCACTTCCGCGACAAGTCCGACCTATACGCCGCGATGTGCGAGCGGGCGACGCTGCCCCTCGAGAACATGCTCGAGCAGGCGGCGTCCATCCCGCATGCCGATCCGATCGGATCGCTTCGCGATCTTGCGATCTGCGCGCTGACACGCCTCGCGCGCGACGCCAGGGCGCAGGCCGTGTTCGACGTCATGTTCCACAAGTCGGAACGCACGTCGGAGCCCGCGACGGTCGCCGAGCGTGAGCGGCGTGAGCGCGGGCACTGCCTGGTACAAGTCGAGCGGCTGTTGATGCAGGCCGTGACCAAGGGCCAGCTTCCGGCCGACACCGATACGGCGCTCGCGACGCGCGCGTTGCACGCGTACATGGAAGGCGTCATGGATCAATGGGTGCTCGATCCGTCGGCCTTCGATCTGGGCAGCGCCGCGCCCGCGCTGATCGACGTGATGTTCGGCGGCCTTTGCGCCGCGCCGCCGCGTGTATCGCGGGCGAATCGTGCGGTGCCCGAAGCAAGCACGAAGCGGCCCGAGCGTGCGTTGACGGCGCAAACGGAGCCGACCGCCGACGAGGCATAATCGCGTCGTCGATTCGAGGGACGCGGCAAGCATGCAGATCGAGCGCGTCGGCGTCGTGGGCGCCGGGACGATGGGCAGCGGTATCGCGCAGGCCTGCGCGGTCACGGGTATCGACGTGGTCATGGTCGACGTCGCGCAGACCGCCGTCGACCGCGGCCTGACAACGATCGACGCGAGCCTCGAGCGGCTGCAGAAAAAGGACAAGGTCACCGGCGAGGCGCGCGCGGCGGCGCTCGCCCGCGTGCGCGGCGCCACCGACTATCGCGATTTCGCCCATGTGGCGCTCGTCATCGAGGCGGCCACCGAAAACCTCGATCTCAAGCTGCGCATCCTGAAGGATATCGATGCGCTCGTCGACGCGCACGCGATCCTCGCGTCGAACACGTCGTCGATCTCGATCACCGCGCTCGCGTCGGTCGTCTCGCATCCCGAGCGTTTTCTCGGCATGCACTTCTTCAACCCGGTGCCGATGATGGCGCTCGTCGAATTGATCCGCGGCTTGCAGACGTCCGACGAGACCGTCGACGCTGCGCGATGCTTCGCCAAGCGCCTCGGCAAGACGCCGATCGTCGTCAGGAACAGCCCGGGATTCGTCGTGAACCGGATCCTGTGCCCGATGATCAACGAGGCGATCTTCGCGCTGCAGGAAGGTCTTGCGTCGGCCGAGGACATCGACAGCGGCATGCGCCTCGGCTGCAATCATCCGATCGGTCCGCTTGCGCTCGCGGATATGATCGGCCTCGACGTGATGCTCGCCGTGATGAACGTGTTCTACGCCGATTTCAACGATCCCAAATACCGGCCCGCGCCGCTTCTGAAAGAAATGGTCGCCGCCGGGTATCTGGGACGCAAGACGAAGCGCGGGTTCTATCGCTACGATTGATCTTTCGGACGTGCCATGGGAGGAAAAAGGGCCCCTTTTTCATCGCTAAGGAGGATGAGCATGGGAGCAAGAACGCCTGAAGCGATCGACACGCTGTTCACCGAAGCGCTGAACCGCCACGACATCGAGGCGCTTCTCGCCCTCTACGAGCCGAACGCAGCGCTGATGCCGTCACCGGGCAAGGTCGTGACCGGCACGCCCGCGATCCGCGAAGCGCTCGCCGGATTTCTCGCCGCGAAGCCGCACATGACGCTTACCGCGCGCACGCTCGCGCAAAGCGGCGACATCGCGCTCGTCAGCGCGCACTGGCAACTATCGATGACGGGCCCCGATGGAAAGCCGGCGCAGATGAACGGACAAAGCGTCGAAGTGGTGCGACGGCAGCCCAACGGGGAATGGCGCTTCGCGATCGATTTTCCGTTCGGCGTGGCCGCGGAGAGCTGAGCTATTCCGGCGGCGCGGCCGCTTCGGCCGAGGCCGGCTCGTTCGTGCGCGCCGATACATAGACGGTTCCGCTGAAGCTCGCGACGAGCGTTGCATCGTCGCGCGTGACGTCGACGCGATAAGTCGCGAGCTTGTTGCCGCGCGCGATCTCGGTGGCGCGCGCCGTCAATACGTCGCCTTCTCGTACGCCGACGTGAAAGGCGATGTGCGCCTCGATCCCCGATGCGGTCGTGCCGTGCGAGTTCGACGCGAGGCCGAACGCGGCATCGGCGAGCGCGAAGATGGCGCCGCCATGGCAGCCGCCGTTGAAATTGACGTGATGCGGGGCGATCCGCAGCCGGGTCGTCGCGCATCCCGGGCCGCCGCCGATGCATTCGATGCCGAGCGCGCGAACGAACGGATCGCGTGCGGAAAGACGCGCCACGCGTTCGCCGTTCGCGTCCGCGTTTCGTCGTGCGCGCAGGCGCTGCCCTCGCCCGTGCCTGTCCGCGTGCGCGATTGCCGCATCGACCAGTTGCGCGATGCCATCGCCGCGGGTCGCGATAGTCGTCAGCACCGGAACGTCGCTGCCGCCGCGACGCAATCGCAGCATATCGGCGAGATCACGTCGCGTTGCGTCGGCGCCCGGCACGTCGCCCTTGGTCACGACGAGCACGTCGGCGATTTCGAGAATGCCCGCCTTGATCGCCTGCAACGCGTCACCGAGTCCGGGCGGGCAGGCGACGATGCGCGTATCGGCGAGATCCGCGATCGCGACTTCCGACTGTCCGGCACCCACCGTCTCGACGATGACGACATCGAAGCCGGCTGCGTCGAGAACGTCGACGACGCGGTCGGTGCGCCGCGCGAGGCCACCCGCATGTCCGCGCGTCGACAGCGACCGGATGAAGACGCGGTCGTGGCCGCCGTGCTCGCCCATGCGTGCGCGATCGCCGAGCACCGCGCCGCCCGTGATCGGGCTCGACGGATCGACGGCGACGACACCTACGCACAAGTCGCGCGCGAGCATTTCGCCGAGGAGCGCGTTGATCAACGTCGACTTGCCCGCGCCGGGCGGCCCCGTGATGCCGAGCACGCAGGCGCGACCCAATTGCGGCGCGAGCGCGCGTTGGAGATCGTCCGCGCCCGGCGCGTCGTTCTCGAGGGCACTGATCGCGTGAGCGATTGCGCGCCGGTCGCCCGCGAGGAGCCGCGCGGTGGCGGGCGGTTCGTCCCTGCGCACTGTTACACGATCGCCTGCACGTGGCCGAAGCCCAGCTCGCGGCGCAGCGTCGCGCAGATCTCGCCATGCGTGCACCCGGCCTCCGCCGCGGCGATCACGTGCTCGAACACGTTGGCGGTCGGTGCATCGGCGGCACGCGCGAGATCGTTGAGCGCCGTTGCGACGGCGGCCTGCGATCGCGCCGACTTCCACGCCGCGAACGCCGCGAGATGCGCCAGCACGGCGTCGTCGTCGATCTTTTGCACCCGGGGACGATCGCTCGCCCCCTCGTCGACGCGATACGCGTTGACGCCGACGACTGTCTGCTCGCCGCTTTCGACCTTCGCCTGGAATCGCTGCGCCGATTCGCCGATCAAGCGCTGCACGAGACCGCTTGCCGCCGCTTCGTACATGCCGCCGACGTTCTGCACGAGCGCGAGGTTGCGCAGGATTTCCTCCTCCATTTGCCCGGTGAGCGTCTCGACGTAGTAGCTGCCGCCGAGCGGATCGATCACGTCGGTCAGGTGCGCCTCCTCGCGCAGGACGTTCTGCGTGGCTACGGCAATACGCGCGCCGTATTCGGTGGGGCAGGAAAGCACCTCGTCGTAGGCGTCGGTGTGCAGCGATTGCAGGCCGCCGAAGATGCCTGCCATCGCCTGCACGGTGACGCGCGCTACATTGTTCAGCGGCTGCTGGCGCGTGAGATCGGCGCCCGACGTTTGCGCATGGAACTTGAAGCGCAGGCTCCGCTGATCGTCGACGCCGTAGCGCTCGCGCAGGAGCCGCGGCCACAACCGCCGTGCGGCGCGGAACTTCGCCACTTCCTCGAAAAAAGAGAGCGAGATGTCGAAGAAGAACGTGAAGCGTGGCAGGAACGCTGCAGGTTCCATCCCGCGCGCGATGCAGTCATCGGCGTTCTGCAGCGCCGTCGCGAATGCGAACGCCACCGCCTGCGCCGGCGTCGCGCCCGCCTGCTGCATGTGCTGGCCGACGACCGACATCGGATTCCAATGCGGCACGTGGCGGACGCAGAAGTCGATGTGATCGGCGAGGATGCGCCGTGCGCCCGGCAGCGCGATGCGGAAGAACATGTGGTTCGCGACGTAGTGACTCAAATAGTCGCTCTGGTTCGACGTGCCGCGGATCGACCCGAACGAAACGCCGCGGCGACGCGCGACGGCGAGCATGAAGGCGAGCAGGGTGAACGGCGACGGGTCGTTCATCGCGCACGACATCCGTGCGATGTCGACCCCGGCGAGGCACGTGTCCATGTGATCGGCGGTATTCACGACGACGCCGCAGGTGCCGAGGAGCTCGACGTCGACTTCGTCCATGTCGTAGCCGCGGAACACCGAGTTGCACGGGATGAGCGACACCGCGGTCGCGCCGTGCTCGATCAACGCGCGAAGCCGAGCGTTGTACTCGGCCGGCGTGCCAAGGCCGATCAGTTGCCGCTGCGTCCACGTGCGCCCGCGATGCATCGTCGCGTAGATGCCGCGCGTGTACGGTTCGTGCCCCGGGTAGCCCAGATCGATGTCATCGCGCGCGCCGTTCCAGTCATCGCTGGTGTAGAGCGGCTTGATTGCGATGCCCGAGCGGTTCTCGCACGCGCGGTCGTTTGCGATGTGCTCGGCGTATTCGCGCCTCCATTGCTCGAACGCGTCGGCAGGCGCGAGCTTTGCGGGATCGAGCGGTTTGTTCATGCGGAAGCCCTCCACGTCACGCTTCGCGCGTCGCGAAGCGCCGGCACGATCGAGCGGATGTAGGTCGCGATGTCGTCGAGCGACGAGCCGGGATGGAAGACGCGCGAAACCCCGGCCTCCAGCAACGCGGCCTCGTCATCGTCGGGCACGATGCCGCCGACGATCACTGCGACGCTCGCGACATCGGCATCGCGCAGCGCGCGCATCAGCTTCGGCACGATCCGATGATCGGCCGCGAGCGACGAGATCCCGATCACGTCGACGTCCTCCTCGATCGCCAGCTTGACGACCGCGTCGATCGATTGCCATGGCGGCGTGTAGATCACCTCCATGCCGGCGTCGCGCAGGTGCGCCGCAACGACGCGGCTGCCGCGGTCGTGACCGTCGAGGCCGATCTTGGTGACGAGCACCTTGGGGACGATGTTCATGCGGTTGCAGGCTCCGTGGGTCGCCGCAGCAGGGCGACGAAGTTGCGGGCGATGGCGCGTGGATCGTCGTGACCCGGCCGATACCACGTCTGCGACCAGTTGAGCGCCCCGAGCAGCATGAGTCGAAGCGTGCGCCGGTCGACGTTCGAGCGGACGGGGAGCGCGTCGATCAGTTCGACGAACATGCGCTCGTAACGATCGCGGAGCGCGGTCAATCGCGCCGCGATCGCGGGAACGTCCGCCGGGCGCACGCGGATCACCACCTGCGCGTAATCGCCTTCGGCGAGAAGGGCTTCGAGATGGGCGACGCACGCGGCAGTCAGTCTCTGCCACGGATCGACGCGCTTTGCGATCGCCGCGCGCACGCGCTCGGTGATGCGCGCGACACCTTCCCCGTACACCGCGGCGAGCAGATCCTCCTTCGCCGCGAAGTGGTAGTAGAGCGAGCCGGGCAGCATGTCGATGCCGCGGACGACATCGCGGATCGTCGTGCCGTGGAAGCCGCGCTCGCCGAAAAGGCGCGCAGCCTCGTCGAGGATCAGCGGCAACCGGTTGTCGGCGCGCGGCGCGCGCGCGGGGGAGGCCATGGCGGGTGTAAACCAAACAAGTGTTTGTTTTGTACCCCTCACGGCCGGCTTGGTCAAGCGCGGCATGCCTGTGGCGGCGGCCGACCCGGGGAAGCCCGAATCGCGGGACGTTCCTATAGAATCGAGAAGCGATAGCGCGCCGGTCTTCAAAGAAGCGTGCGACGATCGCGAAAGCCCTGCGAGGAGGAGATGACGAGCGCGCTCGACACCTTCCCGCGGCTTCTGCTGCGCAATGCGGCGGAGCGCGGCGATCACCCGGCCGTCCGGGAAAAGGACCTTGGCATCTGGCAGACCTGGACGTGGCGCCAGGTCGCCGACGAGGTTCGCGCGCTCGCGTGCGGGCTCGCCGCGCAGGGCTTCCGGCGGGGCATGCATCTCGCGATCATCGGCGACAACCGTCCACGGCTGTATTTTGCGATGGCTGCCGCGCAGGCACTGGGTGGCGTACCCGTGCCGATGTACCAGGACGCGCCGGCCGGCGAATTCAGCTACGTGCTGAACGACGCCGAGATCGCGTACGCGGTCGTCGAGGACCAGGAGCAGGTCGACAAGCTGCTCGACGCGAAGGCGAAGGTATCGACGCTCGCGTACATCTATTTCGATGACCCGAGAGGATTGCGAAACTACGAAGGGCTCGTCTCCATCTCGAAGTTGCAGGCGCTCGGACGTGAATACGACGCCGCGCATTCCGGCTTCTTCGACGCCGAAATCGCCGCGGGACGTCCCGACGACGTGTGCGTGATGCTGTACACGTCGGGGACGACCGGCAAGCCGAAGGGCGTATGCCATACGCACCAGGCGTTCATCGTCGCGGGCGGCGGCGCGGCCGAGTTCGACGGCCTCACCGCCAGCGACAGCATGCTCTCGTATTTGCCGATGGCGTGGGTGGGCGATCATCTCTTCTCCTACGTGCAGTCGATGATCACCGGATTCACGATCAACTGTCCCGAGTCGGGCGATACGGTGCTGACCGACATGCGCGAGATCGGTCCGACCTACTACTTCGCCCCGCCGCGCATCTTCGAGAACCTGCTGACGCAGGTGACGATCCGCATGGAGGACGCGAGCGCGGTGAAGCGGTGGTTGTACGCTACGTGCATGCGCGTTGCGAAGCGGTGCGGCGCCGAAATCCTCGAGGGCAAGCGCGTGTCGTTCGCCGACCGCGTCCGTTACGCGCTCGGCGACTTGCTGGTCTATGGGCCGCTTCGCAACATGCTCGGGATGTCGCGGATTCGCGTCGCTTACACGGCCGGCGCGGCCATCGGGCCTGATCTTTTCCGCTTCTACCGCTCGATCGGCATCAACCTGAAGCAGCTCTACGGCCTCACCGAGACCTGCGCGTATGGCTGCCTGCAACCCAACGGCGCCGTGCATTTGGAAAGCGTCGGCCCGCCCGCGCCGGGCGTCGAATTGAAGATCGCCGACAGTGGCGAGGTGCTGCTGCGCGGCGCGATGCTGCTCAAGGAGTATTACAAGCGACCTGACGCAACTGCGGAATCGATCGATCCCGACGGCTGGTTTCACACAGGCGACGCCGGTCTGATCGATGCGCGCGGGCACGTGAAGATCATCGATCGCGCGAGGGACGT
Source organism: Casimicrobiaceae bacterium (assembly GCA_035308425.1). Lineage (GTDB taxonomy): Bacteria > Pseudomonadota > Gammaproteobacteria > Burkholderiales > Casimicrobiaceae > VBCG01. The sequence continues at coordinate 36,192 of DATGGP010000068.1, read as the reverse complement.
CGGCAAGCTCGCGACCGGCGCGATCTTCGCGCCCAATTACATCGAGAACAAGCTCAAGTTCTTTCCACACATCAGGGAGGCGGTCGCGTTCGGCGCCGGACGCGACTACGTGTGCGCGTTCGTCAACATCGACATGGGCTCGGTCGGCAACTGGGCCGAGCGACGCGGCATTCCCTACGCGGGCTATGGCGATCTCGCCGCGAAGCCCGAGGTGTACGAGCTCGTGCGCGGATGCATCGAGCAGGCGAATGCGGACCTCGCGACCGAGCCCGGTCTTGCCCATTCGCAGGTGCGCCGCTTCCTCATCCTGCACAAGGAGCTCGATCCCGACGACGACGAGCTCACGCGTACGCGCAAGGTGCGCCGCGGATTCATCGCCGACAAGTACGCGTCGCTGGTCGACGCGCTCTATGCAGGGAAAACGGTCCAGCATGTCGACACGGCGGTGAAGTTCGAGGACGGCCGAAGCGGCATCGTCTCGGCAGACCTTCGCATCGAGGACGCCAAGGTGCTGCCGACGCAGACCGCAAGGGCTGCTTAAGGCGAAACTCGATGGCGTCGATCCCAGCGCAGGTCGCTCCCATGAGCGCCGCGACGCGCGAAACTCCGCCGTCTCCCGGCCGCATCGGTGCAGTGATCCTCGGCGTCGACCACATCTCGCTTCGCTTCGGCGGCGTAAAGGCGATCTCCGATGTGTCGTTCGAGGTGCGCGAGCACGAGGTGCTGGCGATCATCGGTCCGAACGGCGCGGGAAAAAGCTCGATGCTGAACGTCGTCAACGGCGTCTATCACCCGCAGCAAGGGAGGATCCGTTTCAAGGGCCGAGAATTTCCGGCGATGACACCGCATCGTGCGGCGTCGATGGGCATCGCGCGCACGTTCCAGAACCTTGCGCTCTTCAAGGGCATGACGGTGCTCGACAACATCATGACCGGGCGCAACCTGCGCATGACGACCGGCATTCTCGCGCAGGCGCTTCGCGTCGGGCCTGCGGAACGCGAGGAAATTCGCCACCGCGAGGTGGTCGAGCACATCGTGGACTTTTTGGAAATCCAGGCGCATCGCAAGACGCCGGTCCGGCGCTTGCCTTACGGCCTGCAAAAGCGCGTCGATCTCGGCCGCGCGCTCGCGTCCGAGCCGGACGTGCTGCTGCTCGACGAGCCGATGGCCGGCATGAACGTCGAGGAGAAACAGGACATGTGCCGATTCGTGCTCGACGTCAACGAGCAGTACGGCACGACGATCGTGCTGATCGAGCACGACATGAGCGTGGTGATGGACATTTCCGATCGCGTCGTCGTGCTCGACTACGGGAAGAAGATCGGCGACGGCAGCCCCGACGACGTGCGGCACAACCAGGCGGTGATCGACGCGTACCTCGGCGCTGCCAGATGAACGACCCCCACGCTCGCTCCTACGATCCTCGTGCTTCGCACGCGGCTGTTCGCCCTCCGGGCGGCCCGTCGGGCTCACGCGCTCGCTGCCCGGAGGGGGGAGTCAGCCGCTGGGGGCGGCCCGGCGCGGCTCACCGACGATGACGATTCCCCGCTACGTTCCGGTCGCGGTGCTCGGCGTTCTGCTCGCCGCAGGGCTGATCGCGCCGCTCGCCACCGGCGAAACGGCGCCGGGCTTCTGGGTGGAAGTGCTGATCGGCGGCCTGATGACCGGCGTGCTCTATGCGCTCGTCGCGCTGGGCTTCGTGCTGATCTTCAAGGCTTCCGGCGTATTCAACTTCGCGCAGGGCGCGATGGTGCTGTTCGCTGCGCTCGCCGTCGCGCGCCTCGCCGAGCACATGCCGGTCTGGGTCGCGACGATCGCAGCCGTCCTCATCATGGTCGCGCTCGCATTCGTCGTCGAGCGCGTCGTGCTGCGGCCGCTCGTCAATCAGGAAGCGGTCGCGCTTCTGATGGCGACGCTCGGCATCACGTTCTTCCTGAACGGGTTCGGCCAGGCGATCTGGGGGAGCGACATCTACGAGATCAATCTCGGCATTCCGCGCGAGCCGATGATGGTGCTCGACAAGGTGTTCGAAGGCGGCGTGCTCGTGAACCGCGACGATATCGCGGCGGCGGTTGCGGCGGTGCTCCTCGTCGGCGCGCTCGCCGTCTTCTTCCGTCGCACGGCGACCGGCCGCGCGCTTCGCGCCGTCGCCGACGACCACCAGGCCGCGCAATCGATCGGCATTCCGCTCAATCGCATCTGGATCATCGTCTGGTCGGTCGCAGGCGTCGTCGCGATCGTCGGCGGCGTGATCTGGGGCGGCAAGCTCGGCGTGCAGTTCTCGATCTCGCAAGTAGCGCTGAAGGCACTGCCGGTCGTGATCCTCGGCGGTTTCGAATCGGTGCCGGGCGCGATCGTCGGGGGCTTGATCATCGGCGTCGGCGAGAAGATGGCGGAAGTGTTCCTCGCGCCGCCGCTCATCAAGGCGTTCGATCTCGCCGGCGGCGGCATCGAGAACTGGTTCGCTTACGTGCTCGCGCTCCTTTTCCTGCTCGTTCGCCCCGAGGGACTCTTCGGCGAGCGGCGCATCGATCGGGTTTAGGAAACCAGGTGTTCTTCCGCGAAAACGGCCAGTTCAAGTCGACGTATCGCGCCGACATGCAGTTGCTGCCGATCGTGCAGGACCGTTATTTCATGCTGGCGCTCGTCGCGTTGGCGTTCCTCGCCGTGCCGTTCATGGCGAGCGACTACCTGTTCCTTTCGATCGTCAATCCGTTCCTGATCCTCACGCTCGCGGCGATCGGCCTCAATCTCCTCGTCGGCTATTGCGGTCAGATCTCGATCGGACATGCGGCCTTCATGGCGTGGGGCGCCTACGCCGCGTACAACCTCGTGCAGCGCGTGCCGATGCTGAACTTCCTCGTGGTGCTCGTGCTCGCGGGCTTGATCGCGGCGCTCGTCGGCATGTTCTTCGGCATCCCGAGCCTGCGGATCAAGGGCCTCTACCTCGCGGTCGCGACGCTCGCCGCGCAATTCTTCACCGACTGGGTTTTCGCGCGCGTCAAGTGGTTCACCAACTATGCGCACTCGGGATCGGTGTCGACGGCGCCGGTGACCCTCTTCGGCTGGACGATCGACACGCCACGCGACAAGTACCTGTTCCTGCTCGGCGTCCTCATCGTGTTTACCGTGATCGCGAAGAATCTGACGCGCGGCCATCTCGGACGCGCGTGGATGGCGACGCGCGACATGGACGTTGCCGCCGAAGTGATCGGCATCCGGCCCGTGTACGCGAAGCTCACGGCGTTCGGCGTGAGCTCGTTCTATTGCGGCGTCGCGGGCGCGCTCTGGGGATTCCTGCAACTCGGGTCGTGGGAGCCGCTCGCATTCGACTTGAACCTGTCCTTCTCGCTGCTCTTCATGATCATCATCGGCGGCATGGGATCGATCCTGGGCTCGTACCTCGGCGCGGCATTCATCGTCGCGTTGCCGATTGCGCTCAACCAGATCCCCAGGAGGCTGGGCCTGCCGCTGTCCACGGCGATGGCGGCGAACGTCGAGTTCATGATCTTCGGCTCGCTGATCGTGCTGTTTCTCGTACTGGAACCGAACGGGCTCGCGCGGCTTTGGGCAATCCTGAAGGAGAAGCTCCGGCTCTGGCCCTTCCCGCATTGAACGGACTATGATGGCGTGTCGTTTCCATAAGGAGGAGGCCATGAAAGTGAGATCGAAGGGAACGCTTGCCTTGGCTGCGTGCGCGCTGGCGGCGGCGCTTGCCACGAGCGGCAAAGCACTCGCGCAGGCCAACGAGCAGTTCTTCCCGGTGCTCGTGTACCGGACAGGCGCGTACGCGCCGAACGGCGCTCCGTGGGCCAACGGCTACGACGACTATCTGAAGCTGGTCGACGCGCGCGACGGCGGCGTCAACGGCGTGAAGCTCACGTTCGATGAGTGCGAGACCGGCTACGCGACCGACCGGGGCGTCGAGTGCTACGAGCGGTTGAAGGGCAAGGGCCCGACCGGAGCCACCGTCTTCCAGCCATTGTCCACCGGCATCACGTTCGCGCTGACCGACAAGTCGTTCGCCGATCACATTCCGCTGATCACGGCGGGCTATGGCCGGGCCGATTCGGTCGACGGCAGCGTGTTCGGCTGGAATTTTCCGATCGGCGGCACGTACTGGGACGCGGCCGACATCCTGATCCAGCACGTGGGCAAGAAGGTGGGCGGGCTCGACAAGCTCAAAGGAAAGAAGATCGCGCTCGTCTATCACGACTCGCCTTACGGGAAAGAGCCGATCGCACTGTTGCAGGAGCGCGCGAAGCGGCTCGGCTACGAGCTCATTCTGCTTCCGGTCACGCATCCTGGCGTCGAGCAGAAGGCGACGTGGTTGCAGATTCGCCAGCAGCGTCCCGATTTCGTTTTCCTGTGGGGCTGGGGCGTCATGAATTCGACGGCCATCAAGGAAGCGGTCGCGACCGGCTATCCGCGCGAGAAGATGTACGGCGTCTGGTGGTCGGGCGCCGAGCCGGATGTGCTGCCCGCGGGCGACGGCGCGAAGGGCTACAACGCCCTCGTGTTCCTCGCCCCGGCCGGCAAGGGCGCCGTGCACGCGGACATCGTCAAGTACGTCTACGACAAGGGGCAGGGCACGGGCAAGAAGGAGGAAATCGGCGAGGTTCTCTACAACCGCGGCATGGTGTCGGCCATGTTCGGCGTCGAGGCCGTGCGCAAGGCGCAGGAGAAGTTCGGCAAGAAGCCGCTGACTGGCGAGCAGGTGCGCTGGGGCCTCGAGCATCTCGAGATCACGCCGGAGATGATCAAGAAACTCGGCATGACCGGCTTCATGGAGCCGATTCATACGTCGTGCGAGAACCATGAAGGCGCGCACGCGGCGAGGGTCGAGACATGGGACGGCAAGAAGTGGAACGTCGTGCCGAACAGTCGCTATGAGTCGGACATGTCGATCATCGGCCCGATGATCCAGGCGTCGGCCAAGAAGTACGCGGAGGAGAAGAAGCTGCCGACGCGCGATTGCAGCAAGGAAGACGGCGCGTAGGCGCATCGGTTCTGGGCATGACCATGACCGCCGCCGCCGCGAGCATGCAGCCCGCGCCGGCGACGGCCCCGATGCTGAAGGTCAACGGCATCGAGGTCATCTACAACCATGTCATCCTGGTGCTGAAAGGGGTTTCGCTCGAAGTCCCCGAAGGCAAAATCGTGGCGCTGCTCGGCGCCAACGGCGCCGGCAAGACGACCACGTTGAAGGCGATCTCGAATCTGCTTCGCGCGGAGCGTGGCGAGGTCACGAAGGGAACGATCGAGTTCCGCGGCGAGCGCGTCGATCGCCTCACGCCGAACGATCTCGTCCGTCGCGGCGTGTGCCAGGTGATGGAAGGCCGCCACTGCTTTGCGCACCTGACGGTCGAGGAGAACCTGTTCTCGGGCGCGTTCACGCGGCGCGCGTCGCGATCGGAAATCGCGGCGACGCTCGACAGGGTCTATCACTACTTCCCGCGCCTGAAGGAGCGGCGTGCGAGTCAGTCGGGCTACACATCGGGCGGCGAGCAGCAGATGACGGCGATCGGCCGCGCGTTGATGGCTCATCCGTCGATGATCCTGCTCGACGAGCCGTCGATGGGTTTGGCGCCACAGCTCGTCGAGGAGATTTTCGAAATCGTCGGCGAGCTCAATCGCAACGAGCGCGTGTCGTTCCTGCTCGCCGAGCAGAACGCGATGGTCGCGCTTCGCCATGCGAGCTACGGCTACATTCTCGAAAACGGACGCGTTGTGATGGACGGGGAAGCGCGCGATCTCGCGAAGAACGAGGACGTGAAGGAGTTCTATCTGGGACTGTCGACGTCGGGACGGCGGAGCTTTCGCGAAGTGAAGCACTATCGGCGTCGCAAGAGGTGGCTGGCATGAGCGCTGCCGAGCCGCCTCAAAGCGCGAATTCCGCCCCTTCCGGGGGCAGCGAAGCAGCGAAGCTGCGAGCGCGGGCGGATCATGCAAGCGTGGAGCACTACGACGCGCTCGAAGCGCGCGATGCCGACGTTCGTCTGCGCGAGCAGCTCGCACAACTGCAAAGACAGATTGCTTACGCGAAGTCGCACACGGCGGCATACGCGCGCGTGCTGTCGAGCGTCGATCCACGCGACATCACGACGCGCGAAGTGCTCGCGCAATTGCCGATCACGCGCAAGTCCGAGCTTGCGGATTTGCAACGCAAGTCGCGGCCGTTCGGCGGTTTCGCGGCAAGCGGATGGTCCGACGTAAAGCGTGTGTTCGCGTCACCCGGCGGCATCTACGAGCCGGAAGGCGCGGCGCCCGATTACTGGCGGCTCGCGCGCGCGCTTTTCGCGGCAGGCTTCCGCAAAGGCGAGCTCGTGCACAACGCGTTTTCGTACCACATGACGCCGGCCGGCTCGATGCTCGAGTCGTCGCTGCACGCGCTCGGTTGTGCCGTCCTGCCAGCCGGCACCGGGCAGACCGATCAGCAGGTGCAGGCGATCGCCGACCTTCGGCCCGATGGCTACGTCGGCACACCGTCGTTCCTGCGCACGCTGCTCGAACGCGCGGACGAAGCCGGTCTCGATGTGTGCAGCATCGCGAAGGCGCTCGTCTCGGCGGAGCCATTTCCGGCATCGCTTCGCGATTGGCTCATCGCGCGCGGCGTAAACGGTTACCAGGTCTATGCGACCGCCGACGTCGGCTCGATCGCTTACGAGACGACGGCGCGCGAGGGACTCGTTGTCGACGAAGGCATACTGCTCGAAATCGTGCGCCCGGGGAGCGGCGATCCGCTGCCCGACGGTGAAATCGGCGAAGCGATCGTGACTCCCCTGGCGAACATGGACTATCCGCTGATCCGCTTCGCGACGGGAGACCTGTCGGCGGTTTTGCCCGGCGCATCGGCGTGCGGACGCACGAACATGCGGATCAAGGGCTGGCTCGGACGCGCCGACCAGGCGACGAAGGTCAAGGGCATGTTCGTGCATCCGTCTCAGGTGGACGCGATCGTGCGTCGCCATCCGGAGGTCAGGCGCGCGCGGCTCGTCGTCGACAACGTCGGCGGCGCCGACCGGATGATGCTGCACGTCGAGGTGTGCGGCATGGACAGGGATCTGGCGGACGCGATCGTCGCCTCGATTCGCGAGGTGACAAAGCTCCGCGGCGAGGTGCAGTTCCGTGCGGTGGACGAGTTGCCGAACGACGGCAAAATGATCGACGATCTGCGCAAGCTCGAGTAGCGATGAGCGACACCAAGAGCGACCCGTTCGCGCCGCTTCATCCGGACACGCTGCGCGACATCGCCTCAAGCGGCGTCGTACGCGCGTTCCCGCGCAACAGCGTGCTGATCAACGAGGGCGATCAGGGCGACACGCTGTACGTGATTCTCTCGGGACGCGTGAAGGTCTTCTCGAGCAACGAGCACGGACGCGAGTTCGTGATCGACTTTCAAGGCCCCGGTGAATACGTCGGCGAGATGATGCTCGACGGCGAACCGCGCTCGGCGTCCGTGATGACCGTCGAGCCGACGACGTGCGCCGTCGTCAACCGCGCGCAGTTTCGCGAGTTCATCCTCGCGCATCCCGACTTCGCGCTGCACCTGATCGAGCGGTTGATTCACCGCGTCCGCGTGACGACCGGGAATCTGAAGAGCCTGGCCCTCTCGGACGTTTACGGGCGCCTCGTGCGTCTCTTGAATGCGCTCGCGCAGGATGTCGATGGCCGGCAGGTCGTGCCGGAGAAGTTGACTCAGCAGGAGATCGCCGATCGCGTCGGCGCATCGCGCGACATGATCGGCAAGCTGATGAAGGATCTGACGGGCGGCGGCTATCTCGCCGTCGAGGAACGCACGATCACGATCCTGCGCAAGCTGCCGACGGGCTGGTAGCCAGCGCAGAGGTCAGAGGCCGTCTCCGACCCTGCAGGTCGGTATCGTAAAACGGCGCCGCAATCCGCCACGAATATTCCACATCGCCAGGGCCGATTCGTCCATCGTCGCGCGTCGCCTCGACGCCTAGTCTTGCTATCACGCGCTTCGCAATTGCCGCGAATGCACGAAGGCAACGAGACGATGATGGACACACGTAACGTTCCGCCGCAATTCTGAGCGCGTCGCCCCGACCCGTGCCGGCACGCGAAATCGCCGGGCTGCCATGCGAAAGCATCGTCGAACGCCCCGCGATTTAGCCGGCCACGGGCCGGCCCGAACCAAAAGCGAAAACGGGGCCAGGCTCGCGAAATTCGAGCCTGGCCCCGTTTTGTTACCGATGTCTACGGCTACTTTTCGATTCCGCCGAAGCAGATGTACTTGACCTCGACGAATTCGTCGATGCCGTACTTCGATCCCTCGCGGCCCAGGCCCGATTGCTTGACGCCGCCGAACGGCGCGACCTCGGTGGTGATGAGCCCGGTGTTGACGCCGACCATTCCGTAGTCGAGCGCCTCGGCGACGCGCCATACGCGTCCGAGGTCACGGCTGTAGAAATACGATGCGAGCCCGAACTCGCTGCGATTGGCGAGCTCCACCACTTCGCTGTCCGTGCGAAAAGCAATGAGCGGCGCGATGGGGCCGAACGTTTCCTCGTGGAAGATCTGCATCTCGGGACTCACGTTCGTTAGGACGGTCGGCTCGAAGAACGTGCCGCCCAACGGATGCCGCTTGCCGCCGATCGCGATCGTCGCGCCACGCGACTTCGCATCGGCAAGATGCTCCTCGACCTTCGCCAGCGCTTCGGCGTTGATCAGCGGACCCTGCGTGACACCGGCCTCGGTGCCGCGCCCGACTTTGAGCGCGCCGACCTTCGCCGAGAGCTTCCGCGCAAACGCGTCGTAAACCTTCTCGTGAACGAAGAAGCGGTTCGCGCAAACGCACGTCTGGCCCGAGTTGCGATACTTCGAGACGATCGCGCCGTCGGCCGCCGCATCGAGATCGGCATCGTCGAACACGATGAACGGCGCGTTGCCGCCGAGCTCGAGCGAGATCTTCTTGATCGTCGGCGCGACTTGCCGCATGAGCAGGCGACCGACTTCCGTCGACCCGGTGAACGAAACTTTGCGCACGATCGGATTCGCGCACATCTCGGCGCCGATCGACGGCGCATCGCCGGTGATCACGTTCAGCACGCCGGACGGAAATCCGGCGCGATCCGCGAGCTCGGCGAGCGCGAATGCGGAGAATGGCGTCGCCTCGGCGGGCTTGATGACGACCGTGCAGCCCGCGGCGAGCGCGGGCGACACCTTGCGCGTGATCATCGACGATGGAAAATTCCACGGCGTGATCGCGGCGCACACGCCAACCGGCTCCTTGACGACGACAAGGCGACGATCGTTGCCGATCGTCGGGATCACGTCGCCGTAGACGCGCTTCGCTTCCTCGGCAAACCATTCGACGTACGCGGCGCCGATAACAATCTCGCCCTTCGCCTCGGCAAGCGGCTTCCCTTGCTCGGCGGTCAGGATCCGCGCGAGATCGTCGGCGTTCGCGAGCATCAGCTCGTTCCACTTACGTAAGGTCGCGGAACGCTCCTTCGCTGTCCTTGCGCGCCACGCGGGGAACGCGCGCTCGGCGGCATCGATGGCGCGCTTCGTTTCCGCGACGCCGAACATCGGCGCCGTGCCGACGAGCTCGCCGGTCGCGGGATCGACGACGGGCATCGATCCGCCATCGTCGGCGCCGATCCATGCGCCGTCGACGTAGCATCGCTCGCGAAAGAGCGATGGATCGGCGAGGGCGAGTCCGGTTCGTTCGAGGGTGTCGGGTGCCATGGGTGCTCCTTTTGCGATCAGGCGTTTCGGCAAAGAAGTAGTCAGACTGCGCGTTCGTTGACGGCGTTCCGCGCCACGCGGGGCCTGCCGGCGCCTCTCGATACCAGCATCACGCCGGCGAGCACGAGGGCAACGCCGCCCAGTTGCAAAAGATTGACGCGCTCGCCGAGAATCGCGGCGCCGAGGCCGATCGTGAACATGGGACCGAGCGAGCCGACGAGCGAGGCCGTGCTCGCGCCGATGCGGCGGACCGATTCGGCGATCATCCACGTGGGGAGAACGGTGCAGAAAATCGCCATCGCGAGCGCAAGCGCATGCACCGAAGAAGCCACATCGAGCGCGGAGAACGGCCGCGTCGCGGCGAACTGGATGCCGATGAAGAGCGTCGACGCAAGCATCGCCCACGCGATGAAGCGTGACGAGCCCAGGCGCGCGATGATGCCGCCCGCGCCCACGAGATAGATCGCGTAGCCAACTGCGCCACCGAAAACCAGCAGGCCGCCCAGCAACGTCGATGCCGTGTCGCCGCTCACCCGGACGTCGTGGAACACGGCGAGCGCGATGCCCCCATACGAAAGAGCGAGCGCCGTCACCGTACGCCGCGTGATCGGCTGCGCGAGAAAGATCGCCGACAGCACGACGACGATCGTCGGATACAGGAACAGCACGAGTCGCTCCAGTGACGCGGTCACGTACTGGAGTCCGAGAAAGTCGAGCAGGCTCGACAGGTAATAGCCCACGAAGCCGAGCGCGGTGAGCCGTAGCGCATCCCGGCGGCCGACCGGCGCCGCGCCGCGACCGCTCCACCAGGCCATCAGCATGAAGAACGGCGCGGAATAGAGCATGCGCAACGTTAGCAGCGTCACCGGATCGACGTCCGATTCGCGGTACGCGAGCTTGATGAGGATCGCCTTGAACGAGAACCCGAGCACGCCGAGGATCGCGAGCAAGGCGCCGCTCATGCCCGAACCGCGCGCGATCAGCTCCAATCGACGAGACCGCTCCACGCGGTCGCGAGAATCAGCAGCCCGAACGCGATCCGGTACCAGGCGAACGGTATGAAGTCGTGACGACTCACGTAGCGAATCAGCCAGCGGACGCACAGGAACGCTGCGGCGAACGCGGCGACGAAACCGATCGCGAGCCCCTCGAGATCCTGTGCGGCGAAGAGCGCGCGGTTCTTCAGGAAATCGTAGGCGCACGCGGCGAGAAGCGTCGGGATGGCGAGGAAGAACGAAAAGCGGGTCGCTGCGGGGCGCGAGAGCCCCAGGAGCATGCCGCCGATGATCGTCGCGCCGGAGCGCGACGTTCCGGGAATCAGCGCAAAGGCTTGCGCAAACCCGACGGCGAGCGCGTCGGTCCAGCGCATCGCATCGACGTCGTCGATGCGCACCGTCGACAGCGTCGCGCGTCGTCGTCGCTCGACCCACAGGATGACGAATGCGCCAACGATGAACGCGAGCGCAACCGGCAGCGGCGCGAACAGGCGCTGCTTGATCGCTTTCTCGAACAGCAATCCAAGCACCGCCGCGGGCACGAATGCGATCGCGATATTGATCGCGAAGCGTTGCGCGACGCGGTCGCTGGCGAGACCACCCACCGTCGCGATCAGCCGCGCGCGATACTCCCAGCAGACGGCGAGAATCGCCCCCGCCTGGATGACGATTTCGAACACCTTCGCGCGTTCGCCTGTGTAACCGAGCAGCGAGCCGGCGACGATCAGATGCCCGGTGGAGGAGACAGGGAGAAACTCGGTGAGGCCCTCGACGATGCCCAGGATCAGGGCGACGAGGGCGGACGGGTGATCCAAAGGCGCGGTGCGACGCGAACGGGGCGGGGTCGAATTGTCGCACACCGACCTTCGGCATTGCGCCGGAACGTAACCCGGTTTAGGGTGGCGGCTCGCGCCTTTCCCAGAACGGATAGCGAATGGACCACGAACTGATCCAGCTCTTCGATCCTCAGTCGTCGACGTTCACGTACGTGCTCGTCGATCGTGCGTCGCGTGAAGCGATCGTCGTCGATTCGGTCGACGAGCATTACGATCGCGACATGGCGCTTCTTCGCCGACTCGGGCTCGAGCTTCGCTACGTCGTCGAGACGCACGCGCATGCCGATCACGTGACGGCCGCGGGGCGGCTGCGCGATGCCACGGGTGCGCTCACCGCCGCGCCGTTCAACTGCGGCATTGCGCCCGCGAACCTGCAACTTGCGCACGGCGACAAGCTGTGCTTCGGCGCGAACGAGGAAGTGAGCGCGATTTACACGCCGGGCCACACGTCGGGGAGCACGTGCTATTTGTGGCGCGGCAACGTGCTGACCGGCGACACGTTGCTGATCGAAGGCTGCGGCAGAACCGATTTCCAGAGCGGCGACGCCGGGTCGCTCTACGACAGCGTCCACGAGCGGCTTTTCACGCTGCCCGACGACACGCGCGTGTGGCCCGCGCACGATTACCACGGCAACACGGTATCGACGATCGGGCACGAGAAGCGGCACAACCCGCGGCTTGCCAATCGCGACCGGCAGGCGTTCATCGAGCTGATGGGGAACCTGCAATTGCCGAAGCCGAAGATGATCGACATCGCCGTGCCGGCGAACCGGAACCTCGGCTTGACGCACGCGGCGTAGGGCGAGCGCATCGATGGCCAATGCTCCCGAAGTCACCAACATGGCGTTGTTCTGCGATTTCGAGAACATCGCGCTCGGCGTTCGCGACGCCAACTACGAGAAGTTCGACATCGGCAAGGTGCTCGAGCGGCTGCTTCTGAAGGGCAGCATCGTCGTCAAGAAGGCCTACTGCGACTGGGAGCGTTACAAGGCGTTCAAGGCGCCGATGCACGAGGCGTCGTTCGAGCTGATCGAGATTCCGCACGTTCGGCAATCGGGAAAGAACTCCGCCGACATCCGGATGGTCGTCGATGCGCTCGATCTCTGCTACACGAAGTCGCACGTCGATACGTTCGTGATCATCAGCGGCGATTCCGACTTCTCGCCGCTCGTCTCGAAGCTGCGCGAGAACGCGAAGGCGGTGATCGGCGTCGGCGTCAAGAACTCGACATCGGATCTTCTGATCGCGAACTGCGACGAGTTCATTTACTACGACGATCTCGTGCGCGCGAAACGCAAGGCGCCCGTGAAGAAGCGCGCGGGCAAGGGCGCCACCGCGTCGGCGGCCGAGACGCCGCCCAAACCGTCGATCGACGAGGATCGCCGGATGGAGGCGCTGGAGCTCGCCGTCGAAACCATCGAGGCGCTGATCGCCGAGCGCGGCGACGAGGAGAAGATCTGGGGCTCGATGGTCAAGCAGGCGCTAAGGCGCCGCAAGCCGGGGTTCAACGAGTCGTTCTACGGCTTCCGCTCGTTCAACGAGCTGCTCGAGGATGCCGCACGCCACGGCCTGCTGATGCTCGAGCGCGACGACAAATCGGGCGGGTATCGGGTGCGGCTCGCGCCGGCGGAGTAAATCGCTACACGACCCTCACATCGATGTCGTACAGCCCGTCGATGTGGCCGTGCATCACGTCGCCCGCGACGACCGGCCCGACATTTTCCGGCGTTCCGCAATAGATGATGTCGCCCGGGAAGAGCTCGTAATACTTCGACAGGTGAGCTACCTGCTCGGACACGGCCCAGATCATGTTGGATAGATCGCTCGACTGGCGCACCTTGCCGTTGACCGCGAGCGTGATCGCGCCTTTCGTGAAATGCCCGGTCGACGACGCGGGGTGCAAGTAGCTCACGACGGCCGAGTGATCGAACGACTTTCCGATCTCCCACGGTTTCTTCTCGTTGCCCATCGCCTGCTGCAGGTCGCGGCGCGTCATGTCGAGTCCGATCGCGTAGCCGAACACGTGCTCCGTCGCGCTTTCCGCTGCGATGTCGCGGCCGCCCTTGCCGATCGCGGCGACGAGCTCGACTTCGTGGTGATAGTTCTTCGTGATCGGCGGGTAGGGATGGTCGATCGTGACGCCTTTGGGGACGAGCTGGACCGCATCGGTCGGCTTCTGGAAGAAGAACGGCGGCTCGCGATTCGGATCGGAGCCCATCTCGCGCGAATGCGCGGCGTAGTTGCGGCCGACGCAGTAGATGCGGCGCACCTCGAAGCGCCGCGACGTGCCGACGACCGGGATGAAGCTTCGCGCATGCGCGAACAGCACGTCGCCCGTCGCGTCGGCTGCATTCGTCGGAAGCGATGCCGCCGCGATCGCGCTGGCGCTTACCGCTGCCGAACCCTTGAGCCAGTCCCGTCTTTGTCGATCCATCGGTTCGCTCCTTCGCGGATTGCATTCGGCGCAACGACGCGCGCGCCGGACGTGGAAAGGATTCGCGCGAGCGCTTGTGCATCGCGCGGCGCCATCACCTTCGCGTCGTTGTCAAAGTAGCAGAAAACGTCGCGGTGCACGCGACGCGGCGACGAAGCGCGCGAGATGCGTCTTGGGTTCTTCGCTTCCCGCCCTTCGCTCCACGAGACGATGCGCTTCGCCCAGCGGTCGAGCGCCACGTCGGCGTAGCCGCTCACGTAAAGCTCCGCGTCGCCGTGCAGACGCACGTAGACGAAGTCGGCGGTAATGTCCTCGGCGTACGGCCATTTGCCTGCCGTGTCGGCGACGACGAGCGCGACGTTCTGCCGGCGCAGGAGGTCGATGAACGACGCGTCGACGAACGTTTCGTGCCGCACTTCGAGCGCATGTCGAAGCGGCCGGGCCGCACCGAACGACAGCCGCGCCCGTCCCTTGACTTTTTCGTTGCGACGTCTTGCAAGTGCTGCGGCCGCGTCGGTGTCGCGCGGCAACGAGGCGAGAAAACCTTCGAGCCGCTCGGCATCGAATCGCAGGATCGGCGGCAACTGCCAGAGGATCGGACCAAGCTTGTCGCCGAGGTTCGCGATGCCGGAGGCGAAGAAGTTCGCGAGCGCCTGCTCGCTTCCCCGCAGCTTCAGCATGTGCGTGATGAAGCGCGGCCCTTTGACGCTGAAGAGGAAGCCGTCGGGCGTTTCGTCGCGCCAATGCGCGTAGTACTCGGGACGCTGTAGCGAGTAGAACGAGCCGTTGATCTCGATCGTCGAGACGTGGCGCGATGCGTATTCGAGCTCGCGTCGCTGCGGCAAGCCGCGCGGATAGAACGCGCCTCGCCAGGGCGGATAGCGCCAGCCGGAGAGGCCGACCCGGATGTCGCCCCTCGCTGTTTTCCGCTTTGACGAATGCGCCATCCAATGCCTGGCCCCGGTGGGTCGCCTGCTCATCCGGGCGATCTATTGACCCATTCCATGCGGCATGCGTATTATAACACACGTTATAACGGAGCCGGCGATGTATACCCTCAAAATCACCCAGATCGGCAACTCGGTCGGCGTCATCCTGCCGAAAGAAGTCCTGGCAAGGCTAAATGTCGAAAAAGGCGACGTGATCTACATCACCGAATCGCCCGATGGCTATCGCATCACGCCACACAGCGAGGATTTCGAATCGCAGATGAAGGCAGCGCGCGCGATCATGAAGAAGCGGCGCGCGGTGCTGCGTGAGCTTGCGAAGTGACGCGATTCACCTGGCTCGCGTCCGAAGTCATCATTTCGATTCACGAAGCCCAACTCGCCGAACATGGTGGCACTGCCGGCACGCGCGATGTCGGCTTGCTGAAGTCGGCGCTCGCCCGACCCAGGAATCTGCACGCGTACAAAGACCCGGACTTCGCCGATCTTGCAGCGGCATATGGCTTCGGAATTGCGCGCAACCATCCGTTCGTCGATGGCAACAAGCGCACCGCTTATGTTGCTGTCGAGCTCTTTCTCGACCTCAACGGCGATGAGCTGCTCACCGACGATTCGGCGTCTGTTCTCACCATGCTCGCCCTTGCCGCCGGCGATATCGATGAGGCCACGTTCGCCGGTTGGATCCGCGCGCACTCGCGCAATCGGTGACATGCCGAGGTGCGCGAAGCGACATGGAGCCGCCCGTTTTCCGGCGATCCGTCTCAGATCGAGCATCCGCAATGAACATTGTCTCGTCCAAGACGGCTCGACTTGCGTCGATGAAAAGAAGCGATCGCATACACGATTTGCGTCAGCATCTCGAATCGGTCGCGCGGCTGGCTGCGCAATTCTCGGTGCATCAAGACGCGCCGCAGCCTGGGCTTATTTGGCCGTGACGCTGATGCGCCGGGTGCGATAAAGTCCGTCAGTCACGTTCAGACCAATATTCCGGTCGGCGGCTCCGGATCGCCGAGTGCCGCGAGGAGCTCGGCATAACCATAAGGCCGCAATCTTCCGGAGGGCTGGCACGCTCGCCCGCGAGCAGGGCGACGCGCGCTGCGTTCGCCATCGCCGCCTCATGTCCCCTCGACGACAATGTCATGCCGCCAATCGTCGCCGAAGTCGTACCGACGCGAGGTCGAGTCCTTGGCCATTTGCAATCACGCCTTCGAATAAATCTCTCCGCCGCGCTGCACGAACTCGATCGCCTTTGCCTCCATGCCCTTCGCAAGCGCGTCCGATGCGCTGACGCCCTGCGAAGCGGCGTACTCGCGCACGTCCTGCGTGATCTTCATCGAGCAGAAATGCGGCCCGCACATCGAGCAGAAGTGCGCGAGCTTGGCGCCGTGCTGCGGCAGCGTCTCGTCGTGGAATTCGCGCGCCTTGTCGGGGTCGAGGCCGAGGTTGAACTGATCTTCCCAGCGGAACTCGAAGCGGGCCTTCGACAACGCATTGTCCCGAAGCTGCGCCCCGGGATGGCCCTTCGCGAGGTCGGCGGCGTGCGCGGCGATCTTGTAAGCCATGATGCCGTCCTTGACGTCGACCTTGTTCGGCAAGCCCAGGTGCTCCTTGGGCGTCACATAGCAGAGCATCGCCGTGCCGTACCAGCCGATCATTGCCGCGCCGATCGCGCTCGTGATGTGGTCGTAGCCGGGCGCGATGTCGGTTGTGAGCGGCCCGAGCGTATAGAACGGCGCTTCGCCGCAAAGCCGCAACTGCTCGTCCATGTTGTGCTTGATGAGATGCATCGGCACGTGGCCAGGCCCCTCGATCATCACCTGCACGTCGTGCTGCCACGCGATCTGCGTGAGCTCGCCAAGTGTCGCGAGCTCCGCCATCTGCGCCTCGTCGTTCGCGTCGTGAATCGATCCGGGTCGAAGGCCATCGCCGAGCGAGAACGCGACGTCGTACGCCTTCATGATCTCGCAGATCTCGGCGAAGCGCGTGTAGAGAAAGCTCTCGCGGTGATGCGCGAGACACCACTTCGCCATGATCGAGCCGCCGCGCGACACGATGCCGGTCATCCGCTTCGCGGTGAGCGGAATGTAGCGAAGCAGGACGCCGGCGTGGATCGTGAAGTAGTCGACGCCTTGCTCCGCCTGCTCGATCAGCGTGTCGCGGTAGACCTCCCACGCGAGCTCCTCGGCCTTGCCGTCGACCTTTTCGAGCGCCTGGTAGATTGGCACGGTGCCGATCGGCACCGGCGAGTTGCGAATGATCCATTCGCGCGTCTCGTGGATGTTCTTGCCGGTGGAAAGATCCATCACCGTGTCGGCGCCGAAACGGATCGCCCACGTCATCTTCTCCACTTCCTCGCCGATCGACGACGACACGGCCGAGTTGCCGATGTTGGCGTTGATCTTCACGAGGAAATTGCGGCCGATGATCATCGGCTCGCTTTCGGGATGATTGACGTTGCTCGGGATGATCGCGCGGCCGCGTGCGACTTCGTCGCGAACGAATTGCGGCGTGATCGTCGCCGGAATGCTCGCGCCGAAACTTTGGCCAGCATGCTGACGGCGAATGCTCTCCGGCATCCGCGCGAGGGTCTCCTCACGAAGCTGGTTCTCGCGGATCGCGATGAATTCCATCTCCGGCGTCACGATGCCGCGACGCGCGTAATGCATCTGCGTGACGTTCGCGCCGGATTTCGCGCGGCGCGGCGAGCGGCGTAGATCGAACCGCATGCCGGCAAGCGCCGCATCGGCCAGGCGCGCTCGCCCGTACGCCGACGTCGGCGCTTCGAGCGTCACCGCGTCGTTGCGTTCGTCGATCCATCGCGCGCGAAGCGGCGGCAATCCACGGCGAATGTCGATGCGCGCGTCGGGATCGGTGTACGGTCCGGACGTGTCGTAAACGACAAGCGGCGGATTCTCCTCGGCGCCGAACGACGCGGGCGTGTCGGTCTGCGCGATCTCGCGCATCGGCACGCGAATGTCGGGACGCGAGCCCTCGACGTGGATTTTTCGGGATGACGGCAGCGGCGCCACCGCGGCCGAATCGACTTTCGCGTCGCGCGCGAAGAACTGGTCGTTGGCGTTCATTGAGCTCCTCTCGCCGATGCGAGGAGGAGCGGTGGTGGCGGTCCACGCTTCCCTGCGCCGGCATTATCCGAACAGGTGCGAAGGGTGTTCTCTCACCGACCCGCGGAACATCATGCGGGAAGGACCCCCAGCGTTCCGCCGAGTT
This sequence comes from Casimicrobiaceae bacterium, assembly GCA_035308425.1. Lineage (GTDB taxonomy): Bacteria > Pseudomonadota > Gammaproteobacteria > Burkholderiales > Casimicrobiaceae > VBCG01. The sequence continues at coordinate 18,038 of DATGGP010000068.1, read as the reverse complement.
TACTCCTGTCGCGAAACGTCGTGCTCGCGCGTGCGGCGCTCGGGCACCTTCGCGCTTCGCGCGATCAGCATCAGCGCGCCAAGCAGCACGAGCATCGCGGGCACGATATAGCGCCAGTGCGTGCCGTAGCGATCGTGCGCAAGCCACGCGATGCCGACCGCGATGAGGAAAGGTCCGACGACGATCGAGCTCTTGTTGAGCCCGTCGAGCGCAATGACGGCGATGCCGCCGACGATGAAACCGAGACCGATGATCCAGTCGATGTCCGGGAACAACCGGAATTCCCAGAGCAGCCAGCCGATGCCGACGACGATCATCGTGACGGGAAGCGAGGCGTCTCTCATCGAAATCCGTTCGCGAAAGCAATGGCCGTAGGCTACGCGAACGCGCCGTACTCGTCCAATTCCCCGATCGCGTCGCGGCAACGCGTATCGGGTCGCGCGAGCATGCGACGATTGCACGCGTCGCCAACGTCAGACACGCATTTCATGCCCAATAGAATTCCGCATTCCCTGCTGTTCGCCGTCGCCGCGCTTGCCGCGGCGTCCGCTTGCGCAAACGACCCTTCCGCGTGCATGCCGATTCGCGATGATCGCGAGCGTCTCGCGTGCTACGACGCCGCGCTTCGCCGTTCCGCGAGCCCGATCTCGCCGACATCGCTCGGCACGGCAAAGCCCGCGAACGACGCGACCGCCGGCTCGCGAATCGTAACTCACGAATCCGAAACGCACTCGATCATCGGCGAGCGATGGGGGCGCTACGATCCGCCAGGAGACTATCCATTTCTCGTGCGCCTGCACGAGCCGAACTACATCGTCGTTCGGCACTCGGATCGCACCAATCCGTCGCCTACGTCGCCGACGCACGGCCCGCCCGACAACGCACCCGACGTCGAGCGCGACGAGCTCAAGTTCCAGGTGAGCGCCAAGGCGCGGTTCTGGGGGACGCAAGATGCCTTCTACAGTGCGTGGGTCGGCTACACGCAGCAAAGCAACTGGCAGGCATTCAACGGCGCGCAGTCGCGGCCGTTTCGCGAAACCGACTACGAGCCGGAATTGATGTTCGTCGCGCAACCAAGGATGCCGCTGCCAGGCGGCTTCACATGGCAGTTGCTCAACCTGGGCCTCGTGCATCAGTCGAACGGCCGCTCCGATCCGCTGTCGCGAAGCTGGAACCGCCTTTACGCGCAATTCGGCGTCGAGCATGACGACGGCGCAGGCGGCAAGTTCGCGATCCTCGCCCGTCCCTGGATTCGCATCCACGAAAGTGCGGCGAAGGACGACAACCCGGACATCACCGACTATCTGGGCTACGGGGACCTGTCACTGTTATGGACGCGGGATCAGCAAACGCTCACGTTCACGGGGCGACTCAATCCGAGCACGGGGAAGGGCGCGGCGAAGCTCGAATGGTCGATGCCTGCCCCTGCCTTGGGACCGTTTCGCTTCTACGTACAGGTCTTCACCGGATACGGCGAGAGCCTGATCGATTACAACTTCCGCCAGACGGGCGTCGGCGTAGGCTTCGCGCTCAACGATCTGTTCGATCAGTCCGCGGCGGCGGGAGCGGGCTGCGGCTGCGCCCGGTGACACCGCGCCGGCGGATCGAGGTCGCGCGACCTAGGGCCTGTTAACAGACCCTAGTCGGCGGGCGCACTCGCCGGGGTCGGCGCGTGGCGAGGACGACGCGCGGCGACCCATTCACGCGCCGTCTCGAAGTAGTAGTAGATGACCGGCGTGATGAAGAGCGTGAGCAGTTGCGAGACGAGAAGGCCGCCCACGACGGCCAGACCGAGCGGGCGACGCGCGCCGCCGGCGCCGAAAGCGAGCGCGATCGGCAGGCTTCCCATCAGCGCGGCCATCGTGGTCATCATGATCGGCCGAAAGCGCGTGATGCACGCCTGGAAGATCGCGTCGAGCGGCGCCTTGGCCTCCTTGCGCTGCGCGTCGATCGCGAAGTCGATCATCATGATCGCGTTCTTCTTGACGATGCCGACGAGCATCACCATGCCGACGAACGCGTACATGTTGAGGTCTATGCCGAAGATCCAGAGCGTGAGCAAGGCACCGAACGCGGCGGTCGGCAGCCCCGAGAGAATCGTGACCGGGTGGATGAAGCTCTCGTAGAGAATGCCGAGCACGAGGTAGATGACGAAGATCGCGAGCGCGAGCAGCGCCCCCATCCCGGCGAGCGAGGATTTGAACGCCTGCGCGTTGCCCTGGAACAGGCCGTTGATGGTCTGCGGCAGCCGCATCTCGCGCGTAGTCTTCTGGATCTCGTCGATCGCCTGCGACAGCGAGACGCCGGGCGCGAGGTCGAATGAGATCGTGACCGACGGAAGCTGACCGAGATGCGTGATCGCGAGCGGGCCGATCGTCGGCTTGAGCGTCGCCACCGAATTGAGCGGGACCAGCGCACCGCTGTCGGAGCGTACGTAAAGCATCGACAGCGCGGCCGGGTTCATCTGGAACTGCGGCAAGAGTTCCATGATCACCCAGTACTGGTCCGTCGGCGCGTAAATCGTCGAGACCTGACGCGATCCGTACGCGTCGTAGAGCGTGTTCTCGATCGATTGGGCGGACACGCCGAGCGCGGACGCGCGATTGCGGTCGATCTGCACGGTCACCTGCGGCTGCGTGATCTGCAGATCGCTGGTGACGTCGACCAGCCCGGGCAGCGACTTGAGCTTGTCCTCGACCTTCGGCGCCCATTCGAACAGTTCCGTGGTGTCCGGTCCCTGCAGCGTGTACTGGTACAGACTCTTCGTGAGTTGCCCGAGACGGATGACCGGCACGTTCTGGACGAACGCCTTGATCCCCGGAACCGGAGCGAGGGTCGGCCGAAGTTCTCGCACGACCTGCTCGGCCGGCGGGCGCTCGCTGCGGTCCTTGAGCGTGATGAACATCCGCCCGTTGTTGAGCGACGTTGCCGAGCCGCCGCCGCCGACGAACGACATGACGCTGTCGACGTGCGGATTGCGCCGTACGATCGCCGCGACCTGCTGCTGCAGGTTCGACATGGCGTCGAACGAGATGTCCTGCGCGGCTTCGGTGAAGAGGAAGAGCTGTCCGACGTCATCGCTCGGCAGGAAGCCTTTCGGCATGTACGAGAAGAGGACGCCGGTCGAGACGAACAGCACGGCGAACGCTAGCATCGTCAGCGGTCGATGATGGAGCACCTTGGTGAGCGCCCACCGGTATGTACCGAGCAGCTTGTCGAACATCGCGCCGGAGAATCGGTAGATGCGGCCGTGCTTTTCTTCGCTCTCGCGGACGAGCCAGCGGCTGCAAAGGAGCGGCGTCAGCGTGAGCGATACGAATCCCGAGAGGAGCACGGCGACGATGATCGTCACCGCGAACTCGTGCAAGAGGCGCCCCAGGATGCCGCCCATGAACAGAACCGGGATGAACACGGCGGCGAGCGACAGTGTCATCGACACGATCGTGAAGCCGATCTCCTTCGCGCCGTCGAGGGTCGCCTGCATCCGCGACTTGCCCATCTCCATGTGGCGCGTGATGTTCTCGAGCATCACGATGGCGTCGTCGACGACGAATCCGACGCACAGCGTCAGCGCCATCAGCGACAGGTTGTCTATGTTGTAGCCGAACGCGTACATTACGGCGAACGTGCCTACGATGGACAACGGCAGCGCGAGGCTCGGGATCAGCGTGGCGCGCGGGCTGCGCAGGAATACGAAGATGACGAAGACGACCAGGCCCAGCGCGAGCAGCAGCGAGAATTGCACGTCCTGCACCGATTCGCGAATCGACTGCGAGCGGTCGTAGAGAATCGACAGGTTGATCGACGGCGGAAGCTGCGCCTGGAAAGCGGGAATGACCGCCTTGATCGCGTCGACGACCTCGATCGTGTTCGTGCCGGGCTGGCGCTGCACGGCGAGAACGACGCCGCGCGTGCCGTTGTACCAGGCGGCGATCTTGTCGTTCTGTACGCTGTCGATCACGCGGCCGATCTGGTCGAGGCGGACCGGGGCGCCGTTGCGATAGGCGACGATCAGCGGGGCGTACGCGGCCGCATCGGTGAGCTGCCCGGTCGCCATCACCGACGTCGCGCGCTCGCGCCCGTTCAGCGTGCCGGTCGGCAGGTTCACGTTGGCGTTTTCGATCGCCTGCTCGACGTCGGTGAGCGCGATGCCGCGGCTCGCGAGGGCGCTCGGATCGAGCTGTGCGCGCACCGCGTATTGCTGCGAGCCGAACACCTGAACCTGCGCGACGCCGTTGATCGTCGAAATGCGCGTCGCGAGGTTGTTCTCGGCGTATTCGTCGACGACCGACAGCGGCTGCGTCTCCGACGTGAGCGCCATCAGTAGGATCGAGAAGTCGGCCGGGTTCACCTTCCGCAGCGTCGGCGGCGTCGGCAGCGACGAGGGAAGCTGGCGCGCCGCGGCCGCGATTGCCGACTGCACGTCCTGCGCGGCTGCGTCGATGTTGCGGTCGAGCGAGAACTGCAGCGTGATCGACGTGCTTCCGCTGGTGGACGTCGACGTCATCGAGTCGATGCCGGCGATGGTCGAGAACTGCTTCTCGAGTGGCGTCGCGACCGCCGACGCCATGGTGTCGGGACTCGCGCCGGGAAGCTGCGCCGAGACCTGGATCGTCGGGAAGTCGACGTTCGGAAGCGCATTGACCGGCAGCAGCCGGTACCCGACGATGCCGAAAATGACGATCGCCAGCATGACGAGGAGCGTCATGACCGGCCGGCGTACGAATTGCTCGGAGATATTCATGCGCAGCACGCGCGACGTGTGCGGGGCCGTCGTCGTTCGTTCACGCGCTGTTCGGATTGCCGACCGTGATTCGTGTCCCGGGGGCCAGACGCAGCTGCCCGGCGGTGACCACGGATTCGCCGGGCGCGAGACCCGACGCGATGACGGTTTCGTCGCCTTCGGTGCGCGCGACCTTCACGTCGCGAAGGGCGACCGTGTTGTTCGCTCCCACGATGAAGACGTACTGTCCATTCGGGCCGTTCTGCACGGCGGTCGCGGGGGTGACGATCGCGTTCTTCTGGGTCGTGAGCGTCAGCACGACATTGACGAACTGGCCCGGCCACAGCACCTTGTCGCTGTTGGCGAACTCGGCCTTGAGCTTGATCGTCCCGGTCGTGATGTCGGTCGTATTGTCGATGAACGAGAGCCTCCCCGAGACCGGCTTCCCGTTGGGAAGCTGCACCGCAACCTGCAGCTCGCCGTCGGCCTGGTAGTGCCGCACGTCGGCGAGTTCGGATTCCGGAACGGAGAACGACACGTTGATCGGCACGACCTGGTTGATCACGACGAGCGCGTTCGTGTCGTTCGCCTTGACGAGATTGCCTTGCTGGATCATGACCCGGCCGGCATACCCGGTGAGTGGCGAGCGGATCGTGCAGTAATCGAGCGAGAGCTGAACGCTGCGTATCGCGGCGTCGTCCGCTTTCACCGTCGCCGCGGCGGTATCCACGTTCGTCTTCACCTGCTCATAGGCATCCGGTGAGATGAACTTCTGGGCGAGCAGGTCCCGATTGCGCTTTTCCTGCTCGACCGCGTGAGCGAGGAGCGCTTTGTCCCGGAGGAGGTTCGCCTGAGCCTGCGCGAACTGGGCCTCGAACGGGCGCCGGTCGAGCTCGAACAGAATCGCGCCGGCGCGCACTTCGTCGCCCTCCTTGAAGCGCACGGCGTCGATCTGGCCGTCGACGCGCGCCTTGATCGCGACTGTCGTAAGCGGCTCGACGTTGCCTATCGCGCGGATTCGCACGGGAACGTCCTTGTGCGCGACCGTCGCGACGCTGACCGGCACAGCGGACGGCGTACGCGCCGGTGCGGCGTGCGAACCGGGTGCGTAGCGCGACGCGACGAACGCTGCGAGGGCGATCGCAAGCGCGCACGCGATGACGATGAAGGTGCGGCGGGTGCTGGACAAGGCGCTCAATACGACGACGCGCGGGACATTAGGACCCTGCCCGTTCGCGGTTGATTCCCCACGATGTCCGAGCGTCGCGCTGAAAACCGTCTATTTTAGGGCGAGCGGCCGCCGGGCGCCCAGTCGACACATTCCGAAACATGTCGTCCGCCGACGGGCGGCGCTACAATCGCCCGGCGGCTGATCCGTGATGCGTCACGCGCAGACCGGGCGGTGAAGGGAACCGTGCGGGCACGACGCGGGTGTAGTTCAATGGCAGAACGGCAGCTTCCCAAGCTGCATACGAGGGTTCGATTCCCTTCACCCGCTCCAACACTTTCGCAGTACGGCCACCCGTTCTGGCAGTTCCTCACGGCCGCAGGTACGCCCACCCCTGCTGCTGCTTCTGCATGATTTCCACGACGCCCGCCGGCACGTAACCGATGCGGTCGAGCATGTCGCTCTTCTGCAGCTTCTGGCCGCGCATGGTGTTCTCGCACGCTTCGACCTTGACGCCTTTGCCGAGCGCGTCGGCAATCCGATTGCCGACGACCGATTCCGCCTTCAGCATGCCGATTCCCGGCCCGTAGGCGACGATCTCGATTTCGACGTTCGCCGCGCCGAGGTCGGACTGCAGGTTGTGCGCGTTGTTGAGCGCAAGATTCCATTTCGCCGGATCCGCATCGCTTACCTGCATCACGACGCGGTTCGGCTTCGCGGCACCTTCCCCAGCGGCGTCACGCGTCGCGAGCGATGCGATGCACGACAGCGCGACAACGCTCGCGACGCACAGCGAGCGATTCAAGCGAAAGACGGACATGACGGCCTCTCTCGACGTTTCGCCAACGATCCACGACGAAACGGCGATTATGCCGGATCGGATTCTCGCGTCACTTCGGCGATAATCGCGTCGATGCGCCAGGCAGAAAAGATCGCGCCGCGCCTTCGGCACACGTTGCTGCATGGCGATGGCGCCGTTGCCCGCGTCGCGCGCCCTCGCCACGCGCACGTCCCCGCAGGGGCCGTTGTGCTGATCGTCTCGGCGGTGCTCTGCTTCACCGTCCTCGACACGATCACCAAGTTCATGACGCAGCACTACCCGGTGCCGGTGCTCGTCTGGGCACGATACTTCGTGCAGTTCGTCGCGATGCTCGCATGGCTCGGTCCGGCGATGCGGCTCGACCTGGTTCGCACCGCTCGCCCACGCTTCCAGATAGCGCGCGGCGCGCTGCTGCTCGCGTCCTCGCTCTTCTTCGTGCTCGCGCTTCGCGCGCTGCCGCTCGCCGAAGCTACGGCGATCAGCTACACGACGCCGATCCTCGTCGTGCTGATGGGCACGCTCCTCCTTCGCGAACGGATGACACCGGCGCGCATTGCGTTCGTCGCCGCAGGCGTTGCCGGCATGTTGCTGATCGTTCAACCGGGCACCGATGTCTTCCATGGCGGCGCGTTCTTCGCGCTCGCCGCCGCGCTCTTTTCCGCGTGCTATCAAATCGGCACGCGGATGCTGGCCGGCGAGGATCCGCGCGTCCTGTTGTTCTATCCCGCGCTGATCGGCACGATTCTGATGTCCGCCTTGGCGCCCACCTTCGCTTGGCCGCATGCAATGCCCTGGACGCACGTGCTGCTGATCGTCTGCGGCGGCTTGTTCGGCACCGCGGGACATTTCCTGCTGATCCACGCGTTTCGACGCGCACCGGCGTCGGCGCTCACGCCGTTCTCGTACACGCAACTCGTCTTCGCCATGCTCGGCGGCTGGCTCGTCTATCGCGACTTTCCGAATCACTATCGGATCCTCGGCATGGCGGTGATCGCGGGCAGCGGCCTGTGGATGGCATTGCACGAGCGCCGGCGTGCGCGCGTTGCACCGATCGAGGCGCTGACCGTGCCATGAACGGCGGCCTGCACGCCCGCAACGAAGGCTTCGCCGCGCTCGCGTGCGAAGCGGCGCGCGCCGCGGGCGCCGCGATCCTGCCGCACTTTCGCGCGTCGATCGACGTGATCGACAAAGGCGGCGAGCGCGGCTACGACCCGGTGACGGAAGCGGATCGTGCCGCGGAGACCGCCATTCGCGAAACGATCCGCGCGCGACATGCCGACCACGGGATCGAAGGCGAGGAGCACGGGCGCATCGCCGGCGCGTCGCCATTCACATGGGTGATCGACCCGATCGATGGCACGCGAAGCTTCATCGTCGGGCACCTGCATTGGGCAACGCTGATCGCCCTCTCGGAGCACGATCGGCCTATCGTCGGCGTCGCGCACCAGCCTTACGTCGGCGAAACGTTCGTCGCGGTGAACGGCCGCGCCGAATGGCTGCGCGGCGAAGAGCGCCGCGAGCTTCGCGTCCGCCCGTGTCGGGGAATCGACGATGCGGTCGTCGTCACGACCGATCCGCGACACTTCAAATCGCCGCGGCAACGCGCGGCGTACGCGGAAGCGGCGGATCGTGCACGTCTTGTTCGCTTCGGCGGCGATTGTTATTGCTACACGCAACTCGCGATGGGACTCGTCGACGTCGTCATCGAGACCGGGCTCGCTGCATACGACATTCAGGCGTTGATTCCCTTGATCGAAAACGCGGGCGGCATCGTGTCGAACTGGGAAGGCGGTCGCTGCGATCGCGGCGGCGACGTGCTGGCCTGCGGCGATCGCGCGCTGCACGAAATGCTCGTTCGCGAGATCGCTTCGTCGTAGTCGTTCGTTTCCCGAAATCCCGCGACCTCGTTGCTCGCGCGCGAAATTTTCGGACCCTTCAACTCCAACCGAAGCAACTTCCGGCGTCGCGCCGAATCCATCCGACAGGCGAGCGTAATCGGCGCACCGGACGTGCCGACTTGAAAGGCATTGCTGCGGCCGCACATGCCAATCGACGATCGTTGTGCCGCAGACAAAAATCGTGCAATTGCACGTCGAGTCTGTTAGAATTTCTAGCTTCAAACAGGCGCGTAGGTTAGTGCTTACTCCTCTTGGCTTCTCGCTTCTGCGCCAGCTTTCGGACGGCGCCTTCCACTCGGGCGAAGATCTTGCCGCGACGGTGGGGCTGACGCGCGCCCGGGTTTCGCAACTCCTCAAGCAGGCGGAAACGGCCGGTCTCGCGCTCGAGCGCGTGCGCGGGCGTGGCTACCGGCTCCTCGCGACGCCCGACTTCCTAGACGTCAAGGAGATCCGCTCGGCACTGGAATCGTTCGGCGTCGAAGTGGCGCCGCCCGATGCCAAGGCGCCACTTCTGCCAGCGGCCAACGACGACGACCTCATCGTGCCGGGGGCCGGCATGGCGATCCCCCTGCATCCGGCCATCTCGGTCGAAGTGACCGACCAGGTCGACTCGACGTCCACCGAGCTTTTGCGCCGCGCGGCGCGCCGCGACATCCACGGCGCATTGCTGGCGGCCGAATGGCAGACGGCCGGCCGGGGACGCCGTGGTCGCGTGTGGACCGCCGTCGCGGGTGGCAGCCTTACGTTCTCGCTCGGCTGGCGCTTCGAGCAGGGCGCGGGCTTCGTCGCCGGGCTGTCGCTCGCCGTAGGGGTCGCCGTCGTACGCGCGCTCGAAGCCGAAGGGCTTTCGGGCGTCGAGCTCAAATGGCCGAACGATCTCGTGCACCGCCACCTCAAGGTCGGCGGCATCCTGATCGAGCTCAACGGCGATGCGCTCGGTCCGTCGACCGTCGTCGTCGGCCTCGGTCTCAACGTCCGCTTGCCGCAGGCGATCAAGCGCGATATCGCGCAGCCCGTCAGCGACCTGGCGGCCGTTGCCGGCCGCGGCGCACCGCCGATCGACCGCAATCGTTTGCTCGCGCGCGTGGCGACAGAACTGGCGGCAAGCCTCAGCCAATACGCGGCGCAGGGATTCATCCCGTTCGCGGCGGAATGGCAGCGCCGCCACGCCTATCAGGGCAAGCCGGTCAAGCTGCTTCTGCCCGACGGCGAGAGCGTCAAGGGAACGGTCGCAGGCGTCGACAGCACGGGTGCTCTGGTGCTGGCCGATGGCCCGCGCCGCTCGCGCTTCCTCGCCGGAGAGATCTCGCTCCGGCGCGCCTGACGACTTCGCGCTCGCCGCGCACGCCGCCCGGCCGACACCGCGATGAGTCAGATTCTCGTCATCGACGTCGGCAATAGCCGACTGAAATGGGCGCTGCGTGGTCCGCGCGGCTGGACCGCACGCGGCGCCGTGCCCAATCAGGACATCGGCTCGCTGGCCGTCCGCGACTGGCAGAACCTCGAACGACCGGCGCGCGCGGTCGGCGTCAACGTCGCCGGCGAAGCCGCCCGCGTTCGCGTCGAAGGCCAACTGGCGCGCTGGCGAATGCCAATCGAATGGCTTTCCGCGAGCGCGCAGGCGGGCGGCGTCGTCAATCGCTACGAGTCGCCATCCCACCTTGGCGCAGATCGCTGGGCGTCGCTCGTTGCCGCTCGACGCCGCGCCGTGGCTGCGGACGAGTCGTCGCCTCCGCCCTGCGTCGTCGTCAATGTCGGAACCGCCGTGACCATCGATGCGCTCGCCGCGAACGGCGAGTTCGTGGGTGGCCTGATCCTTCCCGGCGTGCCACTGATGCTTCGGGCACTCGCCGAAAACATCGCGGCGCTTCGCACGGCGCCAGGCCATTTCAAGGATTTTCCGACGTCGACGCCCGATGCGATCTACTCGGGCGCCGTGCAGGCCATCTGCGGCGCGGTTGCGGAGATGCGTGCTCGTCTCGGCGGAAAGACTGACGCGGTGACCTGCTATCTCGCAGGCGGCGGCACGCAGGACATCGCGCCGCGGCTCGCGCCGCCGGTCGAGGTCGTCGACAACCTCGTGCTCGAAGGCGTGCTTGTGCTTGCGCTGTTGCCGCGGGCGCATGTCAAGGCGGCCAGCAACAACGCGTGATGCGGATCGCGGTCGTCGTCCTCGTTCTCGTCAACGTCGTTCTGTTCGTCTACGCGCGCCTCGATAGCGCCGCGCAAAGCGAGACCTCGCGCCTTTCGCAGCAGGTCGCGCCCGAGCGAATCAAGCTGTTGACGCCGAGCGACGTCGCTGCGCTCTCGCCGACGAAGGCTGCGGCATTACCCGATGTGTGCGCGGAATGGGGGCCGTTCGCCGACGCCGATCGAGCACACGCCGAGGGTGACCTCGCGCCGCTCGCGCTCGGCCGAACGCTTTCGCAGCGCACGGTGGCCACGGACGCGCAATACTGGGTGAATCTCGGCGGGATGCAGAATCGCGCCGCCGCCGATCGGCGCGCAGCCGAGTTGCGCGCGCAGGCGATAAGCGATCTGTCGGTCGTCGACTATCCGCGCGGACAGTTCACCGTCTCGCTCGGCGTCTTTCGCACGCAAGCCGCGGCGAACGCGCGCGCGGAAACGCTCGCCGCGCGCGGCGTGCTCGGAACGCAGGTCGAGCCTCGCACGCAGAGCGGCGCCGCGCAGGCGATGCTGGTCGTGCGCGATCCGCCGCAGCCGGTCGTCGCGCGGTTGAAGGAGCTTTCGGCGCAGTATGCCGGCACGGACGTGAAGGTCGGTCCTTGCGTGCCGACGTCGTGATCGACGACGCGCGCGGCGCCGCCGACATCGCCGCGGCCAGGCGCCTGTTCGAGGCTTATGCCGCGTCGCTCGACGTCGATCTTTGCTTCCAGAACTTCGCGCACGAGCTCGCGACGCTGCCCGGCGATTACGCGCCGCCGGCGGGATGCCTGCTGCTCGCGTGGACGGATCACGCAAGCGACAAAGCGGTCGGCTGCGTCGCGCTGCGACCGCTCGCGAGCAGGACAGGCGAGATCAAACGCCTTTATGTCGATCCGGCGTTGCACGGCGAAGGCATCGGCCGTGCGCTCGCCGACGCGGTGATCGCGCGCGCCCGCATGATCGGCTACGACGAGGTGAAGCTCGACACACTCGCGACGATGGGCAGGGCACGCGCGCTCTATGCATCGCTCGGCTTTCGCGAGTGCGCGGCGTACTACGACAATCCGCTGCCCGGCGTCGCGTACATGTCGCTCGCGCTGTCGCGCTGAACATCGTTCGCGCGCGTCGCGGCAGCGTCCCGCGCTGCATCGGGCTGCTAAACTTCGATGATTGCTCGAATACGTTCGACTTCGTGATGCAGCCCGACCGTACATTGGAACTTCGACGCCTGCTCGAAAAGCGCATCCTGGTCCTCGATGGCGCGATGGGCACGATGATTCAGCAGTGCCGACTCTCGGAGCGCGATTTTCGCGGCTGCTTTACTGATCATCCACACGAGCTCGCCGGCGACAACGATCTCCTGTCGCTGACCCGGCCCGACACCGTGCGCTCGATCCATGACGCGTACTTCGAGGCGGGCGCAGACATCGTCGAGACGAACACCTTCAGCGCGACGCGGATCGCGCAAGCCGACTATCGGATGGAAGCGCGGGCGCGCGAGATCAACGACGCCGCGGGGCGCATCGCGCGCGAAACCGCCGATCGCTGGTCGATACGTACGCCGGGTCGTCCGCGCTTCGTCGCGGGCGCGCTCGGCCCTACCAATCGCACCGCGTCGATCTCGCCGGACGTGAACGATCCCGGCGCGCGCAACATCCGCTTCGACGATCTCGTGCAGGCCTATTCGGAGGCGGCCGAGGGCCTCATCGATGGCGGCGTCGATATCCTGCTCCTCGAGACCGTGTTCGATACGCTCAATGCGAAGGCCGCGCTCTTCGCGATCGAAGACGTGTTCGAGCGTCGCGGCGCGCGCCTGCCGATTATCGTGTCCGGCACGATCACCGACGCATCCGGACGAACGCTCTCGGGCCAGACGCCGGAAGCGTTCTGGAATTCGGTGCGGCACGTCGAGCCGCTGGCCGTCGGCTTGAACTGCGCGCTCGGCGCAGCGCTGATGCGTCCCTACATCGAGGCGCTGTCGCGCGTCGCCGATGCGTTCGTCTCGTGCTATCCGAACGCCGGCTTGCCGAATCCGATGTCGGAAACCGGCTACGACGAGACCCCCGAGCAGACCTCGCGGATGATCGGCGAGTTCGCGCGCAGCGGTTTCGTCAACATCGTCGGCGGCTGCTGCGGCACGACACCTGCGCACATACACGCGATCGCCGAGGCTGTGCGCAACGTCCCGCCGCGCAAGCTGCCCTCGCCCGCGGAGCTCGCGGTTGCCTGATCCGCGGTTTTGCTCGTCGGCGTCCCCTCACCTCAACCCTCTTCGACCCGGCGGGAGAGGGTGCGAGGCGCGCAGCGTCGAGCGGGTGAGGGCGTGAGGCGCCCGCTGCGCCTCGCCGGTCTCGAGCCGCTCGAGATCGACGAAAAGTCGCTGTTCGTCAACATCGGCGAGCGCACCAACGTCACCGGCTCGCGCGCGTTCGCTCGGATGATCCTCGCCGGCGACTACGCCGCCGCGGTCGACGTCGCCCGCCAGCAGGTGCAAAACGGCGCGCAGATCATCGACGTCAACATGGACGAGGCGATGCTCGACTCGAAGGCGGCGATGGTGCGCTTTCTTAACCTGATCGCCGTCGAACCCGACATTGCCCGCGTGCCGGTGATGATCGACTCGTCGAAGTGGGAGGTGATCGAGGCGGGACTCAAGTGCGTGCAAGGCAAGCCGATCGTCAACTCGATCTCGCTCAAGGAAGGTGAGGCGCAGTTCCTGCGACAGGCAACGCTGGTGCGCCGCTACGGCGCGGCCGCCGTCGTCATGTGCTTCGACGAGCGCGGTCAGGCCGACACGTACGAGCGACGAATCGAGGTCGCCCGCCGCGCGTACGACCTGCTCGTTACGCGCATCTCGTTTCCGCCGGAGGACGTCATCATCGATCCGAACGTCTTCGCGATCGCGACCGGCATCGACGAGCACGCGCGGTACGGACTCGATTTCATCCGCACCACCGCATGGGTCCGCGAGCATCTGCCGTACGCGAAGGTGTCGGGCGGCATCTCGAACGTGAGCTTCAGCTTTCGCGGCAATGACGCGATCCGCGAGGCGATCCACACGGTGTTCCTCTATCACGCGATCCGCGCGGGATTGACAATGGGCATCGTCAACGCCGGACAGCTCGGCGTCTACGACGAGCTCGAGCCGACGCTTCGCACGCTGATCGAAGACATCGTGCTGAATCGGACGCCGGCCGACGGCGGCAATGTGACCGAGAAGCTCGTTGCGTTCGCCGAGAGCTACAAGGCGCAGGGAAAGAAGCGCGAGGAAGACCTGTCGTGGCGCAACGCGAGCGTCGAGGCGCGGCTGTCGCACGCACTCGTCAAGGGCATCACGACGTTCGTAGTCGAGGACACCGAGGAGGCGCGCGCAGCAGTCGCAAAACGCGGCGGCAAGCCGATCGAGGTGATCGAAGGTCCGCTGATGGACGGCATGAACGTCGTCGGCGATCTCTTCGGCGCGGGAAAGATGTTCCTGCCTCAGGTCGTCAAGAGTGCGCGTGTGATGAAGCAGGCGGTCGCGCACCTGATTCCGTTCATCGAGGCCGAGAAGGCCGCAGGCGGCGAAGTGCATTCGAAGGGACGCATCGTCACGGCCACGGTAAAGGGCGACGTGCATGACATCGGCAAGAACATTGTCGGGGTCGTCCTTCAATGCAATAACTTCGAGGTGATCGACCTCGGCGTGATGGTCCCGGCGCAGAAGATTCTCGCGACCGCGCGAGAGAACAAGGCCGATGCGATTGGCTTGTCGGGACTCATCACTCCGTCGCTCGAGGAGATGGCGCACGTCGCCTCCGAGCTGCAGCGCGAAGGCTTCAGCGTGCCGCTTCTGATCGGCGGCGCCACCACGTCGCGCGTGCATACGGCGGTCAAGATCGCGCCGAATTACAAGAACGGGCCGACCGTATACGTGCCCGATGCATCACGCGCGGTCGGCGTCGTCTCGAACCTGTTATCTGCCGACCATCGCGATGCGTTCGTTGCGGACGTTGCCGACGACTACGCGAAGATACGCGCGCAGCACGCGGCGAAGCGCGGGCCGAAGCTCGTGTCGCTTGCCGCTGCGCGCGCGAATGCGTTCGCTTTCGATTGGCGGGATTACTCGCCGACGGTCCCGAAGTTCACCGGCACGCGCTTGTTGCGCGATGTTCCGCTCGGCGACATCGCGGCGCTGATCGATTGGGGGCCGTTCTTCCAGGCGTGGGAATTGTCCGGCCCCTATCCCGCAATTCTCGACGATCCGATCGTCGGCGAAGCGGCGCGCAACGTTCTCGATGAAGGCAAGGCGATGCTCGAAGGCATCGTTCGCGAGCGCTGGCTCGTCGCGAACGGTGTCGTGGGCTTCTGGCCGGCGAACGCGATCGGAGACGACATCGTGCTTTGGACCGACGAGTCGCGTGAAACGCCGCTGCTCACGTGGCGAAACCTGCGCCAGCAGAATGAGCGGCCGGCGGGCAAGCCGAACTATTGCCTGGCCGATTTCGTCGCGCCGCGAACGAGCGGCGTTCGCGACTATGTCGGCGTGTTCGCCGTCACCGCCGGCGGCGACGTCGAGTCGCGCGTCGCCGACTACAAGCAGGCGAACGACGACTATTCGTCGCTGATGCTGAAGGCGCTCGCCGATCGCCTTGCCGAGGCATTCGCCGAATGGCTGCATCGCGATGTTCGCACCACGCTATGGGGATATGCGGCCGACGAGCGCCTCGATCGCTACGCGCTGATTCGCGAGGAATACCGCGGGATTCGTCCCGCCCCCGGGTATCCGGCGTGTCCCGATCACTCCGTCAAGGCCGACGTGTTCTCGGCGCTTCGCGCGGACGAAGCCGGCATGTCGATCACCGAAAGCTATGCGATGCTGCCCGCGGCGTCGGTGTGCGGGTTCTATCTCGCGCATCCCGGGTCGCGCTATTTCGCAGTCGGCAAGATCGGCGAAGATCAACTGGCGGATTTCGCCGCACGAACCGGTCTGGCGATCGACGAGGCAAGAAGGCGGCTCGCGCCAAACCTGTAGGGTCGGACACCAGACTCGCGAACGGGGAAATCGGTGCCAGAGATGTATTTCCCGAACAGGCGCGACGATGTCCAACGGCGGTGCCGGGAAATACATCTCTGGCACCGATTTCCGACGAATCTGTAGGCTACGGCGGTTTCTCCATCCTGAATCCCGCCGGCAGCAGTTGCGCAAGCGTATATTCGGCGCTTCGCCCATCGAGCGCGAACGCCCGTATCGCAGCATTGCCGCCGAACTCGGCGAGCACCTGCCTGCATGCGCCGCACGGCGTGACCGGTTCCGCCGTCGGCGTGTAGATTGCGAGCGCGACGATCGATCTCGCGCCGTCGGCAACCGCGCGAAAGATGGCGTTTCGCTCCGCGCAAATCGTCGATCCGAACGATGCGTTCTCGACGTTGCATCCGCTCGCGGTCGCGCCGTCGCCCCCCATGACGGCCGCGCCTACCGCGAAGTGACTGTACGGGCAATAGGCGCGCTCGCACGACGCTTTTGCCGCTTCAGCGAGCGCTTTCCATTGAGTTTCGGTGATTTTCGGCATTTCCGGCGATGAAAATTCGGATTGCCGGGTGGCTTCGGCGACCGTTACAGTATGCACCGCGCCTCCCTTGGCCGAGGGTCGGGACGGCACAGGAGCCATGGAACAAGCGTCGACGCTGACATTTCTCTTCACCGACATCGAGGGGAGCACCTCGAAGTGGGAGGAGCAGCCGGAGCAGATGGCGCAGGCCGTCGGTCGCCACGATGCCCTTCTGCGCGACAAGGTGCGCGAGCACCACGGCCGCATCGTCAAGACGACCGGCGACGGCATCTACGCCGCGTTTGAGACGCCGGCGGACGGGCTCGCCGCGACGGTTGCGATCCAGCTCGCGCTGCTCGACCCGGCGGCGACCGCGGGGCTGGGCCTGCGCATCCGCTGCGGCCTGCACACGGGCGAGGTGCACGCGCGCGACAACGACTACTTCGGCACGACGATCAATCGCACGGCGCGCATCATGGGCGCCGCGCACGGCGGTCAGATTCTCGTGTCGCGAGCGATCGCCGATGCGATCCGCGATGGCCTTAAGGACGGCGTCGAGCTCAAGGATCTCGGCGCCGTGCGGCTCAAGGGTCTCGCGACCTCGGAGACCGTCTATCAGGTCGTCCATCCGCGGCTCTATCAGAGTTTCCCGGCGCTGCGCGAGCTGGAGGCGACGCCGAACAACCTGCCGCAGCAGCTCACCTCGTTCATCGGCCGCGAGCACGAGCGCGCCGAGATCGAGGACATGCTCGAAGGCACGCGCCTGCTCACGCTGCTCGGCATGGGGGGCTTGGGCAAGACGCGGCTGTCGCTCGCAGTCGCGACGAGCGTGATGGATGCTTACCCTGACGGGGTATGGTTCATCGACCTGCAAACGATCCGCGATGGCGCGCTCGTGGCGGGCGAGACGGCGCGCGTGCTCGGCGTGCGCGAAGAACCGGGACGCGCGCTCATCCAGACGCTATGCGCGCATTTGAAGTCGCGCAAGCTGATGCTGATTCTCGACAACTGCGAGCAGGTGATCGAAGCCGCCGCGGACCTGGCCAACACGATCCTGCGTTCGACGCCCGACGTGCGCATTCTGACGACCAGTCGCATTGCGCTGCGCGTGCCCGGGGAGCAGACGTTCGTCGTCCAGCCGCTGCCCGTTCCCTCGCGCAATGCGGGCGCCGATACGCTGCTTCGCTCGCCGGCCGTGCTGCTCTTCGTCGAGCGCGCGAAGCTGCACAAGCCGAGCTTCGCGCTGACCGAACGCGAAGCACCTGCGGTGGCCGAGCTCGTGTATCGGCTCGAAGGCATTCCACTGGCGCTCGAGCTTGCCGCGGCGCGGGTGCGCTCGCTGACGGTCGCGGACATCAACAAGCGGCTCAACGATCGCTACAAGATTCTGACCGGCGGGGATCGCACGCTGCAGGCGCGCCAGCAGACGTTGCGAGCGCTGGTCGACTGGTCGTACGACCTGCTCGAAGAGAACGAGCAGGTGCTGCTCGCGCGGTTGTCGGTGTTCGCAGGCGGCTTCGACTTGGCGGCGATCGAGGCGATCTGCGGCGCCGAGCCGCTCGTGCCGGAGGACGCGCTGGACATCATCACCTCGCTCGTGGAGAAGTCGCTGCTGCGCGCCGAGGATTCGGAGGAGGGCGCGCGCTACCGGATGCTCGAGACCATTCGCGACTATGCGCGCGAGAAGCTCATCCTGCGTGACGAACAGATCGCGACCGGCGTCGCGCATTGC
>DATGGP010000067.1:0-3871 GCA_035308425.1 Casimicrobiaceae bacterium | reverse complement strand
CCGACTGGGCGAGCCTCGTGTCGCTTTCGATCGCGAAGGCGAAGGTCGCGACGGGCACCGGCATTCGCGACAACGTGCGCAAAATCTGCCAGGGAAGCGGCACGAAGGTTTACAGCGCCGTCGAGGGATTGAAGCTGCTCGAGGAAGGCAAGGACATCAACTACGAAGGCGCCAGCGGTCCGTGCGACTTCACGGACATCGGCGACATCACCGACTGCAAGTTCCGCTACAACAAGGTGGCAAACGGCAAGCTCGTGTTGCTGAAGGTGGCGTGACACCCTCACCCCAGCCCTCTCCCGCAAGCGGGAGAGAGGGTCTCGCTACTTCGTGCTGACGCGCGATGCCGTCTGTTGCCGAAGTCGGGCAGCTCGTCGTCAACGGCGTCATGGCCGGGACGATCCTCGCCGTCCCGGCGATCGGCCTCACGGCGATCTACGCGGTGCTGCGCTTTCCCAATTTCGCGCTCGCCTCGCACGCCACGATCGGCGCGTTCGCGGGCTACGTCGCGAACGTCGCTTTCCATTGGTCGCTTGTCCCGTCGGTCATCGCGGCGTTCGTGGTCGCCGGTTTGGTCGGAATCGCGACCGACGAGGCCATCCTCGCGCGATTTCGTCCGTCGGGCTACATCACCACCGCGATCGCGTCGATCGCGCTCACGATCGCGCTCGAAAACGTCGTGCGCTTCGCGTTCGGCAACGACCTTCGCGGCTACGATCTTCCGATTGAGCGCGATCTTCGCCTCGGCGCGATCCGCGTCGGTCCCCAGCAGCTCGAGAATCTAGGGATCGCGATCGTCGCGATGGGCGCGCTTTTCGCATTTCTCGCGTTCTCGCGTATGGGCAAGGCGATGCGGGCTGTCGCCGACAATCCGATGCTCGCGAGCATCAAGGGCATCGACGCACGCGTCGTCAGCCGCATCGTCAATTTCGTCGGGATGGGGCTCGCGGGCCTGGGCGGCATGCTGATCGGGCTCGATACGACGATCGATCCGCTGACCGGCTTTCGCGCGATTCTTTCGATATTCGCGGCGGCGGTCGTCGGTGGCCTCGGCAGCATTCCCGGCGCGGTCGTCGGTGCGCTCACCGTCGGTATCGGCGAGGAATTGAGCCTGCTGTTTCTCTCGCCCGATTACCGCAGCGCCGTGGGCTTCGTCGCGATCCTGCTCGTGCTGACGCTGCGGCCGCGGGGGATTCTGGGACAGCGCGCGTACTGAGGGTAAACGACCCACACACGTGGAAAACTACCTGATCGCGATGGCCGTATCCGCCGGCATCTATGCGTTGATGGCGCTCGGCGTCAACGTGATCTGGGGCTTTGCGGGGATGGTGAACCTGGGCCTCGTCGGCTTCTTCGCCGTGGGTGCGTACGCGAGTGCGCTATTGACGTTAAAGGCGGGGTTCACGATCGCCGCCGGCATGGCGGCGGGCACGATCATCGCAGCGATCGTCGGCGCGCTGGTCGCTCTCGTCACCGTCCGCCTCCGCGGAGACTATCTCGCCATCGTCACGCTCGGCTTCGCCGAGACGATCCGCATCATCGCGAGCAACGCGATCGGCTTCACCAATGGGACCGACGGTTTGTCGGGAATCCCCGGACCGTGGCGCGCGTCGCTGTCGCCCGAGGCATTCAATGCACTGTATCTCGCGATCGTCGCGATCATCGTCGGCGTCGCCTACCTCATGTCGGAACGACTGCGCCGATCGCCGTTCGGCCGCGTGCTGCGTGCGATCCGCGACGACGAGCAGGTAGCAGCCGTCGCGGGCAAGCACGTGACGCTCTTCAAGGTGAAGGCATTCGCGATCGGCTCCGGGGCGCTCGGACTCGCCGGCGCGCTCTACGCGCATTACACGTCGTACATCGCGCCCGACATTTTCGTGCCGCTGCTCACGCTCTACATCAAGCTCGCACTGCTTTGCGGCGGACTCGGCAACAACAAGGGCGCGATCGTCGGCGCGTTCGTCGTCGTCTTCCTGCTCGAATCGACGCGCTTCGTGATTCCCTTCGTGCCGGGCGTGACGCCCGTGCAGGGCGCGGCGATCCGCGAATTCCTGGTCGCCGCGTTCCTGCTCGTGATGCTGCGATACAAGCCCACAGGCATCGTGCCCGAGTGCCTTGCGGCGCTGCCGATCGCGGAAGTGCCGTCGACGCGCTACCAGCCGACCGCGTAGCAGGGACGGCGCGGGTCGGCGCCGGCCGCTATCACGCCGGTTTCGCGATTCGTGTGCTGCACGCAAACCGCTCCCGCGCGCCAGACGAAATGGGGCCACGTCGCCACCTCGTGCCCGCGCGATGCGAGCGCCTCGCGCACCGGCTGTGGGATTCGGTCTTCGACATACAAAAGGCCAGGCGAATAGGCGTGCGGCTCGAACGAATCGGGAAAGCTGTACGACGCGAAGCGCGGCGCTTCGACCGCCTGCTGCGGGTTCATGCCGAACACGCTCATGTTGAGCAACACTTGCAGCAGCGCCTGCGCCTGGACGTCGCCGCCGGGCGTGTTGAGAGGCATCGGACTGCCATCGGGGAGCGTCGCGAGGGCGACCATCGGTGTGAGCCGCGGCCGCTTGCCGGACGCCGGACACGAGGGATGCGCGGGATCGCCGAAGCTTTGCGACCCTCGCGACGACGGGCAAAGCCCGGTGCCGGGGATCACCGGCGTGTCGTACGACGGATCGCTCGGCGTCGCGGCGAAGACGTTGCCATCCCCGTCGATGACGCTCACGCACGACGTGTCGTGCGCGCCGGCCGAGGCGCGCTCGCGTGTTGCTCGTGGCGCATCGTGCGCGTGCCAACCGGCGATATCGCCCGCAGCCGGCATGCCGGGCGATGCTCGATCGGAACGAATCGCTGCCCGCCGCTCCTTCGCATACGCGTCCGACAGGAGGGTGTCGATCGGCACGTCGACGAAACGCGGATCACCGAAGTAGCGCTCGCGATCGGCGAACGCGAGCTTGATCGTCTCGGTCAGCGCGTGCACGTAGTCGACGGAGTTGTGCGCCATCGCGCCGAGTTCCATGCCTCCGACGATGTTCAGCATCTCGAGCAGCACCGGTCCCTGGCACCACGCGCCGCAGGTGTACACGTCGAGGTCGCGAAAGCGCGTACGTACCGGCGGCTCGATGGCAACGCGGAAGCTCGCAAGATCCTCGTCTGTCATCAGTCCATCGTGCTCGCGGTGATACGCGACGATCGCGCGCGCGATGTCGCCGCGATAGAACGCATCACGCACCGCCTGCAACCCTGCGGCGCGTCCTCCACCCGATGCCGCCTTCTCGCAGTCGACGAGATACGAAAGCGTGCACCCGAGATCGCGCTGGACGAAGCGCTCGCCCGGGCGCGGAGGACGCCCGTCCGGCAGATAGATCGTGGCGCTCGACGGCCAGCGACGGTAATCGTCGACGTGCATCGCGATCATCTGCGACATCAGCGCGTACATCGGGAAGCCGTCGCTCGCGAAGCGAATCGCGGCCTGCGCGCAATCGCCGAAGCTCATCGTGCCATAGCGCTCGAGCGCCGTGACCCACGCGTGGGGTGCCGCGGGCACGATCGTGCGCAGCACGCCGTTCGGAATCGCGCCACCGAAACGCTTGGCGAAAAAGTCCGGGGTGATCGCGCGCGGCCACGTGCCAAGACCGCTGATCGTCACGATCTCGCCGGTCTTCGCCAGCCGGATCATGATTGGCGCTACGCCAGCGACGTTGACGAGATCGCTTTGCAGCACGCCCAAGGCGAGGCCTGCGGCAACGCCTGCGTCGATCGCGTTGCCCCCCGCTTCGAGAATCGCGAATGCGGCATGCGCCGCGCCATAGTGACCGGCGACCGCCATGTGCCGCGTGCCCATCAGAACCGGGCGCAGGCTTTCGATGCCTTCGGC
>DATGGP010000066.1:0-63105 GCA_035308425.1 Casimicrobiaceae bacterium | reverse complement strand
CGGATTAACAGTCCGTCGCTCTACCAACTGAGCTATCGGGGAACAGGCGGCGCGCCGTCGTTGTTGTCTTTCTTTCAGCGAATGGAAATTCTAACACGCTGAAAGCATGATTCCGCATGCGACAGACCACCAATCAATGCACCGGCGGCCTCGCCGGACGCACGCTCGCTTTCGGCTTGCGGGCCCGTGTTTCCGTTGCGCGCGCGAGCGGTTCCGCGCGAAAGTGTGGCGCCGCGCGGCGCAAATAATGGAACATCGACCACAGCGTGAGGATCGCGGCAATCCATAGCGCGACCGTGCCGAGCAACGCAGTCGAGATTCCGGGGATCACGTTCTCCCAAAGCAACAACGCGATCAGCGCCGTCATCTGCGCGACGGTCTTCACCTTGCCCACGAACGCGACCGCGGTCTTGCGCGACCGACCGAGCTGTGCCATCCACTCGCGCAGCGCCGAAATCGCGATCTCGCGGCCGATGATGATGATTGCGAGATAAGCCTCGGCGCGGCCGAGCTCGACCAGCAGGATCAGGGCGGCGGCAACCATCAGCTTGTCGGCGACGGGATCGAGGAACGCGCCGAATGCGCTCGTTGCGCCGAGCCTTCGCGCCAGATAGCCGTCCAGCCAATCGGTGATCGCAGCGAGCGCGAAGATGCTCATGCCGACCCAGTTGGCCATCGTCGGCGACAGCCATTGCTGCGGAATGTAGTAGATGCCGACGAAAAGCGGGATCAGCGCGATTCGCAGCCACGTCAGCGTCGTTGGAATGCGCGTCATGTCGGAAGGTACCGCGAGATTCCATTCTACGCCCGGGCGCGCGCTACGAACGCCCGCGAAGGACGAACGTTGAAGTTCAGTGCAACTCGGCGTAGATGCGCTCCGCGAGCGCATGTGAAATGCCGGGCACGCGCGCGAGATCCTCGACGCTCGCCGACTGCATCCCCTTCATTCCACCGAAGTGCGCGAGCAGCGCTTGCCGCCGTTTCGCGCCGATGCCGCTGATCTCCTGGAGCGTCGACGTATTACGCGCCTTGGCGCGCCGCGCGCGATGCCCTTGAATGGCGAAGCGGTGCGCCTCGTCGCGGATCTGTTGCAGAAGATGAAGACCTGGGTGGTCGGGCGGCAGTTTCAGCACTTCGTCGCGTCCCGGGAAGACGATGTCTTCCAGTCCCGGCTTGCGTTCGGGCCCCTTCGCGATTCCTACGAGGCACGACTGGTGCAGCCCCTGCTCCGCCAACACTTCGGCGGCGACGTTCACCTGTCCGCGTCCACCGTCGATCACGAGCAAATCCGGCGCTGGATATTCGCCCGTGACGATCCGCGCGCAGCGCCGCGTCAACGCCTCGCGCATCGCGGCGTAGTCGTCGCCAGCCTGCGCGGGCGTTACGTTGAACCGGCGATACTCGGACGTCTGCATCGCGAGCCGATCGAAGATCACGCACGAGGCAACCGTCGCTTCGCCCATCGTGTGCGATACGTCGAAGCATTCGATCCGCTGCACCGAGGGCGGCAAATGCAACGCTTCCTGCAGCGCCGCGAGACGATCCTCCTGCGTCGCCTTCTGCGCGAGCCGCTGGCGAATCGCGAGGGTCGCATTCTGCGTCGCCATCGTCACCCATACGCGGCGCTCGCCCCCGGGATGAGCGACGATCTCGACGTGTCGCCCCGATTGCTCGGTCAGTACGGTTGCGAGAGCATCGACCTCGCCCGCTTGCGGCGCAATGATCGTTCGCGGCACCGGGCGGTCGACGTAATGCTGGGTCAGAAATGCGGTGACGACATCCGCAATGTCGCCGGATTCCGCATGACGCGGAAAGAACGTCCGATCACCGATGTGCCGTCCTCCGCGAATCATCACGACGTTCACCGCGAACACGTTCTGCTCATTCACGGCGACGACGACGTCGATGTCGGTCGCGGTTGCGCTCTCCACAAACTGCCTCGACTGAAGCTGCTGGATGCGTGCGATCTTGTCGCGGATACGCGCCGCACGCTCGAATTGGAGTGCGGTCGACGCCTCGTCCATCTGGCGCTTGAGTCGCGCGAGCACTTCATCGGTCTTGCCCTGCAGGAACAGGAGCGCCGCGTGCACGTCCTGCTCGTAATCCCCCTCGCTGACGAGCCCAACGCACGGCGCCGTGCACCGCTCGATCTGGTGCAGCATGCACGGCCGCGAACGGTTCGCGAACACGGTGTTCTCGCAGGTCCGAAGCTGAAACACCTTCTGCAGTACCGCAATGCCCTCGCGCACCGCTGCGGCGCTTGGAAACGGACCGAAATAGCGATGCCTGCGATCGAGCGTGCCGCGATGGAAACGTAGCTGCGGATACGGATCGCCCGACAGGCAGATGTAGGGATAGCTCTTGTCGTCGCGATAAAGAATGTTGTAACGCGGCTCGAGCGCTTTGATCAGGTTATTCTCGAGCAGCAGCGCCTCGCCTTCCGAGCGAACCGCGGTCGTCTCGACCCGCGCGACCTGCCCGATCATCGCGGCGATCCGCGGCTCGTGACCGCTCTTCTGGAAATAGCTCGCGACGCGCTTCTTCAGGTCGCGCGCCTTGCCGACGTAGAGCGCGCCGCCACCTGCATCGAACATCCGATATACGCCCGGAAGATGCGGCAATGACCCGATCAGCTCGCGGGCGTCGAACTGCGTCGACTTCGCCTCGGCGTCGACCACGCGGCGATTGAGGCGTGAAACCTTGGTCATGGACGCACTCGGCCGAGATGCACGTCGATGGCGTCGAAGACGTCGCAGAACATCCGCTGCGTCAGCCGGCCGGTATTGGTGTTGTAGCGGCTGCAATGGTAGCTGTCGAAGAGTGCGCGCCCCTCATTGAGCAAATGACGTGCGCCGTGGGCAAACGTGAAGTGGTTGCGACGCAATCCGAGCGCGAACAGCGCGGCCTCGTGCGCGATGCGGCCGAGCGCGAGCACGGCGCCGCCGGGCGGAAGCATCGCGAGATCGGCGGCCAGGTAGTCGTTGCAGTTGCGCACTTCCCCGGGCAGCGGCTTGTTCTCGGGCGGCAGGCACTTGACCGCGTTGGTGATCCTGCAATCGACGAGCGTCAGCGGATCGTCGGCCGTTCGCGACAGCGGCGACGACGCATATCCGTTTGCGTGCAGCGTCTCGTAGAGCAGGATGCCCGCGTAATCGCCGGTGAACGGCCGACCGGTCGCGTTCGCCCCGTGCATCCCGGGCGCAAGCCCGACGATGACGAGACGCGCGTTCGCATCGCCGAAGGGCGGCACCGGCAAGCAGCGATACGCCGGATACCGCGCGCGAACTTCATCGAGGAAGCTCGCGAGGCGAACGCAACGCCGACATGCAGCATCGTACGTCAGGCGACACTTGGCGGTTGATAGTTGACGGTCGGTCATCCGGGTTGCTTGTAGTTGGGCGCGGCCAAATCTCCATCGCTTCGATGGGCACGCCGCGTGCATGCCACACTGACAACTGCCAACTGTCAACTGACTCCTGAATGCTCGAACTCCGCAAGCGCCTGCCGCCGCGCCCGTCGAACAAGCCTCCGCTCCTCTTCGTCCACGGCGGCTATTGCGATGCATGGTTCTGGGAGCCGTATTTTCTCCCGTGGTTTGCAATGCAAGACTTTCCGGCTTACGCATTGAGCCTGCGCGGACATGGCGAAAGCACGGGACGCGACGCGCTCTTCGCCACGAGCCTCGACGATTACGAGGCGGACGTCGAGCACGTCGCGGCAACGCTGGATTCGCCGCCCATATTCATCGGTCATTCGATGGGTGCGGCGATCGTCGAGCGCATCGTCGCAAAGCGGCCGGTCAAAGGCGCAGCGCTTCTCGCACCGTTGCCGCCAAGCGGCCTGCTTTCGATCGCGACGCGACTCGCCGCCTCGCATCCCGACTACCTCGTGCACATGAGCAACGGCAATCCGTCGCGCCTTTCGAAGGAGGTGCTGGCGGCACTGCGGCCGTTCTACTTCAGCGACGAGGTGGAGCCGGCACTGCTCGCGGAAGCGGCTCGCCACTTTTGCGCCGAATCGCCGCGCGCGCTCTTCGACCTCTCATTGCGCCTTCACTGGGCGCTCCCCGCGAGCGACCATCGGCCGATTTGTGTGATCGGCGCAGAAGGCGATCGCATCTGCACAACGCATGATGTGAGGGCGACCGCCCGCCATCACAACGTCGAGGCGACGATTCTGCCGGGCCTCGCGCACATGCTCATGCTCGAGCCGGGTTGGAAGGCGGTCGCGCAGGCGCTCGCCGGCTGGCTCGACGCACTCGACTAAGCGCGCATCACCTCACCCGAGCGGCGGGCGCCAATAGCCGGTCGTCTCCGCCATCGTGATCCCAGTGGGTGGTCGCGACGCCGAACGTCTTCGTGACTTCGCAGCCGCGATCGATCCAACGCCGACCGTCGCCGTGATTGAAGCTCGTGACCTCGAGTCGAACCGGCTTGCCGAAACGGCTGACGTGCGAGTTCTCATGATCGATCTCACTTGAGCCAGGTCGCGAGCGTCTTGTCGTACTCGCCGGTCGCCTTCGCGAGGTGCAGCCACTGATCGACCCAGTCCTTGAACACCACATCGCCGCGCGGCAGCAGGTATGCCATCTCGCCGTACTGCAAGGGCTTCTCGGGGTTCACCGCACAAAGTCCCGGATGAAGCTTCTGCTGCACGATCGTTTCGACCGATTCCGAAATCATCACGTCGGCGTTGCCTTTCAAAATCTCATCGAAGATCTTCGTGTTGTCGTCGAAGATGACGATCTTCGCCTGCTTGAAATTGGCGCGCGCGAACCGCTCGTTGCTTCCGCCCGGATTTTCGATGACGGTGACGCCCGGCTTGTCGATGTCGGCAATCGTCTGGAACTTTCGCACGTTCTCGCACTTGGTGATCGGCGCCTTGCCATTGACCATGTAGGGCTCGGTGAAGAACGCGCGCTTCTGGCGATCGAGCGTGACCGAGATGCCGCCGACCGCGATGTCGCATTGCTCGACGAACGTGTCCATCAGCTTGGCCCATGGCGCGTTCACGAATTGCACTTTCGTGCCAAGCGATTTCGCGATCGACTCGACGAGATCGACGTCGAGGCCTTCGTAGGTTCCGTCCGGTTTTGCCAGACTGAACGGCTTGTAATCGCCCGGCGTGCAGACGCGAAGCGTCCCGCTCTTCTGAATCGCGTCGAGGCGCGAATCCTCGGCGTGCGCGGCCGGCGCGACGCACGCGAGGATCAAAAGCGCGGCAAGTCGTTGGATCATGGCGACAACTCCTTGAAGCGATAAGGCCCGTTCCCATTATCCCTGTTGCTGTAGTATTCGTCGTCCTCGACTGCGCGGCTGCCACGATTTGCCATGCCGCGCGAGGGTCGCGGCGAAAGCGAACGCATGCCGAACGCGTTCTGGAACGTCTTCGACGAGCGCGTACCGGTCCTGATCGGCGAATATTCGTTTGGTCCGGGCACGGCGAACGCGCTGGCGGTCGGCAGCGCCGAGGGGTTGCTGGTCGTCAGCGCGCCCTGCGGCGACGATCAGCGCATGTACGGCGAGCTCGCTCTCTACGGGACGGTGCGCGCGCTCGTCGCGTCGAATGCGTTCCATCACCTTGGCCTTGCGCAATGGAAGCGGCGTTTTCCCGATGCGCAGGTCTTTGCGCCGCGGCAGGCCGTACGCCGCGTCGAGAAACGATCCGCTATCACGGGCATAAGACCGCTCGCCGATGCAGCGTCGATCGCGGGCTCGCGCATCGACCTCGTCGACATGCCTTACTACAAGACGGGCGAGGTGCTGGTGCGCATCGACACCGGACGCGGTGTCGCCTGGTACGTCACCGACGTCATCATGAACCTGCCCGAGTTGCCGCGAAATCCGTTCTTCAGGTTCATGTTACGGTCAAGCGGCAGCGGTCCCGGCCTTCGCTTCAACAACATCGCGCCGTTGTTCATGATCGAGGACAGGAGGGCGCTTCGCCGCTGGATCGCACAGGAATTTCGTCGAACGCAGCCACGTTGGTTGATCGCCACGCACGGCGACGTCGTCGACTTCGTCGCCAACCCGGGCGCGGGGGATACGCTTTTCGCGAAGGTGCAATGACTCAGCTTAGCGCGGGCGCTTGCGCACGAACTCGACGAACTTCTCCGCTGGCAGGGGCTTGCTGACCCAATAGCCCTGGAAGCAGTGGCAGCCGCGCACGTCGAGGAATTCGAGCTGTGCGCGCGTGCCCACACCCTCGGCGACGACCTTCAGTCCCAAACCGCGCGCAAGGCCGATGATCGCCTCGGTGATCGCGGCGTCGCCCTGGTCGGTTTCGAGATCGGCGATGAACGAGATGTCGATCTTCAGCGTGTCGATCGGGAAGTGCTTCAAGTGGGTCAATGACGAATAGCCGGTGCCGAAGTCGTCGATCGCCACGGTGAAGCCTTCGCCACGCAACTGGTGCAGCACCTTGCGAATCGCATCGAGATCGTGCATCAGGCTCGTCTCGGTGACCTCGAGCTCGAGCCACGCGGGCTCGCAGCCTTCCTTGCGCACGATCTCGGTGATGCGCTGCGCGAGATCGTCGCGGTAGAACTGCTTCGCCGACAAGTTGACCGAGATCGTCAGCGGCATGCCGTTGCGCCGCCACTCGACGCATTGGGCCGCAGCGGTCTTCAGCACCCAGTCGCCGAGCGCGTGGATCAAGCCCGATTCCTCGGCGAGCGGAATGAACACCTGCGGCGGCACGATGCCGTGATCGGGATCGGTCCAGCGCAACAGCGCCTCGGCGCCCACGATCGCACGATCGGTGATGCGCACGACGGGCTGGTAGTAGAGCTTCAGCGCATTCTCTTTCAGCGCGACGCGAAGCGCGGTTTCGAGCGTGTGCTGGCGGAGCCTCCGCTCGGCGAGATCGGCGTCGAGGAACTGGTACGTGTTGCGGCCAAGCTCTTTCGATCGGTACATCGCGACGTCCGCATGCTTCATCAGCTCCTCGGGATCGTCCGAATCGTCGGGGAACACCGAGATGCCGATCGACGATGTCACGTAGATGTCGTGGTCCTCGATGCGGAACGGCTGCGAGATCGCTTCGAGGAGCTTCTGCGCGATGCGCCCCAGCACCTGCGGCTCGTCGAAATCCTCGACGATCACCATGAATTCGTCGCCGCCGAGACGCGCGAGCAGGTCGCTTTCGCGCAGCGCGTCGGCGAGCGCGCGCGTCACGTGTTTCAGAAGCTCGTCGCCGATCCGGTGGCCCAGCGTGTCGTTGACGTTCTTGAAGCGATCGAGGTCGATGAACAGCACGCCGACGCGACGGCCGCTGCGCCGCGCCTGCGTGATCGCGTGCGTCAGCCGTTCGTGCAGCATGAGTCTGTTCGGAAGGCCCGTCAGCGCATCGCGCGTCGCCATGTACTGCAGGCGCTCTTCCGCCTGGATGCGCGAGCTCACGTCCTGCACGAACGAGAGCAGCGACACGACCTTGCCGTCGTCGCCGACGAGCGCCGAGTGGTACCACTCGCACCAGATCGTGTTGCCGTCCTTGCGGTAGTTGCGCGTCACCGACGTCTCGCGTGGCTCGTGGCCGGAGAGCAGTCGCTCGATCAGCCCGCTCATGGTCCGGCCGTCGCCTTCATGCAGAAGCGGATTCTCGGTGAGCGTCTTGCCGAGCATGCTCTTTTCGTCCCAGCCGAAGATCTCTTCCGCCTGCGGGGACCAGCGCACGAGCTTCAGATCACTGTCCCATTCGAGCGCGGCTAGCGGTGTATTGCGCATGTGCGACGAGAGCATCCAGTTCGCGTGGCGCAGCGCGTCCTCGTTCTTCTTCTGGTCGTGGATGTCGGTGTGCACCGCGTAGATGCCTATCACGTTGCCGTCGGCGTCGCGATGCGGCGCGTAGTGGATCGCCTCCCATTGCGTCTCGCCGGAAGGTTGCGGCAGGCGCAGCTCGGTCGACACCACTTCGCCGGCAAGCACGCGATCGAGCAGCGGCTTCAATTCCGCGAAACGCTGCGGGCCGGAGACGTCGACGATCGCCTTTCCCGTCATGTCGTCGCGTCGCGTGCCGAGCCAGCGCTCGTTGTGGCCGTTGAGGAAGCGATAGCGATAGTCGCGATCGATGTACGACACGCGCGCCGGCACGTTGTCCATGATGAGCCGCAACTCGCCCTCCGATGCGCGCAACGCCTCCTGCGCCTGCTTGAGGCCGTGGATATCGTTCATAAGCACGAACGCGCCGTGCACTTCGCCAGCTGGGGCCCGGTCCGGCACGACGCGAATCGTCATCCAGCGCCTTGCGCCGTTCGCGCCCGGCACCAGACGATCGAACGCCGCCGATTCGCCCTCGAGCGCGCGCGTCACCATCGCCTGTGCGCTTTGGTAGATCGCCTGCCCGACGACGTCGCGAAGACGCAGGTAGCCGACCTGTTCGACCGTCAATCCGAAGTACTGCAGGAACGTGCGATTGACGTAGTGGCAGCGCTCCTCGCGGTCGATGTACGCCACGGGCGCGGGCACGCCGTCCATGATCGCGCGTAGCTGCGATTCGCGCGCGGCCAACGTGTCCTGCGCGATCTTCAAATCGGTAATGTCGTGGCCGACGACATATTCGCCACGGACGCTGCCGTCGAGATTCAGATCCGGCACGCAGCGCGCGCGAATCCAGCGCGAACGGCCCACGACGTCGAGCACCACGCGCTCGTAGGTGATCGCCTCGCCTTTCGCTGAACGATCGCGGTCGGGCGTCAACGCCTGCGAGCCTTCGACGCCGAGCACTTCCTCGGGTTTCTTGCCAAGCACCTCGTCACGCGTGAGACCGTAAAGATCGAGGAACGCCTCGTTGACGAATACGTAGCGGCGCTCGGCGTCGAGATAGACGACGGGCTCCGGAATGTTGTCGGTAAAGAGCCGAAGCTGTTTCTCGCGCGCGGCGAGCGCCTGCTCGGTTTGCTTCAAATCGTGGATGTCGTACTCGGTGCAGTAGAGGCCGCGTACCTTGCCCGTCGAGTCGAGATCGGGCGCCATGCGGCCGTGCATCCAGCGGCGCTGGCCGTTCGCGTTCTGGCCGATGCGCTCGTACTCGACGTGCTCGCCGGCCTGCGCGCGCCGCAGCACCGGGCGCAAAAAAGCGGCCACTTCGG
This sequence comes from Casimicrobiaceae bacterium, assembly GCA_035308425.1. Classification (GTDB taxonomy): domain Bacteria; phylum Pseudomonadota; class Gammaproteobacteria; order Burkholderiales; family Casimicrobiaceae; genus VBCG01. The sequence continues at coordinate 54,017 of DATGGP010000066.1, read as the reverse complement.
AGGCCATCACCTCGAATGGTGTCTTGCCGTAAATCTCGTCCTGCGGCTTGCACACCCAGTTCGCGAACGCCTGATTGACGAACGTGTAGTGCAGGCTCTTGTCGAGATAAGCGATCGGACCGGGGATGTTGTCGGCGAACAGGCGCAACTGCTGTTGCTGAGACTTCAAGGCATCGCGGACGCGCACGTCGTCTTCGATGTCGTTCCACACGACGAACGCGCCGCCGACCCGCCCGCCCATCTCGCGATCGGGGAACAGCATCACGCGCACCCAGCGCAGCTCGCCGGTTGCGCGCCGCTCGCGGCGCTCGTACGAGACCGTTGCGCCCGCGAACGCGCGCTCGATATAGCCCTGCATCTCGGTCAACGCGTCCGACGCGAGAAAATCGGAAAGCGTGTGGCCGATCAGATCGTCGGCCGGGACGCCGATCCAGTCGGCGAACGGCTTGTTCGCGAAACGCAGCCGAAGCTGGCGATCGAAGTGCAGGATCGGCAAGCCGACGCTGTCGGTGACAAGCCGCAGCCGATGCTCACGCTGCCCCGCCTCGAGCTCGAGGCGTTTCAGTTGATCGACGTCGCTATATGTGGCCAGGAAGCCGCGGATATGCCCCTGCTGATTGCGATCGGGGTAGTAGTCGACGCGGATCCACATCGGCTGGCGCCCGGGCAATGCGAGCTGCCATTCGTAGCCGGTGCGCTCGCCGCCGAGCGCCGCTTCGATGTAGGCGCGATAGAGCTGGTAGCTCTCGCGCCCGATGACCTCGATGATTTCGCGGTTCAGGACCTCGTCGGTGCGCTTGCCGAACCAGTCGAGCAGCGCCTTGTTGACGAAGCGGTAGCGCTGGTTGCGATCGATGTACGCGAGCGGCGTGCCGAGCGCGTTGAGCTTGCGCTGCGAGAGCGCGAGAAGCGCGCTGCCGCGATCGATGGCGTCGCCGACCGTCTGCGGCATCGGGGCGAGGTCGAGGCGACTAATCGAGCGTGTCAGGGCCATGCGCGCTGTCTTGTGAAAATCTTGTTGCGGGCCATCCACGCGACGTCCCGCAGGTGCTCCCAAACGGCCGGCGCAACGCGCCCTTCCGCGCTCGCCGGACCGCTGAGGCTGAAAAGCAAGGATCGGGCCGGACGGGTAACTCGCGGCCCGTCGATCCGCGGCCGCCCGGCCTCCTCCGCGCGGTTACAATCCGCGTCACCAAAAAACGCCCGACGGCAGAGCCGCCGAGAAAAGGGCGATTGGCGCCCCTCGTTCCGCGCCTCGAAGAAGACGCCTTCCGAACAACGATCGATGCCGATACGCTCAATCGCGCGCCACCTTGCGGCGCTTTGCCTGTCGCTCGGCTTGTTGCTCATCGCCAGCGCGTGCGCCGCGCAAAGCGCGCTCCCCGAACCGCCTTCGATCGGCTCGCTCCCCGTCGATTTCATCCTGTTCGCGCTGACGCTCGCGGGCGTCGCGGTCTTTCATCATCACACGCTGAAGGTCGCGTTGATCGGGCTCGCGGTGATCACGCTTTTCAAGGTGCTGTTCTCACCGTTCGCCGAAGGCGCGGGACTGTCAGGCCTCGTTGCGCATTTCGCGCACGAATGGGTGCTGCTCACGAACCTGCTCGGATTGCTGCTCGGCTTCGCGCTTTTGTCGAAGCACTTCGAGGCGAGCCAGGTGCCGGCGTGGCTGCCGCGCCTTTTGCCCGACGATTGGAAGGGCGCGTTCGTGCTGCTCGTGATGATCTTCGTGCTGTCGTCGTTCCTCGACAACATCGCGGCAGCGCTGATCGGCGGGACGATCGCCGGCGTCGTGTTCCGCGGCAAGGTGCACATCGGTTATCTCGCAGCCATCGTGGCCGCATCGAATGCCGGCGGATCGGGGAGCGTGGTCGGCGATACGACGACGACGATGATGTGGATCGACGGCGTATCGCCGCTCGCGGTGCTCGAAGCGTACATCGCGGCGTCGGTCGCGATGGTCCTGTTCGGCATCCCGGCGTCGCTGCAGCAGCAACGCTATTCGCCGATCAAGCGCGACGCGGCGGCGAACGTGCGCATCGACGGCGCGCGCGTGTTCATCGTCGCCGCGATCCTGATCACCGCGATTGTCGTCAACGTCGTCGTCAACGTGAAATTCAACGGGTGGTCGGATCGCTTTCCGTTCATCGGCGCGGCCGTCTGGGTCACGCTGCTCGCGTGCGTACCGTTGCGACGCCCGCATTGGGAGGAGCTGCCCGGCGCGTTCGAGGGTTCGATCTTTCTCGTGTCGCTCGTGTTCGCCGCGTCGATGATGCCGGTGCACAAGCTGCCGGACGCGTCGTGGCGCGTGGCGCTCACGCTGGGCTTCGTCTCGGCGGTGTTCGACAACATTCCACTCACGGCGCTCGCGCTCGCGCAAGGCGGCTACGACTGGGGCTACATCGCGTTCGCCGTCGGTTTCGGCGGATCGATGATCTGGTTCGGATCGTCGGCAGGCGTTGCGCTGACGAACCAGTTCCCCGATGCGAAATCGGTGTTCGCCTGGCTGCGCGGCGGCTGGCACGTGACGATCGCGTACGTGGTTGGATTCGCGTTCATGCTGTCGCTGCACGGATGGACGCCCGATGCGCCGCATCGCGCGCCGCCGAACGCGCCGGTCGCGCACATGAGCGCCGCAGGGCAGCCCCAAGGCGCGGATTGCGCCCCCTTCGGGGGCACCGAGCGAAGCGACCGTTGGGGTCCATTCACAACGTAGGAGCGCACCGACGGATCGATCGGACGAGGTCCGACTGCCCGCATGCCGCCGTGGCCGTTAGCATCATGCGATTGGCGCAGGCACGCGCCGAACGGATGGAGCACGATCATGAAAAACGCTTTGATCGGTTGCGTGTTGCTGCTCGTTGCCGGTGTCGCGACGGCAGCGGAGTTGACGCTGTACAGCGGCGACGGATTCAGGGGTCGCGAATTTCGCGCGAATGACGCCGTGCCGAATCTCGATCGCACCGGCTTCAACGACCGCGCATCGTCGGTCGCGATCCGCGACGGTGTGTGGCAGCTCTGCTCGGACGCCTACTTTCAGGGCAACTGCGTGACGCTGCAGCCCGGCCGTTATCCTTCGTTGCGCGAAATGGGCCTCGACAAGAAGATCTCGTCGATTCGCGAAATAGGCGGCTTCGGACCCCCGCCGACCAGCGGCGGGAATCATTGGGGGCGCGGCTCGCGCGTCGTGCTGTATTCGAATCCCGATTTCCGCGGCGATCGTTACGTCGTCGACGGCAACTACCTGCGCAATCTCGGGAACACCGGCTTCAACGATCGCGCGCAGTCGCTTCGCGTCGAAGGCGGCTACTGGATCTTCTGCAGCGACGCCGATTTCCAGGGTCAATGCCGAACCTTCGGTCCTGGAAGCTATCCCAACCTGCCGCCCTCACTCAACAACAAGCTTTCGTCAGGCCGCAGGATTTCCGAGGCGTACCCGTACAATGGGCCGCCGCGCTGGGAGCGCTGAGATTCATAACCCTACATGCCGATCGTCGACGACATCGCGGGCATTCGCCGCATTCTCGCGCAATCGCGCACGCTCGCCGTCGTCGGGCTTTCGGCGCAGTGGTATCGGCCGAGTTTTTTCGCCGCGAAATACATGCAGGACCACGGGTATCGCGTGATTCCGGTCAATCCGAATTACCGCGTGGTGCTGGGCGAGAAGTGCTATCCCGACGTGCGCGCGATCCCGGAACCCGTGGACCTCGTCGACTGCTTTCGTCGCGCCGAGGACATTCCGCCTATTGCCGACGATGCGATCGCCATCGGCGCCAAAGTTCTGTGGATGCAGCTCGGCATCGTCAACGAGGAGGCGGCGAAGCGCGCGAGCGATGCCGGGCTCGACGTCGTGATGAACCGATGCGTGAAGATCGAGCACGCGCGGCTTTTGGGCGGTCTCAACTGGGCCGGCGTCAATACCGGCGTGATTTCCGCGCGGCGCCCCGCGCCTTCCAAGGTGAACGTTCGATAGCCGTCGCTCGCCCGACCGGCGCTCGCGCATAATCGTGCAACCTGCGGCCGTCGCGCCGCCGATTCTGTCGCGATCGCGATGCCCGACCACGTTTTCGGCTTCGACACGCTCTGTCTGCACGCCGGGCAGATTCCGGATGCGGAAACCGGATCGCGCGCGCTGCCCATTTACCAGACGACGTCGTTCGTGTTCGATGACGCCGATCATGCAGCGTCGCTTTTCAATCTGCAAACATTCGGCAACGTCTATTCGCGCATCTCGAATCCGACCGTTGCCGCATTGGAGGAACGCGTCGCCGCACTCGAAGGCGGCAGGGCTGCGCTCGCGGCCGCGACCGGCATGGCGGCGCAGATGCTCGCGTTCCTCACGCTGGCGCGCAACGGCGATCACATCGTCGCGGCGCGAACGCTCTACGGCGGATCGTATTCGCAGCTCGGCGTGATGTTCGCGCAGTTCGGCATCGACGCGACGTTCGTCGACGCCGGCGATCCGGGCAATTTCCGCCGTGCGCTCACGCCGCGCACGAAGTGCCTCTACGCGGAAACGATCGGCAATCCGCAGCTCAACGTGCCCGACATTCGCGCGCTTGCCGACATCGCGCACGACGCCGGCGTTCCGCTGGTCATCGACAATACGCTCGCGTCTCCCTGCCTTTGCCGGCCGTTCGAGCACGGCGCCGACATCGTCGTCCATTCGCTCACCAAGTATCTGGGCGGGCACGGCACGACCATGGGCGGCATCGTCGTCGAATCCGGAAAGTTTCCGTGGGACAACGGCAATTTCCCGCAGATGACCGAACCATCGCGCGGCTATCACGGCGTGATCTTCCACGAGACGTTCGGCGACTTCGGCTTCACGATGAAGGCGCGGATGGAGACGATGCGAACGCTCGGGCCCACGCTGTCGCCGCTGTCCGCGTTCCTGCTGCTGCAAGGGATCGAGACGCTGCATCTTCGGATGCCGCGTCACTGCGAATCGGCGCTCGCGGTCGCCGAGCATCTCGCGCACCATCCCGCGGTCGCGTGGGTCAACTATCCGCTGCTGCCTGCGAATCCGACATACGAGATGGCGAAGCGCTACCTTCCGCGTGGCGCGGGCGGCATTCTGACGTTCGGCGTCAAAGGTGGCGCCGCGGCCGGCGTGCGCTGCATCGAGGCGGTTCAGTTCCTTTCGCATCTCGCGAACGTCGGCGATGCGAAGACGCTTATCATCCATCCGGCATCGACCACGCATCGCCAGCTCGACGAGGACGAGCAGCGCGCGGCGGGCGTTTCGCCGGAAATGATTCGGCTGTCGGTCGGCCTCGAATCGCTCGACGACATCCTGTGGGATCTCGATTGCGCGCTCGACCGCTCGCAGCGTAGCTGATCGTTTACGATTCGTCCCGCATCGACCAAAGCCAGCGAAACGAAGACATGTCGACTCCCATGCGCGATAGCATGAATCGCTATGCCGCCATTCCGTGGCCCTACGCGGCCCTGCTCCTTTGCGTCGCGCTCGTGGGACAGGAACACCTCCTGCGCTCGCTTGGCGCGCAGCCACCGCTGACCGAGGCGGTCTATCGCGTGTTCGTGATGACGCTCGGCGTCGCGTCGCTCGCGCTGATCGTGCTCCCGCCGCGGCGCGCCGCGTACCTGCTCGGCTTCCTGGTCTGCGCGGGATTGATGGGCTGGGCGCTGTGGCTGCAATACGGCGAAGGCCTCGAGCCCTGCCCGCTATGCATGTTCCAGCGCGTATGTGTCGTCGCCGTGGGCATCGTGTTCCTGATCGCGGCGATCCACAATCCGCGTCGCGCGAGCGCCGCATTCTACGCGGTGCTGACGCTGATCATCGCCGGCGCGGGCGCGGCGCTCGCCGCGCGGCAGATCTGGCTGCAGGCGTTGCCGAAAGACCAGGTGCCGGCGTGCGGCATGGGCATCAGCTACATGATGCAGACGCTGCCGTTCGGCGAGGTTGTTCGCAAGGTGCTCGAAGGCAGCGGCGAATGCGCCGAGAAGGGCTGGGTGTTTCTCGGCCTGTCGATCGCCGGCTGGACGTTCGTGTTCTTCGTCAGCATGATCGCCGCGGCGATCGCGCTGATCAGGCGGGATTAGACGCGAGTCCTTCGCTGTTTGCTCTTCGGTTTGGTGAAACGAGGAGTTTCCATGCGTTCAATCCAGAGCGTCGCGTTCATGGTGTGCGTCGCGATCGCGACATCGGTCTTCGCGCAATCGACGCAACACGTTCGCGGCGACGTCGTCTCGATCGAAGGAACGAAGCTCACGGTCAGGACGCACACGGGCGAGGTCGCGAAGATCGATCTCGCCGAGAACTACCGGGTCTCCGCCGTCGTTCGCGCGGGACCCGAAGCGATCAAGGAAGGCGCGTTCATCGGCACGGCGGCGATGCCGCAGCCGGACGGCACCGAGCGGGCGCTCGAAGTGCTCGTGCTTCCCGAATCGCGACGCGGCAGCGGCGAAGGCCACTATCCGTGGGATTTGAAGCCGGGCAGCATGATGACGAACGCGACAATTGCGCAGGTCCAGAACATCGACGGTGCACGTCGAATGACGCTCAGGTACAAGGATGGCGAAAAGACGATCGTCCTGCCGCCCGACGCGCCGATCGTCACGTTAGAGCCAGGCAGTCGCGACATGCTGGTGCCCGGCGCGCATGTGCTCGTGAGCGCGAGCGTCAAGCCGGATGGGTCGCTTTCCGCGGCCGGCGTCGCCGTGGGCAAGGATGGGCTCGTGCCCCCGATGTAGCGGCCACCGCGAGCGCTATTTGCCCTCGGAATGGCATCACTTCCCAGTCACGCTCGGAACGCTCGCTTCGCTTGATGCCTTGAACATCAAGTCGAATGACATCCATGATGTCAAGATGCGGACGACGCTGACACTCGATGACGATCTTGCCGGGCTCCTCAGGCAGCGCGCGAGCTTGGCATTCCCTTCAAGGAAGCGGTGAATCGTACGATTCGAGCGGGACTCGGCGAAACGGCCAGGACCCGCTCGGTCAAAGCAGTCCGGACGAAGCCGCATTCGTTCGGCTTGAGGGCGGGCATTGACCTCGACAAGCTCGGCCAACTCGCGGACGAGCTGGAAGCCGAGGCGTTCGCGGCGTCCGTGAAAAGATCGGATGATTCTTCCCGACGTCAACGTTCTCGTTCACGCACATAATTCGATTCCGCGGTCCACGAGGTGGCGCGGCGTTGGTGGGACAAATGTTTGTCGGGTCCCGAAGGCGTGGGCCTCGCCTGGGCCTCGCCTGGGCCGCGTTGCTGGGGTTCATTCGCATCATGACGAATCGCAGGATCGTCGCGCGACCGCTTGGCGTTGCCAAAGTCACGGGGCGCATCCGGGGATGGCTCGAATTACCGCACATCCATGTCGCCCAGCCGTCCGAGACACACTTCGAGCGGCTTAGTACAGCACTCCAACAACTCGGGACGGCGGGAAACCTGACGACCGATGCGCATCTCGCCGCACTCGCGATGGCGCGCGGCTACGTCTTGTGCTCCACGGACGCCGATTTCGCGCGTTTCACCGGACTTCGCTGGATGAATCCCTGCAAGGGATAACGGTGCGGGCTCATCGATATCGCTACGCCAGCACCTCGTTTCGCCGCCTGATCTGCGCGATGTGCGCCTCGCGCACGCGCTCGAACCCCGCCTCGAGCGCCTGCTCGAGGATCTGCGCCATCTGCGCGGCCGAGTGCAGCCGCGACACGAACACGAAATCCGCGCCCGCTTCGTAGAGCTCGACGGCGGAAGCGGGACGATTCGCGGTCACGATCACCTTCGCGCCGGGCCACAATCTTCGTGAAAGCCGGAGAAGCCGCAGGTTGTCGGTTCCCTTGAGGATCGCGTCGGGAATCGTCGACACGACGAGCTTTGCATCCTCGACACCCGCGTAATGCAGCGTGTTCATGCTCGCGACGTCGCCATAGCGGCACGCGATGCCGCGGCGCTTGAGCTCGGCATGGACCTCGGGATTGAAGTCGATGACGAGCAGACGATCGAGCATCGCTCGCGAAGCGCGCGTCTCGCCCATCTCGTACTCGTGAACGAGCCCGCTCGCCTCGGCGAAGAAGCCGAGCAGCACGACATCCTTGCCGGCGTCGACGTGCGCCAGCGCTTCGGCCGACTCTTCCGCACCGATATCCTTCATGCCCATCTTCGCGAGCGCGCGCGTCAGCAGCCGTTGCAGCCGATCGCTGCAGCCGATCATGTAGGTCGACGCGACCGACGTCAGCGCGAAGACGAAGATCAGGAGGCTCGCGATCTTCGTGTCGATGTGCCCGTACCCCACACCGATCGCCGCGATCACCATCGCGAACTCGCTCATCTGTGCAAGGTTGATCGACGGCAAAAGGCTCGCCCGATGTCCGAGCTTCATGGCTCGCAGGATCGGAAAGACGACGACGAAGCGGCTTGCGACGAGGAACAGCGAAGCGACGAGTGCGAGTCCGACGAGCTCGATGCTCGGCATCGGTATTTCCATCCCGAGCGCGACGAAGAACAGCGTAACGAAGAAGTCGCGAATGCTGACGACCTTCGCGACGACGTCGAGGTTGTACGGAAACGTCGAGATCGCGACGCCGGCGATCAGCGCACCCATCTCGCGCGACAAGCCTGCGGCGCTCGCCGCGGCGCACACGATGAAGCACCACGCGAGCGAGCCGATCAGGACGAGCTCCGGCATCTTCGCGACCGAGCGGAAGAGCCGCGGCAGGACCGTCTTGCTGATCAGAAGCGTCGCACCGACGAGCAATACGCCGCTTCCGAGCGACGTCAAGAGCTTCGTCACCTGCGGATTCGCGAGATTCGGCTGGATGCCGAGGACAACGATCGCCCAGACGTCCTGAAAGATCAGCACGCCGAGCGTGATGCGGCCCGGAAGGGTGTCGAGCTCGAATTTGTCGTAGAGCAGCTTGACGACGATCATCGTGCTGGAGAGCGCGAGGCAGACGGCCAGGTAAAGCAGCGAGAAATTGCCGGCGCCGATGCGAAAACCGAACGGCACGAAGAATGCGAGCCCGAGCGCCGCGCACAGCGGGAACTGCAAGGCGCCCGTGATCAGCACGGGCCTCCCCGCCGCCAACAGCTTCTTCAGATCGAGCTCGAGGCCGATGATGAACAGCAGCAGGATGAGACCGATCTCGGAAACCGTCTCGATGCTCTGCTGATCGCTGACGAGTCCAAGGCCGATGCGCGGTCCGATCAGCACGCCGGCGAGCAGGTACGCGAGCAGCAGCGGTTGCCGCAGACGATGACCGACGAAAGCGAGGATCGCCGCGACCGATATCGCGATGCCGACGCTGCCAAGCAGATCGACGTGCTGCACGTTCGCTGATCGCCTCGAAAGAGCGCTGCCGAATCGCGAATCGATCTCAGCTACTTCGGCGCCATCCTGATCGCGCCGTCGAGGCGGATCACCTCGCCGTTCAGCATTGGATTCGCTACGATCTCGCGCACGAGCGACGCGAATTCCTCGGGCTTGCCGAGGCGTGGCGGAAACGGAATCATCTTGCCGAGCGCCTGCTGAACGTCGGCCGCGAGGCTCGCCATCATCGGCGTCTCGAAGATGCCCGGCGCAATCGTCATTACGCGAATGCCGGAACGCGCGAGCTCGCGCGCGATCGGCAGTGTCATTCCAACGACGCCCGCCTTCGACGCGCTGTATGCCGCCTGGCCGATCTGGCCGTCGAACGCGGCAACCGACGCCGTGTTGACGATGACGCCGCGCTCGCCGCCGTCGTTCGGCTCATTCCTCGACATCGCCGTCGCGGCAAGCCGGATCATGTTGAACGTGCCGACGAGGTTGATGTTGACCGCGCGCGCGAAGTTCGCGAGCGAATGGACGCCGTCGCGGCCGATGACCTTCTCGCCGTGCACGATCCCCGCGCAATTGACCAGCACGTGGAGCGCACCGAACGCGTCGAGCGCCGCCTTGACCGCGCATTCGCCGTCGACGGCGACCGTGACGTCGCAGTGAACGAACGTCGCCGCCTTGCCAAGCTCGCGCGCGAGCGCATCGCCGGCAGCATCGTTCAAATCGGCGATCGCGACGCGCGCGCCCGCCTCGACCGCCATTCTCGCAGTCGCCGCGCCAAGACCCGACGCGCCGCCGGTGACGAGAAATGCAGTGCCTGAAGAGTCCATCTAGTGTGCTGAGTCAGAAGTTCCGATGATAAAGGAAGCGGATGAAATCGGCCGCCAAGCAAGGCGCGAGGCCGAGACAATAGCCCGTGTTATGACGAGGTCGAGCAACGAAGCATGGCGGTCGATTTCGCCGCGAACTATCGAGCGAATTTCTGACTGGGCACACTAGATCGTCCTTATGCGTTCGCGGGCGATGCGGTCTTGACGACCGACAGAGCGGTCGCGATCAATCCCGCGACGTCGCCGACATTCGCCGGCAGAATCAGCGTATTGTTCGTCTTCGCGAGATTGCCGAACTGCGCGATGTATTCCTCGGCGACCTTGAAGTTGACCGCGCCGATGCCGCCCGGTGCGGCGATCGCGTCAGCGACCTGTCGGATCGCCTTCGCGTTCGCCTCGGCAAGCGCGAGGATCGCCGCCGCCTGCCCCTGCGCATTGTTGATCTCCGCCTGCTTCTCGCCCTCGGATTTTGCGATCGCCGCCTCGCGCGCGCCCTGTGCGATGTTGATCTGCTCCTGGCGCTTGCCTTCGGAGGTGGCGATCACCGCGCGCTTCTCGCGTTCCGCGGTGATCTGCGCCTGCATGGCGCGAAGAATTTCGGCGGGCGGCGTCAGGTCCTTGATCTCGTAGCGGAGCACCTTGACGCCCCAGTTGGGCGCCGCGGCGTCGAGCGCGCTCACGACCGCTGCGTTGATCTGGTCGCGCTCCTCGAACGTGCGGTCGAGCTCCATGCGGCCGATGACGCTGCGAAGCGTCGTCTGCGCGAGCTGGGTGATCGCGAGCACGTAATTGGTCGAGCCGTACGATGCAAGGCGCGGATCCGTCACCTGGAAATAGAGGATGCCGTCGACCTGCAGTTGCGTGTTGTCCTTCGTGATGCAGACCTGCGGCGGCACGTCGAGCGGCGTCTCGCGCAGGTCGTGCCGGTAGGCGATGCGATCGAGGAACGGCACGACGAAGTTGAGCCCCGGCGCGAGCACGCCATAGAAGCGGCCGAGGCGCTCGACGACCCATGCGCGCTGCTGCGGCACGACCCTGATCGCTTTGATGATGCCGATCAGGACCACGATGAAGATCGCGAAGGTGACGAGCGAAAAACCTGTCTGCATGACGGTCTCCCTCTTCGAGCAAAGCGATGCAGGACGCATCGCGCTTTGCTCGGAACCGCGGACTTGGCGCCGCGTGCGAAGCGACTACGGCTGCTCGTCGGCGATGACGAGCGTCGAGCCGCGCGTATCGACAATGTACATCGTGGGTCTTTGCACCGTCGCGCTGGATGCGGGCACCGCGTCCCAATGCGTGCCGCGATAAACGACGCGCGCCGTGCCGTCGGCGTGCCACGCCTCGACTTTTACCGTCTTGCCGATGTCGAGCGGCGGCTGCGGCAAAGGCTCGCCGCGGCGTCGGCGCCATTGGTGCGCCATCATCGCGCCGACCACGGCGAGAACGCCTGCCGTCAACAACTGCATCGGCCTCTCTGCACCGACGAGCGCCACGACACCGCCGAGCGCGAACGCAATGCCGATCGCGAGCAGATAGAACGTGCCGGTGACGAGCTCGGCGCCGATCAGGATCGCGGCGAGGATCCACCAGAACCAGTAGTCGGTCATTTTCAGTTGTCGTTGATAGCTGTCAGTTGTCAGTTGTCAGTTGTCAGTTGTCAGTGGCGTCGGCGTTTTCCGTGACGCGGCGCAAAGCATAAGGCATGCGCGCGCCGTGATGAATGCCTACAGACCTGCCCGCTTGGCTCGTGCATCGACGGGAGATCGTCGCGTCGGCGTCGCGCGAGCCGGGCTCGAAGGCTTTCGCGCAACAGTGTCGCCTGCTTGACGGGGCGCCCTTTCGGGCCCATATGGTGAGCGCAGCGGTTACGGTATAATTTTCCTCTTTGTTATCAAAAGCTTTGGCGCGCGCGTTCCAATTTTTCGCGTCGCGAAACGACCATGCCGATCTACGAATATCGATGCGCCTCCTGCGGACACGAGCTCGAGGTGTTGCAGAAAATTTCCGATGCGCCCATGCGCGAGTGCCCAGCCTGCCACGCGTCGGCGCTCACGAAGAAAGTATCCGCCGCGGGGTTCCAGCTCAAGGGCTCGGGCTGGTACGTGACCGACTTCCGCCACAGCGGCGCCAAGGCCAGGAAGGACGGAAAGGCCGCCGACAAAGCGAACGGCGGGGAGACCAAGGCCGAAGCGAAATCGGCTGAAGGAGGCGCCAACGAAACGACCGCGGCGACGAAGACGAGCGAAGGCGGAAGCTCGACGGAAACGAAGTCGACGACGACATCGAGCGCCCCCGAGAAGACAGGTTCATGACCGCAAATCAGCTCCGTGGCACATCGCAGGCGCTAGTCCGATGACGCTCGGCGCGACGATCCGTCGCTACCTGATCGCGGGCTTGCTCGTCTGGGTGCCGCTCGGCATCACGATCTGGGTTCTGCATTTTCTGCTGACCTCGCTCGACGACATCATCCTCGTCCTGCCCGAGGCCATTCAGCCGCGCACGCTGTTCGGCTTCGACATTCCCGGCCTCGGCGTCGTCGTCGCGTTCCTGATCCTGTTCGCGACCGGCGTGGTCGCGGCGAACTTCTTCGGCCAGCGGCTGATCCGTGCCTGGGAGGCGGTGCTCGGCCGCATCCCGTTCGTCAAGTCGATCTACTCGTCGGTCAAGCAGGTGAGCGACACGCTTCTGTCCGACAAGGGCCAGGCGTTTCGCAAGGCACTGCTCGTCGAATTCCCGCGACCCGGCTGCTGGACGATCGCGTTCCAGACCGGCATTCCCGTGGCGAGCGTCGCGACGTGGCTTTCCGGCGAGTACGTGAGCGTATACGTACCGACGACGCCCAATCCCACCGGCGGCTACTTCCTGATGCTGCCGCGCGCGCAGGTGCGCGAGCTCGACATGACGGTCGACGAGGCGCTCAAGTACATCATCTCGATGGGCGTCGTCGGGCCTCGGCCGCATGCGCGTCCGTTACGCGGCACGGTGCCGGATACGAGCCCGGAGCCCGCTGCGGCGACGCCCTCCGAAATCCGAAATTGATCGGCGGATGATGATGGGCGCCGGCATCGGCGGCGTTCCGTCGTACGCTGACTCCTCTCGACAATGCGAGCCTCGCGGAGAACGATTTGAAGCGCAACGAATACTGCGGCCGCATCGACCGGCGTTTTCTTGGCAAGGACGTGACGGTGATGGGCTGGGTGCATCGGCGACGCGATCACGGCGGCGTCATCTTCATCGATCTTCGCGATCGCGAAGGAATCGTGCAGGTGGTCTGCGATCCCGATCGCGCGGCGACGTTCGAGACGGCGGAGAAGCTTCGCAACGAATACTGCATCGCGGTGGGCGGACGCGTGCGGCCGCGCCCCGAGGGCACGGTCAATCCGAACCTGCCGTCCGGCGAAGTCGAGATCCTCGCGAAGACAATCGAGATTCTCAATGAATCGGCGACGCCGCCGTTTCAGCTCGACGACGAGAATCTTTCGGAGACCGTGCGCCTGACCCATCGCGTGCTCGACCTGCGGCGCCCGCCGATGCAGCAGAACCTGATGCTTCGCTATCGCGCCGCAACCGCGGCACGCCGCTATCTCGATGCCCACGGCTTCGTCGATATCGAGACGCCCGTCCTCTACAAGTCGACGCCCGAAGGCGCGCGCGAATTTCTCGTGCCGTCGCGGATGCATCACGGACAGTTCTACGCGCTGCCGCAATCGCCCCAACTCTTCAAGCAGATGCTGATGATCGCCGGCTTCGACCGCTACTACCAGATCGTCAAGTGCTTCCGCGACGAAGACCTTCGCGCCGATCGCCAGCTCGAATTCACGCAGATCGACATCGAGACGTCGTTCCTGGACGAGCTCGAGATCCGCGAGCTGATGGAAGGCCTCGTGCGCGCGATGTTCCACGACGCACTCGGCGTCGAGCTTCCGAATCCGTTCCAGGTGATGACGTTTGATGCCGCGATGCGCGATTACGGCTCCGACAAGCCCGACCTGCGCGTGCCGCTGACGCTGACCGAGCTTACGGATCTCATGCGAAGCGTCGATTTCAAGGTCTTCCGCGCGGCAGCCGACCTTCCCAACGGCCGCGTCGCCGCGCTTCGCGTGCCGGGCGGCGGCGCGATGACGCGCAAGGAGATCGACGACTATGCGGCGCTCGCCACGACGTTCGGCGCGAAGGGACTCGCCTACGTCAAGGTGAACGACGCGTCGAAGCCCTTCGAGGAAGGCCTGCAATCGCCGATCGTCAAGTTCCTGTCGTCGGACGTGCTGCGCGCGATCCTCGAACGTTCGCAGGCACAAACCGGTGACGTCGTCTTCTTCTGCGCCGATCGCGCGAACGTCGTCAACGACACGCTCGGCGCGCTCCGGGCGCGCATCGGTCGCGATCGCGGCTTCGCGCAAGCGGGCTGGAAGCCGCTTTGGGTCGTCGACTTTCCGATGTTCGAACAGGACGAGGCGAGCGGCGCGTGGGTCGCGCGCCATCATCCCTTCACCGCGCCGAAGGACGAGCACGCCGGGACGTTCGCGACCGACCGCGCGCACGCGCTCGCAAAAGCGTACGACGTCGTGTTGAACGGCTGGGAGATCGGCGGCGGATCGGTTCGCATCCACCGACCGGAATTGCAGGCGCGCGTGTTCGAGGCGCTCGGCATCAGCGTCGAGGAGCAACGCAGGAAATTCGGCTTTCTGCTCGACGCGTTGACTTACGGTGCGCCGCCGCACGGCGGCATCGCGTTCGGCCTCGATCGCATCGTCACGTTGATGTGCGGCGCCGAATCGATTCGCGACACGATCGCGTTCCCGAAGACGCAGCGCGGGCAGGACCTGCTCGTCGACGCGCCGGCGCCCGCGACGGAGCAGCAATTGCGCGATTTGCACATTCGCATCCGGCCGTCGGATGCGATCAAGGCGAGCGCCTGAATCCCGGGACTTCGCGAGCGCGTACACTTTCGCGGATGATGATCCGCCCGCCGATCCGCGCCGCGCTCCTCCTCCTCGCGATCGCCGCGTTGTCGATCGCCGCACCGACCGCGCTCGCGCGCGGCAACGAGAACCTGCGCGGCGAGATCAACGCCAGCGCGCTTCCGCGCGAAGCGCGTGAGGTGCTGATTCGTATTCACGATGGCGGCCCGTTCCGCTATGAGCGCGACGGGATCACGTTCGGCAACCGCGAGCAGTCGCTTCCCCCGCGGCGTCGCGGCTACTACCACGAGTACACGGTGCGAACGCCGGGCGTTCGCACGCGAGGTGCGCGACGCATCGTCTGCGGCGGAGCGCGCAAGGCGCCCGAAGTATGCTATTACAGCGACGACCACTACGCGACGTTCCGAAGGATCCGCGAATGAAGCTGCCGGACCTTGGCAAATACGACGAGGCGCGCGTGCTCGACTACCACGGACACGCCGATGCGATCGAGGCGGCCGCCGCGCATGCGAAGCTGCGCTACCTCGACGTCGATCTTTCGCATGCCGAAGACAAGGCGTCGCTTTTCCGCGCGCTCGCGAAAGGGCTCGCCCTTCCCGACCATTTCGGCGACAACTTCGACGCGCTCGCCGATTCGCTCGAGGATCGCGATTGGCTTGGCAAGGGCGGCTGCGCGATCCGTCTCGCGCACGCGGCGCACTATCGCAAAACGCATCCCAACGACTGGCGCACGCTCGAGGACATTCTTGCCGAGGCATCATCGTTCTGGCGCGATCGCCACGTGCCGTTCTGGGTGCTCGTGAGCTGATGCCGGAGTCGGCGTTCGATGCCGGTTACAAGCAGCCGGTATCCGTTCTCGTAATCGTGCATACGGCGAACCTGCAAGTGCTGCTTCTCGAACGCGCGGACTTCCCCGACCATTGGCAATCGGTGACCGGCAGCCGCGACGAGGACGAAAGCCTCGCCGACACCGCGCGGCGCGAACTGCTCGAGGAAACCGGGATCGAAGCCAATAGATACGGCGGACCGGTCGATTGGCAAATGACGCAGCAATTCGAGATTTTTCCGCAATGGCGGCACCGCTATCCGCCGGGCACGACGATGAACACGGAACACGTCTTCTCGCTCGATGTCGGCGATCCTGTCCCGGTGCAACTCGAGCCGCGCGAGCATCTCGCGCATGTCTGGCTGCCATGGCAGGCAGCGGCGGACCGTTGCTTCTCGTGGTCGAATCGCGATGCGATTCTCGAATTGCCGAACCGTGTGCGAACCGTCCACGGCGATCGACCATGACATGCAGGCATGACATGCAGGCGCGAAGCGATCGGCTGACAAAGCGGACACGAAGAATTGCCGCACCTTTGTTCCTGGTCGCGTCGCTCCTCGTCGCATCGACGGCCCGGGCGCAGCCGTCACCCTACGATTTGCCGGCGCATCCGGTCGTCAGCGTCACGGCGTCCGCGTCGCGCGACGTCGCTAACGACCGCATGACGGCAGTCCTTCGCGCCGAAGTGGACGACATGGACGCGAGCCGTGCGGCGAACGAGGTGAACCAGCGGATGGCGCGTGCGCTCGCACGAGCGAAAGCGCAAGCGGGCATCGAGGCGCGTACGGCAGGCTACAGCTCGTACCAGGTTTCGGAGCCCAGCAAGCCGGTGCGCTGGCGCGTGTCGCAATCGCTTTCGCTCGAAAGCAGCGATTTTGTCGCGCTATCCGCGCTGGTGTCCAGGCTGCAGAGCGAGGATCGCCTGTTGCTTTCGGGCGTTGCGTTCGACGTGAGCCCGCAGGCACGGCGCACGGTCGAGAACGAGCTTACCGTCGACGCGATCCGGCGCTGGCAGGAGCGCGCGCAAATCGCCGCGCGCGCATTCGGCTCGGAGCACTATCGCGCCGGGCGCGTCACCGTTCAGACGAACGACCTCGGACGCCCGCAGCCGATGTTCAAGGCAGGCGGCGTCGCGGCTTCGGCGAGCGTCGCGCCGATCAGCGTCGAAGGCGGCACGAGCGAAGTGACCGTCGTGGTGAGCGGCGAAGCGATTCTCGAAAGCGGCGCTGCGCAGCGTTGAGCGAGCGTTGGCATCTCGTCGGCGAGACGATCGCTCGGTAGGCGCTGTCTTCAGCGTATCGCGAAGTCAACGCGCACGGGTGAGCCGCTGTCCTTGATGCCGTCGGCGCCAAGCTTCGGCGCGACAATGAAGATGCGCTCGGCGGCCACGCCTCCTTGGCCCGTCAACCACTGCTTCACCGCCTCGGCGCGTCGATTGGCGAGCGCCGTGAGCGCGCCATTGTCGATGCGATAGCTCGCGAGCAATCGCGCTTCCATCTCGGCGGCGGGAAGCTTCTTCGCGATGCCGAAGAAGTTGCGCGGCTTGTCCGGCAGGTCGGTTTCGCGATACACCGCCAGCAGCAGCTTCGCTTGTTCGGTGCTATCGATCGTCAGTGAATCGAGCGGCGGCGCCGATGCACCATCGCTCGCGAGCGCTTTCGCCTTCTGCACGCGCAGCGCATGGTCGAGCGTAGCGCGCTCGAGTCCGTCGCGATCGATATCCGCGATGGCGCGTCCCGAGGCATCGATGCGCAACCCGGGCCGATCGGCAAGCGCCTTCGCGAGCGCGGCGAGCTTTCGGTGCGACACCTCGGACAAGCCGCTGCTGCCGGGCGCGAAGTCGACGTACGCGAGTTGCTCGCCCCCGCCGGCGATCGAGCTCAAGAGCGCGAACGGTGCGGTGACGGCCTTCGTCACCAGGTTGACGACGATCTGCACCAGCACGTGCCAAATCGAGAACTGCGGATCGTCGAGCGTGCCTTCGATCGGCAGATCGAGATTGATCACGCCATCGCGGTCCTTGAGCAGCGACACGGCAAGCAGCACGGGAAGCTTCGTCGCCGTCGGGCTGTCGACGTGCTGGCCGAACGTAAGCTGGTCGAGCCGCAGCTTGTTCGTCGCCGCAAGCTTCCGATCGTCGATCTTGTAATGCACTTCGAGCGCAAGCTTGCCTTTCTCGATGCCGTAACCCGCGTACTTGACCGAATACGGCGAGAGCGGCGGCAACTCGACATCGCTCGCCTTGCCCGCGAGGTCGAGCACGAGATCGCGCGCGAACGGATTCACGCTGCCGCGCAACTCGACCGGCGCAGTGCCGCTGACGCGGCCGGTCAGATCGACCGCCCCCGCCTGCGTTCGCGACAGCGCGCCAATGCTGCCCGAGACGTTGGTGAGATGCGCGGTGTAGTTGGGCTTGACGAAGTAGTCGGAGTACTCCACGTCGCCGTCCGAAATGGCAATGCGGCCGATCGACACCGGCAACCCGGCGTCCGTGGAAGGCGGCAATGGCGCGCTCGTAACGCCCGCGGTTGTCGTCGGAACGGAGGATCGGCGCTCTGTGGTACGTTCCGCAGGCGAAGCTTGCGGTGTCGCCGGTGGTGACGCTTCCGCGCCGGCGAGAAGCCGCGTCAGGTTGAGCGTGGCGTCATCGTTCAGGATGACGCGCGCGTAGAAGCCGTCGATTGCGACGGCGCCGATCGCGAGATCGAACGGCTCGCGTTTCGCATCGACGCCGGTGAGCGCGAGCGTCTTCCAGCGCACGAGATCCTGCGACGTCGGACGATCGAGCGTTGCGACGTCGGTCAGCCTCACGTCGCCCTTGTAGCCGCCTGTCGACGTTCCGCCATGCGACACCGCGAAGACGACGCGCCCCTTTGCGCCGACGGTGCCGCGCGTCAATACGACGTTCGTGCGCGACTCGAAATACGGCCGCAATGGCACGATGTCGATGCGATTCGCGTCGACGCGCACGTTCGCGGCAAGCGGATCGATGCCGACGCTTCCGCGAACGCGCACGCGGCCCGCTGCGCCGACGCGCAATGCCGCGTCGAGCGTTGCATTTTGTCTGGGTGCGCTCGTGAAGTCCGCAAGGACGATGTGCGCATCGGAAGCGCGCAATCGCACTGCCGGTTGCTGCGAACGGTCCTCGAAATCGGCTGCGACGCGGTCGAGCTCGAGCTTGCGCACACCGATCTTCCACGCCGCCTCGTGCGTCGCGGGTTGCGATGCGTCTTGTGAACGGCTCTCGCGTCGCTGCCCGGACCGCGCCTCGTTCGCTGGCGGCGATGCCATGACATGCTCCACGTCGAACGTTCCATCTCTTCGGCGCACGACTTGCAAGGCGCCGTCGTTCCATTTGACCGATTCGATGCCGAGGCTTCGGGCAGCGATATCCGCCGATACGCCGGCAACGTCGAGGCGACCGACGCGAAGAAGCGGAGATCGCTCGCCGCGCATGGTGGCCTCGAAATTCGCGAGTGTCGCGCTGCCCGCGTTGATCCTGACGCGCTTCGCGTTGCCCTCCGTTACATCGAAATCCGCCGCAATGTCGAGCGTGCCGCGCGTCACGGTTGCGTCGATCGCTGTCCCGTAGTACGGATGAACCCTTCGGATGTCGAGCGCCGTGATCGCGACATGGCCGCTCGCCGACATGTTCGCCGGATCGATGCGTCCGGAAAGCGCGAAGCGCGCGCCGACGTCGGAATCGAAGTGCACATCGACAGTGCCTGCACCCTCGGACGCGAGATCCTTGCCCTCGAACGCGACGTGCGAAAGCGTCGAATCGAATCGCGGAGTCACCGAAGCATCGGCAAAGCGGATCGTGCCATCGGAGACAAGCGCATCGGCAACATTCCATCGCCATGGTCTCGGCGCTTTCGTCGTGGCCGGACTCGTCCTGGTCGCACGATCGGAGCCCATCATCGCGTTCGCGATGTCGAACGCGCCGCCGCTGCCGCGGCGCGCATCGATCGTCGGGCTCATGATCGCAATACGTCGAACGGCCAGCGAGCGTGCGAGCCAGTCCAGTTGCCCAAGATCGACGGCGATCGATGCTGCGCTCGCAACCGGTGCGCCGTCAGAACGTACCAGTTTGAAACCGTCGATGTGTGCATCGCCGGTCAGCGTTACGCTCCGCACGCCACCCGCATCGCTCGCGAATTCGAGCCGGAGCCGCGTCGTCAGTGCGCCGTCCGTGAGCTTCATGCCGCCGGGCAAAGCGACGTATTCAGCGTAGCGCGCGAGCGACAGTGCGTCGACGTTCCATTCGAGCGTCGCCTTCTGCGCATCGGCAAACGGCGACGAGGCATTCGCGGCGAGACCGAAGTGCGCGCCGTCGACGTGGCCTCGCAGGTGGGGCGTCACGCGGATCTTCGCGTCGTGCGGGATGCTGGAGAGGAACGGAATCCCGATGGCGAGATCGGAAACGGCGATCTTGTGCGCGTGCGGCTTGTCGTCGAAGGCGATCGAGCCCTCGTCGATCTCGATGTTGCTGACCGAGAATTTCGGCGTCGGCTCGCTCGGGCGCGCGGCAATGCGCTCGACGATGTCGTCGATGCTGTAGGTGCCGTCGGCGTTGCGCGCGAGGTCGACATGCGGGCGAACGAGCCGGAACGCGTCGACCACCGGCGCGAGATTCCAGAGCGACGCCGGCGACACGTCGAGCACGAGCGCCTCGAGGCTCGCGAAGCTGCGCTGCCGGTCGCGCTCGGCGATCGCGACATCGAGAAGTCGCGCGCGCAGCGTGAATGGATTGAACTCGATGCGTCGCAGCGTTGTTTCACGACCCAGCAACTGCGTCGCGCGCGCCTCGAGCCTCGGCTTCAGGGCGAGCGGCAGGACCAGGAAGCCAATCAGCGCATAGAACGCCGCGAGCACTGCCAGCAGGACCGCGCCGTTACGCAACCGGCGCGCGAAAATCGACGAGGATCGAGCCGTTGCCAACATCGAAAACATCACCTGGCGAAAGTCGATTGTAGCCTCGGATGGCGCGAGCGTAGAATCGAGACAAAACGCCGCTCGTCCCTGCATGGCGACAGGCGAACAATGACGCTCGATCCCCTCCTGCTGTCACGCGCGCAGTTCGCCTTCGTCATCGCGTTCCACATCCTGCTGCCCGCGTTCACCGTCGGGCTCGCGTCGTTCATTCTGCTGCTCGAGGGCCTTCACCTCGCCACGCGCGACGCGGTGTACCTGCGTCTGTCGGTGTTCTGGACGCGGATCTTTGCCGTGTCCTTCGGCATGGGCGTCGTATCGGGCATCGTGATGCCGTTCCAGTTCGGCACCAACTGGAGCCGCTATACCGACGCGACCGGCAACGTGCTCGGACCGCTTTTCGCCTACGAAGGACTGGTCGCGTTCTTCCTCGAAGCCGGCTTCCTCGGAATCATGCTGTTCGGGCGCAAACGCGTACCGCCGTGGGCCCACTTCTTTTCTGCCGCGATGGTGGCGGCTGGCACGCTGTTCTCGTCATTCTGGATTCTTGCCGCGAATAGCTGGATGCAGACGCCGGCGGGATACGAAGTCGTCGACGGACGTTTCCTGCCGACGAACTGGATCTCGGTGATCTTCAATCCGTCGTTTCCGTACCGATTGACGCACACGGTGACCGCCTTCTATCTGACGACGGCGTTCGCCGTGCTCGGCGTCAGCGCCTGGCATGCGAAGCGTCGAATGCACGTCGAAGAGGCGCGCCGCACGCTTCGGATGACGGTCATCTTCATCGCCATCTTCGTTCCCGTGCAGATCGTCCTCGGCGATCTGCATGGCGGCAACACGCTCGAGCATCAGCCGGTCAAGCTCGCCGCGATGGAAGGTTTGTGGGAAACGCGCTCGCACGTGCCGATGGTGCTGTTCGCGATTCCCGATCAGGCCGCCGAGACCAATCACGACGAACTCGAGATCGCGGATGTCGCGAGCTACTACCTGACGCACAACGTCGACACCGAAGTCAAAGGGCTCAAGTCCGCGCCGCCAGACGCGCGTCCGCCGGTGGCGCCGGTGTTCTTCGCGTTTCGCGCGATGGTCGGAATCGGCATCCTGATGCTGGTGATCGCGTATTGGGGGCTCTGGCTACGCTTCAAGGATCGCCTGTTCACGTCGCGCCTGTACCAGAACGTTTGCATCGCGATGATTCCGGCAGGATTCGTCGCCGTCCTTGCCGGTTGGACCGTTACCGAAGTCGGCCGTCAGCCGTGGGTCGTCTACGGACTGATGCGCACGAAGGACGCGGTGTCGCCGTCGCTGACCGGTACCGACGTGCTGGCGTCCATCGCGCTCTATGTCGTCGTCTACCTCGTCGTGTTCGGTGCCGGCATCTTCTACATGGCGCGACTCGCGCGCGCGGGTCCGCCGGAGCATGTTGAGTTGCGCGAGCCGAAGCTCGGCGAACGCCCGGCGCGGCCGCTGTCGGGCGCGCACGCGGACGCGTGAGATCGTGCAAATCGACCTCGTTCCCGTCTGGACCGTCATTCTCGCCGGCGGCGTTTTCATGTACGTGCTGCTGGACGGCTTCGACCTCGGCGTCGGCATCCTTGCACCGCTCGCGCCGGACGACGACAAGCGAACGCTCATCATGAATACCGTTGCGCCGATCTGGGACGCGAACGAGACGTGGCTGGTCCTTGGCGGAATGGGACTCCTCGCCGCGTTCCCGCTCGCCTTCGCGATCATCATCCCGGCGCTCTATTTCCCGATTCTGCTGATGCTGCTCGGGCTGATCTTCCGCGGCGTCGCGTTCGAGTTTCGCCTGAAGAAGACGAGCCATCGCGGCTGGTGGGATGTCGCATTCTCTGGCGGCTCGGCGGTCGCTACGTTCTTCCAGGGTGTGGTGCTCGGCATGTACGTCGAAGGCTTCAGCGTGAGCAACCGCGCGTTCGCGGGCACGAGCTTCGACTGGGTGCGGCCGTTTCCGCTCGCGACCGGCGTCGGCTTGCTGTTCGGCTACGCGCTGCTCGGCGCGACATGGTTGGTGATGAAAACCGAAGGCGATGTGCAAGCGCGCGCACGCCGACATGCGCTGATCGCACTGTACGGCGTGCTGGCGTTCATCGCGATGGTGAGCCTGTGGACGCCCGCGTTGCACGAGCAGATCAGGACGCGGTGGTTCACCGTCCCGAACATCTTCTATCTCGCGCTCGTGCCCATCGCGACAGCGCTGATCGCGTTCGCGACGTGGCGAGCGCTGCGCGCAAACGCCAATTACATCCCGTTCATCGGGGCGATGGCGCTTTTCGCGATGTGCTACCTCGGACTCGGCATCAGCCTGTTTCCCTATGTCGTTCCGTATTCGGTGACGCTATGGGACGCGGCGGCAACGCCGTCGACGCAGGCGTTCCTGCTGATCGGCACGCTGTTCCTGCTGCCGATCATCCTGATGTACATTGGCTGGTCGTACTACGTGTTCCGCGGGAAGGTCACCGCGGACGTGGGGTATCACTGACCAACGGCTTCACTTGTTTGCTGGTGTGGCGAGGTCATCGCTTCGCGCTCCTTCCAGTCGACTGCGCGTTCGGACCGCAGCAGTTCGATGCTTCCGATGGTACGTGATCGAGGCGGCGCTTCGCGCTTTGGCGAAGAAACTTCGCACATGATTTTCGAAAGCGCCACGGCGATCACAACTCGCGTGCGCGCCTCATCGGCCCGGGGCGCTTTCGTCACCTGTCGACACGCGCGTCGTCGATGATCGGCGGGCTCATCGCATGAAGCACGTGATGGTACTTCTCGCATACGATCGACAGGCGCAGCGATTCCCGGCGATTGCCACGCGCTCGAACGCGTGCGCGAGCCGCAGATGACTTTACCGCCCGATCAGGCGCCGCCTGCCCGCCCGTGCCCGTCGTCCCGCTCGTAACGATGCCGCACCCAAAGCATGAATGCCGTCATTCCGAGCGAGCCCAGCATGATGATCGCAATCGCGATCGCGATCGCGAATGCAGCGTCACTGCTCATGGTTTGTCCTTGCCTCCTTCGAGCGGTTCTAGCGCAAGCGCCATGCACTGGAGCAGAACCCAGCTGACGGCGCCTGCCGTGATCAACCATTGCGGCGCCCATTCCACACCGGTGATTCCAGGTGCGACAATCGCTATCGCCATTGCCCACGATGCGCGGCGCAGTTCGCGGACAAGCGCGCCAAACGCCTTTGGATTGAAGTACAGTGCATCGGGCAGCAAATCTCGGACGCCGGATGATTCGAGCGTAGGGAACGCCTCCCAAGACGTCGATCAGACGTCCGATCTAGAGCAACCCCACAAAAACGTAAGGCGCCCGCAGGCGTCCTGTCGTTGTCAACGGCCATAAAAAGCGCGGCCGCCCAAATCGCAGCGATTCTTACGCCGCCGGTGTCGACTCCGCGGCCTGCGCGTGCTTCGCGTCTTCCTCGGCCGCCGCCTTCATCGACAACCGCACGCGGCCCTTCTCGTCGGCCTCGAGCACCTTCACTCGCACGATCTGGCCTTCCTTCAGGTAATCGGAGACCTGGTTGACGCGCTCCTTCGCGATCTGCGAGATGTGCAGCAATCCGTCCTTGCCCGGCAAGAGCTGCACGATCGCGCCGAAATCGAGCAGCCGCAGCACCGGCCCTTCGTAGATCTTGCCCACTTCGACCTCGGCGGTGATCGCCTCGATGCGCTTGCGCGCGACATTGCACGCTTCCGCATTCACCGACGCGATGGTGACGGAGCCGTCGTCCTGGATGTCGATCGTCGTGCCGGTTTCTTCGGTCAGCGCGCGGATCACCGCGCCGCCCTTTCCGATCACGTCGCGGATCTTCTCGGGGTTGATCTTGAACGTCATCATCCGCGGCGCGTGTTCCGACACCTCGGCGCGCGGATGCGGAACCGCATCGTGCATCAGCTTCAAAATGTGCATGCGCCCGTCGCGCGCCTGCGCGAGCGCGACCGCCATGATCTCCTTCGTGATTCCCTGGATCTTGATGTCCATCTGCAGTGCGGTGATCCCGCGATCGGTGCCCGCGACCTTGAAGTCCATGTCGCCCAGGTGATCCTCGTCGCCGAGGATGTCGGTCAGCACCGCGAAGCGGTTGCCTTCCTTGATGAGGCCCATCGCGATGCCGGCGACGTGCGCCTTCGTCGGCACGCCGGCGTCCATCAGAGCGAGGCTCGCGCCGCACACCGACGCCATCGACGAGCTCCCGTTCGACTCGGTGATCTCCGAGACGACGCGAAGCGAATAGGCGAACTGCTCGGCCGTCGGCAGCACGGCGATGATCGCGCGCTTCGCGAGTCGACCGTGGCCGATCTCACGGCGCTTCGGCGAGCCGACGCGGCCGGTTTCGCCGGTCGCGAAAGGCGGCATGTTGTAGTGGAACATGAAGCGATCGCGATATTCACCCATCAATGCATCGATGATCTGCTCGTCGCGCGCGGTGCCGAGCGTCGCGACGACGAGCGCCTGCGTCTCGCCGCGTGTAAAAAGCCCCGAGCCGTGCGTGCGCGGAAGAACGCCGGTACGTATCGAGATCGGCCGCACGGTGCGCGTATCGCGTCCGTCGATGCGCGGCTCGCCCTGCAGGATTTGCTCGCGAACGATCCGCGCCTCGAGATCGAACAGCACGTTGCCGACGTGGCGGCGCTCATCGGGCGCGGCGTCAGCCGTTACGCATTCCGCTTCGACCTTCGCCGCGATCTCGCGCAACCGCTCGGAGCGCGCCTGCTTGGAGCGCAGCCGATACGCTTCGCGCAACTGCGATTCGCCTGCCGCGGCGACGCGCGCGACCAACGCCTCGTCCTTGGCCGGCGGCTGCCAGTCCCACAGCGGCTTGCCACCTTCCTCGACGAGTTGATGAATGAGGTCGATCACCGCCTGCTGCTGCTGGTGACCGAACACGACCGCGCCGAGCATCACTTCCTCGGGCAGTTCGTGGGCCTCCGATTCGACCATCAGAACCGCCGCTTCGGTACCCGCCACGACGAGATTGAGCGCAGACGTTTCGAGCTCGGTCTTCGTCGGATTGAGGATGAAATGCCCGTTCGCATAACCGACGCGCGCGGCGCCGATGGGACCGTTGAACGGAATACCCGAAAGCGATACCGCGGCGGACGCGCCGATCATCGCCGGAATGTCGGGATCGACCTCCGGATCGACCGACAGCACGGTGGCGATGATCTGCACGTCGTTGTAGAGACCTTCGGGAAATAGCGGGCGAAGCGGTCTATCGATGAGCCTCGACGTCAGCGTTTCCTTTTCTGACGGGCGACCTTCACGCTTGAAGAAGCCACCGGGAATCTTGCCTGCGGCATACGTCTTTTCCTGGTAGTCGACGGTAAGCGGAAAGAAATCCTGGC
The DNA here is from genome assembly GCA_035308425.1 of Casimicrobiaceae bacterium. Taxonomy (GTDB): domain Bacteria; phylum Pseudomonadota; class Gammaproteobacteria; order Burkholderiales; family Casimicrobiaceae; genus VBCG01. The sequence goes on along the minus strand of DATGGP010000066.1, from coordinate 27,850 downwards.
CCGGCTTCGGCTGCTTCGCGGCCACGCATGTGACCAGCACGACGGTGTCGCCGAGACTCGCTACGACCGCGCCGCCCGCCTGCCGGGCGATTTCGCCGGTCTCGAGCGTCAGCGTCTGGCTGCCATAGGCGATCGACTTCTTGATGGGATTCGACACGATGTCCTCGCGATTCAAAAACGACAATGGCCGCGTGTGACGACGCGGCCATTGCGATGGGGTTTCATTCGGAGCGTGGTTGCGCTCCCGGCGGTCGGCAGCCTCGAGTCAAGTCGGCAGCACGATGGAATTGCGAAAGCGGAGCTTGCGGCAATGCGTTTCGTTACTTGCGCAGCCCCAGCTTCTCGATCAACGATCGATAGCTGTCGGCGTTGCGCGATTTCAGGTAGTCGAGAAGCTTTCGCCGGCGCGACACCATCCGCAGCAGACCTCGGCGCGAATGATGGTCCTTGACGTTGACCTTGAAGTGGTCATTCAACCCGTTGATGCGTGCGGTAAGCAGCGCGACCTGCACCTCGGGGGACCCGGTATCCCCTTTCCTGCGCTGATTCTCGGTGATGACCTTTGCCTTTTCGGCGACTGTGACGCTCATGGTTCCGATTCGCTTCCCTTTTCCCTCGACAGGCTGCTCGAGTCACCCGGTGGCTCGATGCCAATTAAGCATGTGATTATAGCGCGAAATGCAACACCCTCGCCAACGCGACGACGTGCCCTCGGTTGCCCGCGATCGACGACCCCATCGTGCATCCTCGCTCGAAGGTTCCGCGAAGCGAGAGCGAGTCGCGGTGTTGCTAATCGTCGACAAGGTCCCGATGGAGCGTGTGCGTATGCCGTTTCGAGCGGCTGGCGGCTTGCAAAGCTTCGGGTTTTCGGGCACGCTCTCAAGCGCTCGCCGAAGTCTTGGTCGATTCAACTTCATCAGGGAGGTGCAGTGAACACGACTGGAACGCTCCGACGTGGGCGGCGCCTTGCCATGGCGTCGCTGCTGTGGACCGCTGCGCTCGCCGCGGTAGCCGCTTTCCCCGCATACGCGGGGAATCTCGTGCTCACCGGCCATGATATGGATTTCCACTGCTCCGGCGGATCCGGGTGCGACAACTTCGGGGTGGTGGTCAATTTCGTCCGCCAGGCAGCTCCGAACAAGACGCTACCGATCCTCGTCCTCGATTCAGGTAGCGAGGTCAGCAACGCGCTGAACCAGGCCGCGACCAAGAGCCACAATGCCGTGGAGGGCGCAGGCAACCCGTTCCCGATCACGGTCGTCAACCCGAGCAGCCCCGCGTTCGCAACGACGACGATCTCGACCGCGAACTTCAGCGCGGTCATCATTGCATCGGACAGCACCTGCGGTGGATGCGACAACGACACCACCGATATCACGGCGATCAATGGGCGCACGTCCGATATCCAGGCCTTCTTCACTGCGGGCGGCGGTCTCCTTTATCTCGCAGGCGCCGAAAATCGCGCTACCTACTACGCGTCGGTGCCGGTCCCCGCCACCGGCGTCGCGGTTTCGGCGCCGTTCACGGTAACGCCGGCCGGATTATCGCTGGGCCTCACCTCGGCCGATGCAAACTGCTGCGCCACGCACAATTCGTTCACGCTGCCCGGCGCGGGAAGCCCGTTGCAGGTCGCCGAGACCGACAGCGCGGGAAATGCCGAAACGCTCTTTGCTGTGGGCGCCGGGGTCTGCTCGGGCACGCTGTGCGGCGGCGGCGGCGGCGGAACGCCGGTCGTGCAAATCCCTACGATGAGCGAATGGGCGATGCTTGCGATGGTCGGTCTGCTCCTCGTAACCGGATGGGTACAGTTGCGCCGTCGATGGCGCGTATGAAGCTCGCTTAGGCAGCGATCGATCTTTCCGAAGCCCCGCCCCGCGCGGGGCTTTTTCATTTTGGAACAGCCGCAGCTACGTCGAATCGCCGGCAAGCACGCGATGCGGACACAAGACACCGTTTCGCAGCTCGCCAATGCCGAGCAGCACGTCGCCTTCGAACGCCGCGGCACTTATCGCCGAATCGGGAGGACCCGTAGCGCCATCCAACGCAATCCGCCGCCCGTGCCGAAACGATCCCGCCGCGGCAGAGCCGAGCTCCACGCGAGGCAAATGCGCAACGAGCGTGGCCGTCGGCAGCAGCAGCCGGTCGCGCGCCGGCGCTTCCAGGGCTTCGAGCGCCTCGAAGGTAACCGATTGCCCGACCGCGAATCCGCCCGTGCCGATGCGGCGCAATGCGAACAGGTGGGCGCCACACCCCAACTCCTCTCCCAACCTCGACGCCAGCGACCGAATGTAGGTTCCTTTGCTGCACTCGACTTCGACGCGAGCGTCGGGCGCGTTCCATTCGACCAAGCGCATCGCGTGAATCACGACGTGGCGTGGAGGTCGCGGGACCTCGATCCCGGCGCGAGCATATTCGTAGTGCGGACGCCCTTTGAACTTCAGTGCCGAATGCGCTGGCGGAACCTGCAACTGAGGGCCGGTGAAACGTCCCATCGTTTCCCGCAACCGCGCCTCGTCGAAGGTGACGGCCTGGGTCGCTGTGACGACGCCCTCGGCGTCGTAGGTCGTGGTGGCGATGCCGAAGCGAATCGTCGCGACGTAGCGCTTCGGTGCATCGAGCAGCATGCCGGCAAACCGGGTTGCATGACCGAGACAGATCGGCAGCAGCCCTGACGCCAGCGGATCGAGCGTGCCGGTGTGGCCGGCCTTCTCCGCGTTATAGAGACGCTTGACACGGGACAGCGCAGCGGTCGACGTCGTGCCGGTTGGCTTGTCGAGCAGCAGCACGCCGTCGACGCGTCGGCGGGAAAATGGGGCCACGCTAGTAATAATTGCGGTCCGCCGTGCGTGAAGGAGCGAAGGCGTGCAATTATTACGAGCCTGGCCCCATTTTTCGGTCCTCGGCGATCGCCTCGTCGATCAGGCGCGACATGCGAATCCCCGATTCGATCGAGTCGTCGTAGACGAATTGCAACTGCGGCACCGAGTAAAGCCCCAGCCGACGCGACAATTCGCTTCGCAAAAACCCGGCGGTGCGAGCGAGCGCCGTCGATGCCTGATTCGCCGTTTCGCGGCCGGCGAGGTGCGAGAAGCGCACGATCGCATGCGAAAGGTCGGTCGAAACGTCGACGCCGATGATCGTGACCGGCCCAACGCGCGGGTCCTTCACCTCGTTCTTCAGGAGATCGGCGAGCTCGCGCTGGATCTGGTCGCCGACGCGTTGCGCGCGCTGGGAGGGGCGTTTCATGATCGCTTACAGCGTCCTGCTCACCTCCACGATCTCGTACACCTCGAGCTGGTCCAGCTTTTGGACATCGTTGAAGTTGCGAATCGACAGCCCGCACTCGAAGCCCGCCTTCACTTCGCGCACGTCGTCCTTGAAGCGCTTGAGCGAATCGAGCTCGCCGTCGTGGACGACGACGTTGTCGCGCACGACGCGCACCTTCGCGCCACGGCGCACCGTCCCTTCGAGTACGTAGCAGCCGGCCACCGTGCCGACCTTCGAGATTCGATACACCTCGCGTACCTCGACCAAGCCCAGTCGGTTCTCCTTCTGCTCCGGGGCGAGCATTCCGGACAGCGCCGCCTTCACGTCATCGACCGCCTCGTAGATGATGTTGTAGTAGCGGATCTGCACGCCGCTCGATTCGGCCAGCTTTCTCGCTTGCGCGTCCGCGCGCACGTTGAAGCCGATCACGACCGCCTTCGAGGCGAGCGCCAGGTTCACGTCGGACTCGGTGATGCCGCCGACCGCCGCGTGGACGATGTTCACCTTCACTTCGTCGGTGGAGAGCTTCGTCAGCGCCTGCTGCAGCGCCTCGTAGCTCCCTTGCACGTCGGCCTTGACGATCAGTGTCAGCGTCTTGACGCCCGAATCGCCCATCTGCTCGAACATGTTCTCGAGCTTCGCCGCATGCTGCTTCGCGAGCTTCACGTCGCGGAACTTGCCCTGGCGGAAGAGCGCGATCTCGCGCGCCTTGCGCTCGTCGCCGAGCGCGAGCACTTCTTCGCCGGCGAGCGGCACGTCGGACAGCCCCTGGATCTCCACCGGAATCGCCGGTCCCGCCTCGTTCACCGCTTTGCCGTTCTCGTCGTTCATCGCCCGCACGCGGCCGAAAACCGCGCCGGCGAGCACGACGTCGCCGCGCTTCAACGTGCCGGAATGCACGAGCACCGTCGCCACCGGCCCGCGTCCCTTGTCGAGCCGCGATTCGATGACGATGCCCTTTGCCGGTGCATCCTTCGGCGCCTTGAGCTCGAGCACTTCGGCCTGCAACAGGATCGCATCGAGCAACGCGTCGATGCCCTGCCCCGTCTTCGCCGACACCGGCATGAACTGTACGTCGCCGCCGTATTCCTCGGGCAGCACGCTCTCCGCGACCAGTTCCTGCTTGACGCGATCGGGATTGGCGTCGGGTTTGTCGATCTTGTTGATCGCGACCACGAGCGGCACGTTGCCGGCCTTCGCATGCGCGATCGCTTCCTTCGTCTGCGGCATGACCCCGTCGTCGGCGGCAACGACCAGCACGACGATGTCGGTGACCTTCGCGCCACGCGCACGCATGGCCGTGAAGGCTTCGTGGCCCGGCGTATCGAGGAACGTGATCGTGCCCTTCGGCGTTTCGACGTGATACGCGCCGATGTGCTGCGTGATGCCGCCCGCCTCGCCGCTCGCCACGCGCGCGCGGCGAATCGTGTCGAGCAGCGACGTCTTGCCATGGTCGACGTGGCCCATCACGGTGACGACCGGCGGACGCGGCAGCGCCTCGGCTTCGTGCGCCGGCTCCTCGACGAGCAGCGCATCGGGGTCGTCGAGCTTCGCGGCCCTGGCGCGGTGACCCATCTCCTCGACGACGATCATCGCCGTCTCCTGATCGATCACCTGGTTGATCGTGACCATCGAGCCCATCTTCATCAGCGCCTTGATCACTTCGGCCGCCTTGACGGACATCTTGTGCGCGAGATCGGCGACGGTGATCGTCTCGGGCACGAAGATCTCGCGCACGAGCGGCCCGGTCGAGATCGGTTGTGCGGCGATCGCTTCGCCCGTTTCGTCCTCGCGGCCATGACGCCCGCCCTTCGGACCGCGCCAGCCCGCGGTGGTCGCGCCGCCGCTGGTGTCGCCGCGAAGGCGCAGGGCGCGCCGGCGCGCGGCCTCTTCCTGGAACACTTGTCCAGGCGCCTTCTTCGCCGCCTTCTCGCGCTTTTCGCCCGGCTTTGCCGCCGGTCGATGCAGCGTCCCTTCCGGCTTCGCTGCCGGCTTTGCCGCTGCGACCGCTTTCGCCTCTTCGGCGGCCTTCGCTTCGGCAAGCGCCTTCGCCGCCGCCTCTTCGGCTTCGCGTTCCTTCTTGGTCTTGCGCTTCGCCGCTTCTTCCTGTTTCTTCTGCAGGTCTTCCTGCTGACGCGCGATCAGCTCCTGCGCCTTGCGCGCTTCCTCCTCGCGCGCGGCGATTTCCTCTGCGGAGATCACCGGCGTTGCGACCGGCGGCGGTGCTTCCTCGACGACGGGCGCCGCGACCGCCGCTTCTTCCTCGCGACGAACGAGCACGCGCTTCTTGCGCACCTCGACCTGGATCGTGCGCGCCTTGCCGCTCGAATCCGCGGCCTTGATCTCGGACGTTTGCTTGCGCGTCAGCGTGATGCGCTTCTTGCCGTCGCCGCCACCGGTCACGCCGGCGCTGTGCTGGCGACGCAGGTAATCGAGCAGGCGCGTCTTGTCCTGCTCGGTGAGCCTGTCACCCTGCTTCTTGCCTGCGACGCCGGCAGCCGATAGCTGCTCCAGCAACGCGACGGCGGGCATCTTCAAATCCGTCGCGAATTGTTCGATTGTGGTTTGCGCCATGCGCGTCTCCAGTACTGCCTATGCTGCGATTGCCTTTGCCATGTTTTCGATCAAGCCGCTGCGCTCGTCTGCGGCGCTTCCGTCGGCGTTTCGAACCAGTGCGCTCGCGCCTTCATGATGAGCTCCTGCGCCTTCGCGGGGTCCATGCCGGTAAGCTCGACGAGCTCGTCGCCGGCGAGATCAGCGAGCGCATCGCGCGTCGTGATCCCGTGCGCTGCGAGCTTGCTCGCGATCTCGATGTCCATGCCTTCGAGCGCGAGCATCGCCTCCTCGACGTTCTCGACGCTCTCCTCGCGCGCGATCGCGTCGGTCAGAAGCGCGTTGCGCGCACGCGAGCGGAGCTCGTTCACTGTATCCTCGTCGAACGCCTCGATCTCCATCATCTCGGTGATCGGGACGTAAGCGACCTCCTCGAGCGAGGTGAAGCCCTCGGAGATCAGGATGTCGGCGACTTCCTCGTCGACGTCGAGCTTGTCGATGAAGAGCGCGCGAAGCCTGGTCGTCTCGGCCTCCTGTTTCTGCTGCGATTCCTCCACGCTCATGAGGTTCAACTCCCAGCCCGTCATCTCGGAGGCAAGCCGCACGTTCTGGCCGCTTCGGCCGATCGCGATCGCGAGATTTTCCTCGTCGACGACGACGTCCATCGCATGGCGCTCCTCGTCGACGACGATGCTTTGCACTTCGGCGGGCGCGAGCGCGTTGATGACGAGCTTGGCGGGATCGTCCGACCACAGCACGATGTCGACGCGCTCGCCGGCGAGCTCGTTCGTCACCGCGGTGACGCGCGAGCCGCGCATGCCGATGCACGTGCCCTGCGGATCGAGCCGCGGATCGTTCGACTTGACCGCGATCTTCGCGCGGATGCCGGGATCGCGCGCGGCCGCCCTGATCTCGATCAGTCCTTCCTCGATCTCGGGCACCTCGAGCTCGAAGAGGCGCATGATGAATTCCGGCGCGACGCGCGAGAGGATCAATTGCGGGCCCTTGGCCGTGCGATCGATCTTCATCACGTACGCGCGCACGCGGTCGCCGACGCGCAGCATTTCCTTGGGAATGAGCTGGTCGCGCGGAATGACGCCTTCGATGCGACCCGACTCGACGATCACGTTGCCGCGCTCGATGCGCTTGACGGTGCCCGAGAGCAGGTTGTCGTCGCGCTCCAGGAAGTCGTTCAGTATCTGCTCGCGCTCGGCGTCGCGGATCTTCTGCAGGATCACCTGCTTCGCGGCCTGCGCGCCGATGCGGCCGAACTCGACCGGCTCGAGCGGCGCTTCGACAACGTCGCCGAGCGCCAGCGGCGGATCGCGCTGCGCGGCGTCGGTGATCGCGATCTGGTGCGCGGGCTCCTCGTGCTCCTCGTCGGGCACCACCGTCCAGCGGCGAAACGTCTCGTAGTCACCGGTCTCGCGGTCGATCGATACGCGCGCGTCGATGTTGTCGGCGTACTTTTTCTTCGTCGCCGAAGCGAGTGCCGCCTCGAGCGCCGAGAAGACGATCTCCTTCGGCACGTTCTTCTCGCGCGAGAGCGCGTCGACGAGTAGCAAAAGTTCGCGGTTCATTGTGCTGTTCCTTTTCTGAAATCGATTGCCGGCACGAGCCGCGCCCGGGTGATCGTTCCGAATGGAAACGCCTTCACGCCGGTGGCGGTTTCGATAAGGACGTCGTCGCCCTCGGTGCCCAGCAATATGCCCTTGATGCGTTTTGCGCCGTCCACTGGCGCGGTCAGTGTGAGCTGCGCTTCGTGACCAGCGAAGCGCGCGTAGTCCGAAAGTCGCTTGACGGGACGATCGAGACCGGGCGACGACACCTCGAGCCGCGCGAAATCGACGTTCTCGACGGCGAAGAGGCGCGTGAGGTGATTCGACACGCGCGCGCAATCCTCGACGTCGACGCCATTCGGCTTGTCGATGAAGACGCGGATCTCCCGCGTGCGCGCCGACTTCTCCCAGTCGACGAGCTCGTACCCCAGACCGGGCACGGTGCGGGAAAGCAGCTCACCCAGATCCATTCGATGACCAAAAGCCCCAAAACCAAAAAAAAATGGGCTGCGCCCAGCCCATTTCTGATTGCTTTTCGAGGACGGATTCTAGCAGAAACCCGCTGATTCTGCCACCGGCTTCAAAACGACGGCCGAACGCGAAACGATCGGTCCCAGGCGTGCTTGCCCGAGACCTTTGTGCAGATGGGGGCGATGAACGTCCGGGCAAGCGCTCCGACGAGACCTCGGGGTCGCCGACGTCAGGGGCGGTGCAGTTGCGGCGGCGCACGCGAGAACGTCATGCGACCGCGCTTGAATCCGTAGAGCGGCATCGCGATTTCCGCAACGGCCTGCTCGGCGGTTTCGCAATCGAGCACAACCGCATCGGCCGGCATTCCTGTCGCGAGTCCGTAATCCGGGATGCGCATCAGCCGCGCCGAGCGGCTCGTCACCATCGCGAGGCATTCGCGCACGTCGTGGACGTTGCCGACGTGGCCGATGTTCGCGTACAGGTTCGCCATCCGCACGAGCGAGCAGTCGCCGAACGGCGTGAACGGATTCAGCACGTTGTTCGTCGACAGCGAGCAGTTGACACCGCGATGCAGGAGCTCGTGCGCGCGGGTCACGCCGCGCATGGCGCTGTGCAAATGCTGGCGTCCCATGAGGTAGAGATCGGTCGACGGCAGCACGGTGACCGCCACCCCGGCATCGCGAAGACGGCGCGCGATCGCGTCGAGTCGCTCGGGTTCGAGCATCGACAGCTTCGTTACGTGCCCGACAGCCACGCGGCCGCCCCAGCCCGTGCGTTCGGTCAACTCGCAGACGTATTCGACATCCATCCGCTCCGGCGTATCGCCGAGATCGAGATGCATGTCGATGTCGACGTCGAAATCGTGCGCCATCGCGAACACGCGATCGATCTGCGCGTGCGGATCGGTGTCGGTGTAAGGCGCGGCACCGATCAGCCGTGCGCCGTTGCGAAGCGCTTCGCGCAGGAGCTCCTCGGTGCCCGGCCAGTTGATGAGCCCCTCCTGCGGGAACACGCAGATCTCGATGTCGACCGCCCAGCGATAGGCGTCCGCGAGCCGTTTGATCGCATGAAAGCCGCGCAGCCCGATGCCGGGATCGACCTCGACATGCGTGCGAATGCGCGTCGTGCCGTTGACGATCGATTTTTCCAGCGTGCGGCTCGCACGCTCGAACACGTCCTCTTCGGTGAACGCGGCCTTCGCCTTGCGAACTTCGGCGATCGCCTCGTCGAGCGTGCCGCGTGCGAGCGTGCAGCGATCGAGGATCGCCGACTTGTCGAGATGGATGTGAGTCTCGACGAAGCCCGGCACGACGAAGCGTCCGTCGAGGTCGATCTTCGGGGCAGACGATTCGATCCGCGGCGCCATCCGTGCGATGGCGCCTGCGCTGAAGCCGATGTCGAAGCGCGCCGGCGTTCCGCCGTCGTAGGCGATCGTTGCGTTACGCAGGACGAGGTCCATGTCGTCATTATCCAGAAAGCCGCACCTCCGCTTTTCATCACCATGGACAACGAGGCCCGTCCGGTCTATACATGCACTCCGCGCCGGCCGGTCCTCGGCCGCCGCCCCTCCAAAACGACGCACAGGACACTTCCATGAAATCGGATGCGCCTCTTTCGAGCAAGCGCCGCGACCTTCTGCTCCGCGGCGGAAACATCATGGCCGCGGGTGCTCTTCTCGAAGCGCTCGGTCCGCTCGCGCGCGCGGCGGACGTGAAGTCGATCAAGGTCGGCTATCTCTATGCGGCATCGCGGGACGACTACGGCTTCAACCAATCGTTCGCGGTCACCGCGCGCAAGATGGCGAAGATGCCGGGCGTCACCGTCATCGAGCAGGAGCGCGTGCCCGAAACGGCGCAATGCGAGCGCGTGATGGAGAGCATGATCCAGGTCGACGGCTGCAAGGGCATCATGGCGACCTCGTTCGGCTACTGGCCGTTCGTGCTGAAGCTCGCGGCGAAATATCCCGACGTTCTATTCATCCACGGCGGCGCCCTCTGGAAGGAAGGCGATCCGAAGAATGCGATCGGATACCGCGGCTATATGGAGGAGCCGCATTACCTCTGCGGCATTGCGGCGGGACGGATGACGAAGACCGGCAAGCTGGGCTTCATCGGCTCGAAGCCGCTTTACTTCATTTTCAACAATTGCAACGGTTTCGTGCTCGGCGCGCGCTCGGTGCGTCCTGACGCAACGTGCCGCGTCGTGATCACCGGCGATTGGGACAATCCGGTCAAGGAAGCGCAAGCCGTCAACGCGCTGGCCGATCAGGGTATCGACGTCATCATCGCCGACGTCGACGGGCCGAAGGTGTCGATGGAAACCGCCGAGCGCCGCGGCATCTACAGTTGTGGCTATCACACCGATCTTTCCGCGCTCGCGCCCAAAGGCTTCCTCACCGGCGCCGAATGGGATTGGAGCAAGGCGGACGATTTCATCCATGCGTGGCAGACCGGTGGCACCTATCCGAATCTGCTGCGCGGCGGCTTCAAGCAGGGCATGGTCGCGATCAGCCCGTTCGGCAAATCGGTGCCCGACAACGTGCGCCAGGAAGTGCTGAAGGCGAAGCAAGGCTTCATCGACGACACGCTGAAGCTCTACAAGGGTCCGCTCGAGAACAACGAAGGCAAGCAGGTGCTCGCGGCCGGCCAGGAGATCTCGAACACCGACAACGACTTCAAGGTCAACGTCAAGTGGCTGGTGGAAGGCGCAATCGGGGAGACGGGATTGAAGTAAAAGCGGGCGGGATCAGGAATCAGGGACAGAGGGACGGCCCGCTTGCAAGCAAATCGCGGCGCGTACCGCGGCGCGCGCCGCGCCGCCGAAAACTCCGCGGCGTCTGTCAACTGGCAACTGACTACTGATTTCTGGTCGGGCATTGCCGGCGCGCGCGATGCGCTCGAGGCGATCTGCCTTTCGCTCGGCGCGATCGTAGTTGCGCTGCTGTTGTTCGGTGGCTTCGTCGCGCTCGATGGCAAGAATCCGCTCGCCGTCTATTCGGTCCTCTACCTCGGCGCGTTCGGCACGCGCTTCTCGATCGAAGGCACGCTGACGCAAGCCTCGCCGATCATCCTGACGGCGCTTTGCACCGCGCTTCCCGCGCGTGTCGGCCTTCTCGTCATCGGCGGTGAAGGTGCGCTCGTGCTCGGCGGCCTTTGCGCGGTGCTCACCGGTGTCGCGGTCGCAAAGGCCCCGGCGTTCATCGGCACGCTCGTCGCGTTGCTCGGCGGAACGTGCGCCGGTGCGCTATGGATTGCGTCGGTCGGCGCATTGAAGCGTCTTCGCGGCGTCAACGAGACGATCACGAGCCTCCTGCTCAACTACATCGCGATCGCGCTTTTCAATCACCTGATCAGCGGGCCAATCCGCGATTTCTCGATCACGCTCAAGGCGCAGAGCTGGTCGGTGCCGCAGGCATTCGGCATTGGCGCGATTCCCGGCTGGTCCGTGCATTGGGGGCTCGTGATCGGCGTTTGCGCGTGCATCGCATTGTTCGTCGTCATTCGCCACACCACGCTCGGATTCTCGATGGACGTGCTCGGCGGCAATCGACGCGCGGCGCAGGTGGCCGGCCTGCCGATCGGGCGCCTCGTGATCCTCGCATGCGCGATCGGCGGTGGCGCGGCCGGTCTCGCCGGCGCGATCGAGGTGCTTGCCGTGCACGGCGCCGCGAGCGAATCGCTGATCGTCGGCTTCGGTTACACGGGAATCCTCGTCGCGTTTCTCGCGCGCCAGAATCCGCTTGCGATCGTTCCGGTTGCGCTGCTCGTCGGCGGCATCTCCGCGAGCGGGGGCTTGTTGCAGCGGCGCTTCGACATGCCCGACGCGACGACGCAGGTGCTGCAGGGGCTGATTTTCCTCTGCGTGCTGGCGAGCAACGCGCTCGCCGGCCGATTCCGTTGGTTCGCGCGATGATCCCGGCAAGCGGCATAGGCTGGTACGGCGTCGCGCTCGCGATCGTCGGCGGCGCGCTTCGTGTATCGACGCCTTACCTGTTCGTGAGCCTCGGCGAAGTGCTTACCGAGCGCAGCGGCCGGGTGAATCTCGGCCTCGAAGGCACGCTTCTGATGGGCGCAATGAGCGGATTTGCGATCGGCAGCATGAGCGGCTCGCCGTGGCTCGGCGTGCTCGGCGCGGCGGCGACTGGCGCCTTGATGGGTCTGCTGCACGCCGGCATCTGCAATCTGCCGCGCGTCAATGACATCGCCGTCGGCATCGCGCTCTTCATCTTCGGCATCGGCCTCGCGTTCTATCTCGGCAAGCCGTTCATCGCGCCGCGCGCCGCGATGCTTCCAGCGCTGTCGCTCGCCGCATGGAGCAGCGAGCCCGCCGTGCGCGCGGCGTTCGAGATCAGCCCCCTGCTCCTGATCGGCATCGTGCTCGCGATCGTGCTGCAATGGGCGATCTTCAACACGCGCTTCGGACTGTTCCTGCGCATGGCAGGCGAAAGCGCCGACGCCGCGCGCGCGCTCGGTCGCTCGGTGAATGCGATCCGCACGATCGCGACGACGGTCGGCGGCGCATTTGCCGGTGTCGGTGGCGCCTTCCTGTCGCTCTACTATCCCGGCAACTGGAACGAAGGCCTGTCGAGCGGCCAGGGATTGATGGCGATCGCACTCGTCATCTTCGCGCGCTGGAGCCCGCTGCGATGCCTGTGGGCATCGCTCCTGTTCGGCGGCGCGTCGGCGCTCGGACCCGCGTTGCAAACGGTGGGCGTCACGAGCGGCTATTATCTTTACAGCGCCGCGCCGTATGTGCTGACGCTCGCGCTGCTGATCTACAGCTCGTCGACACGCCACACGCTCGCAGGCGCGCCGAGCGAGCTTTCGATTTCGCGATGAGCGTCGACATGCAGAACATGCCACCGCCTTGCGTAGAAGCGCGCGAGCTATGCAAGCGCTTCGGCGCGGTGCAGGCGCTTGCCGACGCATCGCTTGCCTTCACCTCCGGGCGCATGCACGCGCTTCTCGGCGAGAACGGCGCTGGAAAAAGCACGCTCGTCAAATGCGTGATGGGTTACTACCGCGCCGATTCGGGAACGATTCTCGTCGACGGCGCGACGCACGCGATGCGCTCGCCGCTCGCATCGCGAAGGCTCGGCCTCGGAATGGTGTATCAGCATTTCACGCTCGTGTCGCAGATGACCGTTGCCGAGAACCTCGTCCTCGGCCGCACGCAAGTTCCCCTCGCGATCGACTGGAAGGCCGAGCATCATGCGCTCGATGAGCTCATGCGCAGGATGCCATTCCGGCTCGACCCTGCGCGGCGCGTTTCGTCGCTTTCAGCGGGTGAAAAGCAGAAGCTCGAAATTCTGAAGCAGCTCCACCTTGGTCGTCGCTTTCTCGTGCTCGACGAGCCGACGTCGGTGCTGACCCCCGACGAGGCCGACCAGGTGCTCGGCGAGATGCGCAAGCTCGCCGATGCAAGTGTGCTGACGGTCGTACTGATCACGCACAAGTTCCGCGAAGTGATGCGTTTCGCCCAGGACGTGTCCGTCATGCGGGCCGGTCGCGTTGTCGCGACAATGGACGTCGCCACGACGAGCGTCGACGCGCTCGCGCGGCTGATGTTCGGCTCGAACACGACGATTGCGATGGCGCAACCTTCGTCGCCCGCAACGACAGCCGGAGACGGCTATTGCGAACTCCGCGATTTGCGCGCGCTCGGCGATCGTGGAACGCTCGCGGTGACGGATGCGTCGCTTCGCGTGCGAAAAGGCGAGATCCTCGCCATTGCCGGTGTTTCGGGCAACGGCCAGAAGGAGCTCGTCGAGGTGCTCGCCGGCCAGCGCGAGGCGGAATCCGGGTCGATTCTCGTCGGCGGTCGTCCGTATCGGCGAACGCGTTCCGAGATGCAGCGACTGGGCGTATACGTGCTGACCGAGGAGCCGCTTGCCAACGATTGCGTTCGATCGCTCTCGGTCGCGGCGAATCTCGCCTTGCGCCGCTATGACCGGCCGCCGATTGCATGGCACGGCCTGCTGCGCCGGCGCGTGCTGCGGCAATGGGCCGAACGCCTGATCGATCGTTACCGGATCAAGACGTCCTCGCCGTTGGCGCGCATCGACAGCCTGTCGGGCGGCAACGTTCAGCGCACCGTGCTCGCGCGCGAGCTGTCCGAAGACGTGCGGCTGCTGATCCTGCAGAACCCGTGCTTCGGGCTCGACGCGGTCGCGGCGGCCGAAATCCGCGGCCAGATCGCGCAAGCGCGCGATCGCGGCGCGGCGGTACTGCTCGTCAGCGAAGATTTGGACGAAGTGCTCGAATTGGCCGATCGGATCGCGGTGATGTCCGGCGGTCGCATCGTGTACGAAGTGGATCGCGCGAACGCCGATCGATACGCGATCGGGCGGCACATGACGCGCAGCATGGAGGCGGCATGAACGAATCCATGCTGATCCGCGGCGGGCGTGTCGTGCGCCGCGATCTTCGCACTTGCGACATCGCCGACGTCCTGATCCGCAACGGTCGCATCACTGCGATCGAGCGTCCGGGCGTGATCGACGCCTCGAATCACCGCATCCTCGACGCTTCCGACCGTCTGCTGATTCCCGGCCTCGTCGACGGCCATACGCATGGGCATGGCGCGCTTGCCAAGGGGCAGGTCGAGGATCGCAGCCCGCTCGAAGTGTTCCTCTGCGCAAGCGGCGCGATGTCTTCGAACCGCACGGTCGCCGACAAACGACTGGCCGCGACGCTGTCCGCCGTCGAGTTGATCCGCAAGGGCTGTACGGCGTGCTACGACCTGTTCGTCGAAGTGCCCACGCCGTCGCGCGAAGGCCTCGAAGCCGTCGCTGGCGCGTACGCTGATGTTGGCATGCGCGCGGTCGTCGCACCGATGCTCGCCGATCGCTCGCTCTATCAGGCGCTGCCGGGATTGCTCGAATCGCTTCCCGAACCTGCACGGGAGGAGGGTGCCGGGATCATCATGGCGAAATCCGATGTATCGCTTGCCGCCGCGCGCGATGCGATCACGCACTGGCCGTTCGACCGCGATGTCGTGCGTCCCGCGATCGCGCCCACGATTCCGCTTCATTGCAGCGACCCATTCATGGTCGGCTGCGCAACGCTCGCCAAAGAGCTCGACGTGGGCGTGCAGACGCATCTCGCCGAAAGCAAGACGCAGGCGGTGCTCGCGCATCGGCGCTATGGACAAAGCCTCGTCTCGCATCTCGCGAAACTCGGCTTGCTCTCGCCGCGCTTTTCCGCCGCGCACGGCATCTGGATCGACGACGACGACATCGCGCAGCTCGCGGATGCGGACGCGACGCTCGTTCACAATCCGATGAGCAATCTGCGGCTCGGCTCGGGCGTCGCGCCGGCGCGCACGGTGCTGGACGCCGGATTGACGCTCGGCATCGGCACCGACGCGAGCAACACGTCCGACGGGCAAAACATGTTCGAGGCGATGCGACTCGCCGCGTATCTGTCGCGCATCGCCGATCCCGATCCTGCACGCTGGCTTTCGGTCGAGGAAGCGTTCCACGCAGCAACGCTCGGCAGCGCGACGGCGCTCGGCTTCCGCGACATCGGCCGCCTGGAGACAGGTTACGCAGCCGACATCGTCTTTCTCGATACTTCGCACATCAACTACGTGCCGCTGCGAGCGCCGCTTCTACAAGTAGTCTTCGCCGAAAACGGGGCCGCCGTCGACAGCGTGATGATTGACGGACGCATGGTGCTCGAGCACGGTCGCATGCTCACGATCGACGAGCGAAAGCTGCGCGCCGAAGCGGAAGAAGCGGCCGCACGGCTCGATGCGATGAACGCGGACGCGATCGCACGATCGCGAAAGCTCGGCGAGGTCGTCGGCCATTTCTGCCTCGCACAGGCGCGCGCACCGTTCCTGCTGCATCGGCGGCTGCCCGATCGGTAGAGTCAGAGACGAAACTCACCGACGTAGCTCCGGACGAATCGCGACATCTCGCGCGCGAGTTTCGTCTCTGGCCCTGCTTATGGTGTTGGCTGTTGGTCGATCTCCGCGAACACCTCCTCGGCCCAGTGAAACGCCGAGTTAGCCGCCGGGACGCCGGCGTAGATCGCGCTGTGCAACAGCACCTCGCGAATCTCGTCGCGCGTGACGCCATTGTTGAAGGCCGCGCGAACGTGCAGGCGGAATTCGTCGGGACGATTGAGCGCGACCATCATCCCGATCGTCAACAGGCTTCGCGTGTGCCGGGAAAGGCCGGGACGCGTCCAGATTTCGCCCCATGCATAGCGCGTGATGAGCGCCTGGAACTCCTCGTTGAATGCATTGCGCTTCGCGAGCGCGCGATCGATGTGTGCGTCGCCGAGCACGGCGCGGCGCACGGAAAGACCGTCGTCGTAACGCTTTTGTTCGTCCATGGGTTCAGTGACGTCCTGACAGGAACTGCACCACCGCCTGCGTGAACGCCGGCGCGGACAGGATGTTCGAGAAGTGCGACGACGGCAACTCGACGTAGCGCGCGTTCTCCACGTGATCGGCGGTGTAGCGCGTCTCCTCGGGCGGCGTCGAAACGTCGTCGCTGCCAGCGATGACGAGCGTCGGCGTATGAATGCGCCTCAGCGCGTGGCGCAGATCCATGTCTCGCACGGCCGCGCACGCCGATGCATACGCCTCGGCGGGCATCGCCTCGAACGTCGCGCGCATCCTCGCGACAATAGGCGTCGACTGCTCCATCAGCGGCTGCGAGAACCAGCGGGTAAGCACCGCCGGTGCGATCGACGCGGTGCCACCGCTGCGAACCGCGTCGATCCGTGCGTTCCAGAACTCGGCGGTGCCGATCCTCGCGGCCGTATTCGCGAGGACGAGGCGATCGAGGCGATCGGGCGCGTTGATGCCGAGCCAGATGCCGACCTGGCCGCCCATCGACAATCCGCAAAAATGCGCGGTTGGAACCGACAGGCTGTCGAGAAGGTCGAGCGCGTCCTGCGCGAGCATCTCGATCGACCAAGGGCCACGCGGCGCTTCGGATCGGCCGTGACCGCGGTGATCGTAGCGGATGACGTGAAAACGCGCCGCGAACGACGGGATTTGCGGCTCCCACATGTCGAGCGATGCGCCGAGCGCATGCGAAAGCAAAAGCGGCGGTGTCCCCGACTCGCCGTCGACGCGATAGTGCAGGCGCACGCCGGGAAGGTCGGCGATTGGCATGACGCTTTGACGCTCTTGTATCGTCAGCGATGGTGAGCGAGTGCGCGCTCGATGAACGCTCGACTCTCCCCGATGTAGTTCGCGGGATCGAAAAGCCGATCGAGCGCTTTGCGATCGAGCACGCGGCCGATCGTCGCCTCGCGTTCCAGAATGTCGCGCAAGTGAACGCGTTTTTCGACGGCGCGCCGACAGGCGCTCGCGACCAGGGTATGTGCGGCGTCTCGCCCAAGTGTGGGCGCCAACGCCATCTGCACCGCCTCGGCGAAAATCAGTCCGTGCGTGATGTCGAGGTTCGCCGCCATCCGCGCCTTGTCGACGTCGAGGCCTTCGGCAACAGCGGCCATCGCGCGAAGGGCGCCGCCGGCCAGCATCGCGATCTGCGGCATCGTTTCCCATTCGGCAGGCCAGTTGCCGAGGCCGCGCTCGTGCTCCTGCACCGCGGCGTGCAGCATCGTCGCGACGAGCCCGGGCACACGAATCGAAGCAGCGAGCGCGATCGATGCGCCGACCGGATTGCGCTTCTGCGGCATTGTCGACGAGCCGCCCCGCCCCGGCGCGCTCGGCTCGGCCGCTTCCCCTACCTCGCTTTGCGCCAGCAGTGCGAGGTCACGCGCGAGCTTACCGAGCGTTGCCGTCATCACCCCGAGCGCCGCGGCGATCTCGCAAATGCGATCGCGCTCGGTGTGCCACGGCATGTCGGGAACGCGAAGACCAAGACGCGCGCCCAACGCTTCCGCAACCGCGATCCCCTTGTCGCCGAGCGAGGCGAGCGTGCCGACTGCGCCGCCGAATTGCAACACGAGCGCGTGCTCGCCTGCAGAAGCGATTCGATCGCGATCACGGTCGAGCGCGCTCACGATCGCCGCGAGCTTGACGCCGAGCGTCGTCGGCGCCGCGTGCATCAGCCACGTGCGACCCGCGATCGACGTTGTCGCATGCTTTCGCGCCAGTCCGGCGAGCGCCGTCGAAAGTCGCGCCAGATCGGCTTCGATGACGACGAGCGCATCGCGAAGCTGCAGCATAAGTCCCGTGTCGATCGCATCCTGGCTCGTTGCACCGTAGTGGACGAAGCCCCCCGCCTCGGCGTCCTCCTGCGCGACGTCGCGCGTGAGCGCGGCGACCAGCGGAATGGCGAGGTTGCCGGCGTCCTGCGCAGCCTTTTCGATCGCATCGACCTCGAATCGACTGACGTCGCAATGACGTTCGATCACATCGCCGGCATGCTTCGGGATGACACCGACGTTCGCCTCGACCTGCGCGAGCGCCGCCTCGAATTCGAGCATCCGCGAAAGACGCGCGCTCGGCGAAAAGATCGCCCGCAACGCGTCGGTCGTGAACAAGGGTTCGTTCATGCCGTAGGTGATCGCGTCAGACCCGCTCGACGACGAGCGCGATTCCCTGTCCCACGCCGATGCACATCGTGCAAAGCGCGTAGCGGCCGCGCGTTCTGTGCAATTGATAAACCGCCGTCGTGACAAGCCGACCGCCGCTCGCGCCGAGCGGATGTCCCAGCGCGATCGCGCCACCGTTCGGATTGACGCGCGGATCGTCATCGCTTAAACCAAGCTCGCGGATCACCGCGAGCGCCTGCGCGGAAAACGCTTCGTTGAGCTCGATGACATCCATCGCGCGAAGATCGAGGCGCGCAAGCCCGAGCGCCTTGCGCGTCGCCGGTACGGGGCCCATGCCCATGATCCGCGGCGCAATGCCGGCAACAGCGCCCGTGATGACGCGCGCGCGGGGCGTCAAGCCGAAGCGGTCCAATGCCTCTTCGGAAGCGAGCATGAGCGCGCACGCGCCGTCGTTGACGCCGGATGCATTGCCCGCCGTCACCGTGCCGTTCGGGTGCACGATCGGGGAAAGCTTCGCAAGTGCTTCGAGCGACGTCGCGCGTGGATGCTCGTCCTTGGCGACGAGAAGCGGCTCAACCTTTTTCCGCTCGACTGCGACCGGCACGATCTCCTCGGCCATGCGGCCTTCGGCGATTGCAGCGGCCGCGCGCTGCTGGCTCCGCAACGCGAACGCGTCCTGATCCGCCCGGCTCACGTTGAATTGCTCGGCGACGTTTTCGGCAGTCTCGGGCATCGAGTCGATGCCGTAGCGCGCCTTCATCGACGGGTTGACGAATCGCCAGCCGATCGTCGTGTCCTCGATCTTCGCGCTGCGCGAGAACGGCTCGGTCGTCTTGCCGAGCACGAAAGGCGCGCGCGACATGCTCTCGACGCCACCGGCGACTACGAGCGACGCTTCGCCGCACTTGATCGCTCGCGCGGCGTTCATGACGGCGTCGAGGCTCGAACCGCAAAGCCGATTCACGGTGGCGCCCGGCACCTGCTCGGGGAGTCCGGCGAGCAGCAATGCCATTCGCGCCACGTTGCGATTGTCTTCGCCCGCCTGGTTCGCGCAGCCGTAGATCACATCGTCGACGCGCGTCCAGTCGACGCCGGAATTGCGATCAATGAGCGCGCGAAGCGGTACCGCCGCGAGATCGTCGGTCCGCACGCTCGAAAGCGCGCCACCGTAGCGCCCGAACGGCGTGCGAACTGCGTCGCAGATGAACACGTCGCTCATGTAGATCCGCTCGCTTCCATTGCAATGGTCGATCGTTCATGGCGCGCTTTCTGTCCTCTGTCCTCCGACCTCTGACGCCTGAGCCCGACACCGGTCAGCCGCTCCAGCTCGTCGAACGACAACCCGTCGACGATATCGACGACGACGAGACCCGCTTTCGTCACGTCGAGCACGGCGAGATCGGTGTAGATCCGATCGACGCACCGTACGCCTGTCAGCGGGTACGTGCAGGCGCGAACGATCTTGCTTTCGCCCTTCTTCGTCTGGTGCTCCATCATCACGTAGACCTTTTTCGCGCCGATCGCGAGATCCATCGCACCGCCGACGGCGGGAATCGCGTCGGGCTCGCCGGTGTGCCAGTTCGCGAGATCACCATCGACGGAGACCTGAAAGGCGCCGAGCACGCATATGTCGAGATGGCCGCCGCGCATCATCGCGAACGAGTCGGCCTGATGGAAGAACGCGCCGCCCGGCAGCAGCGTCACCGGCTGCTTGCCTGCGTTGATGAGATCAGGATCCTCCATGCCGCCCGCGGGCGCGGGTCCCATCGCAAGCACGCCGTTCTCGCTTTGCAGAATGATCTCGCGATCCTTCGGCAAATGATTCGCGACGAGCGTCGGCAAGCCAATGCCCAGGTTGACGTAGGCGCCATCGGGAATGTCCTGCGCAATGCGCGCTGCCATTCGATCGCGGGTTCGACGTTGCATGCTGCGCTCCTTCGCGATATCAGGATGATGCCTGTTGACGCGCGCCGACGATAGTCGGCACCTGCACGATGCGCTGCACGAAGATGCCTGGCGTGACAATGACCTCGGGATCGAGCACGCCCAAGTCGACGGTTTCGCGCACCTGCGCGATCGTGCATTTCGCGGCCGTCGCCATGATCGGCCCGAAGTTGCGAGCGGTCTTGCGGTAGACGAGATTGCCGTGACGATCGCCGCGATCGGCCTTGATCAGCGCGTAGTCCGCGTGAATCGGATATTCGAGCACGTACCGGCGGCCGTCGATCTCGCGCGTCTCCTTGCCTCGCGCGAGCTCGGTACCGTAACCGGTCGGCGTGTAGAACGCTCCTATGCCGGCGCCGGCCGCGCGAATGCGCTCGGCGAGATTCCCCTGTGGCACGAGCTCGAGCTCGATTTTCCTCGAGCGATAGAGCGCGTCGAACACCCATGAATCGATCTGGCGCGGAAACGAACAAATGATCTTGCGTACCATGCCGGTGGCAAGCAGCGCGGCAAGGCCTGCATCGGCATTGCCCGCATTGTTGCTGACAATCGCCAAGCCGCGCGCACCCTGCGCGATCAGCGCGTCGATCAGCTCGAGCGGAAGGCCGGCGGTGCCAAAGCCGCCGATCATCACCGTCGAACCGTCTTCGA
This sequence comes from Casimicrobiaceae bacterium, assembly GCA_035308425.1. Taxonomy (GTDB): domain Bacteria; phylum Pseudomonadota; class Gammaproteobacteria; order Burkholderiales; family Casimicrobiaceae; genus VBCG01. The sequence continues at coordinate 6,921 of DATGGP010000066.1, read as the reverse complement.
TGCCGGCGACGGCAGCGCCGATCGACGCGACGCGTTTGTCGATCATCGCGTATTGGCTCCCTGCGAATCGGCTCGGATCGTCACGGCCGCATTATCGCGCGCGATGCAGGTCATGCAACGCGTGCTTCGACGTGACCGCCGAGGAAGAGGCGGTTGAGGTTCGGATCGCCGAGAAGCTGCGATGCGGGACGGTCGAGCGCGATCCGTCCCATTTCGAGCACCAGCGCGCGATCCGCGTACTCGAGCGCCGTGCGGACGTTCTGCTCGACGATGAGTACCGTCGTGCCGGCGTCCGCGAGTGCGCGAAGCCGCGTCATCACGTCGGAAACGAGCTTCGGCGATAGCCCGATCGACGGCTCGTCGATCAGAAGCACGCGCGGGCGAAGCAGCAGCGCGCGGCCGATCTCGAGCTGCTTCTGCTCGCCGCCGGACAGCGTCGACGCCTGGTTGTCGATGCGCTCGCGAATCCTGGGGAAGCGCTCGAGCACCTCGTCGACGCGCTCCGAGAGTTCGTGTCGGCGCAATGTCACCCCGCCGAGCTCGAGGTTGTGGCGAACCGTCAGCGAGCCGAAGAGATTGCGTCCCTGCGGCACCAACGCGATGCCTTCGGCGAGAAGCTCGCGCGGTGCCCGACCATCGATGCGCCTGCCCTCGAAGCGGATCTCTCCGCCACGCGGGACGAGCAGGCCGAAGAGCGTTTTCAGTACCGTCGACTTGCCGGCGCCGTTTGGCCCGATCAGGAGCGTGATCTCGGCCCTGCGAACATCGAACGTCGTCTCGTTCAGGATCGTGAGGCTTGGCGAATAGCCGGCGACAACGCGATCGAATTCGACGATCGGCGCCGATGCGGCGGACAGCGCACCGCTCGTTTCAATTGCCAAGGTATGCCTCCAGCACGCGCGGATCGGACTGCACGATGCGCGGCGCACCCTCGGCGAGCACCCGTCCCTCGACGAGGCAGATCACGTGAGGACAGAGCCTCATGATGAAATCCATGTTGTGCTCGATGACGACGAAGCTGCCGCCCTGCGAACGATTGAGCGTCGCGAGCAGCTCGCGCAGCTCGTCGACGAGACCGGGATTGACGCCCGCGCACGGCTCGTCCAGCAGCACGAGCCGGGGCTTCGGCATGAAGGCCATCGCAATATCGATCAGCTTCTGTTGACCGTACGAGAGCTTTCCCGCTGGCAGGTGCGCGATGTGGGTGAGGCGAAACAGATCGATCATCGCATCGGCGCGCGCGCGAAGTCCCGCATCGGGCGGCGCGAACAGGCGCTCGCGCATCGTGCCCTGAAACTCCTGCGCGGCCGCGATCAGGTTGTCGCGCACCGACAACGTCACGAACACCTGCAGCGACTGGAACGTGCGGCCGATGCCCCGGCGCGCGAGCGCGAGCGGCGACATTCCGGTGATGTCCTCGCCCTCGAAGCGCACGCAGCCGGTCGACGGCTTGATCTGGCCGAGGATGCTGTTGAAGAGCGTCGTCTTGCCCGAGCCGTTCGGTCCGATGACGCCGACGATTTCGCCTTGCCCAACCGCGAACGACACGCCGTCGACGGCCCTGATCGCGCCGTAAGTCTTGCGAACATCGGCAACTTCGAGAAGCGGTTGCGTCACGTTAGCCGCTTTCGCCATCCAACGCGCTCGGGAAGCGACAGGATGCCCCCGGGCAGCCAGATCATCAGGGCGACGATCGCGAAGCCGAAGATCGCCAGGTACCAGTTCTGCATGAAGCGCAGCCATTCGGGCAAGAGCACGATGATCACGGTGCCGATCACGGGACCGAAGAAGCGTCCGGTGCCGCCGACGATGATCGCGAGCAGCATCATGAACGACACCGAAAAGTGGAACGGCGCCGGCTCGACGTACTGCACGAGCGCAGCGAAGAACACGCCGGCAATGCCCGCGCACGCCGCGCCGATCGCGAACGCGAGAAGCGTGTATGCGGTGATGTTGATGCCGAGGCTCTCGGCGCGGATCGGATTGTCGCGAAGCGCCGCGAAGGCCCGGCCCCACGGCGAGCGGAGCAGCCAGCCGAGGAGCGCGATCAGGATCAGCGTCGCCGCGAGCGTGAACCAGAAGAACGGAAGCACGCCGTCGAGCGAGAAGCCGAAGAGCGAGGGCCTCGGAATGCCCGATATTCCATACGTGCCGCCCGTGAGCTTCTCCTCGTTGCGCATGACGAGGAAGACGAGGATGTTGAAGCCGAGCGTCGCGAATGCGAGATAGTGGTGCTGCACGCGAAGGGCGGGAAAGCCGAGCGCAAGCCCGACAGCGAAGCACGCGAGCGCTGCGATCGGCAGCACGGCGAAAAAGGGAACGCCGGCCTCGAGTGCGACCGCTGCGATGTACGCACCGATGCCGTAGAACGCGGCGTGACCGAGCGACATCTGCCCTGCGTAACCGACGGTGAGATTGAGGCCGAACGTCGCCATCAGCGTCACGCAGAACAGCGTGCACAGATAAGTTCCATAGCTCTTGAGGAAGAGCGGAAGGAGCGCGAACGCGATGACGACGAGCGCGACGGCGATGGCGCGGACGCGCGACACGACATGCACGCGAGAGGCGCTCCTCACATCAACGACGTCGCCATGCGCTTCGCCGGCAATCAACCTCATACCTTGCGCTCCTGCGGCCTGCCAAGCAGGCCCTCGGGACGAACGAGGATCACGACCAGGAACAGCACGAGCGCCACGCCTTCCTTGTACGCCGGCGAGACGTAGAAGCCGACGACGTTCTCCAGCACGCCGATCAGTACACCTCCAAGCAGCGCGCCGCGCGTTTCGTTGAAACCGCCGATGATCGCGGCGAAAAACGCCTTCTGGCCGAGCGAGTCGCCCATGTCGAACTTCGCGAGGTACGCCGGCGTGACGAGAAGCGCCGCGACGACGGCGAGCAGGGCGTTGATGAGAAACGTATAGAGCACCATTCGCGAGACATCGATGCCGAGCACGCGCGCGGCTTCGCGGTTCTGCGCGACCGCCTGCATCGACCTTCCGGTGACGGTGCGATCGAGGAACGCCTGCAACGCGAGGACGATCGTCGCCGCGATCGCGAGCGTGCCGACGTCGGCGTACGACAACGCAGTTCCGGCGATCGAGAATTGACCCGCGGGAAAGAGGCTCGGGAACGGGAACGCCTGTGCGCTGTAGCCGGATTTCATCAATTGCTTGAGCCCGATCGAAAGGCCGAGCGATGCAATCACGAGTGGGATGACGCCGTGTCGAATCAGCGGATCGACGATCGCGCGCTTGAATCCGGCGCCGAGCAGCAGCATCGCGACGACGCACGTGAGCACGAACGCAAGCCAAAGCGGCGTGCCGGCATTGACGAAGAACAGCATCACGAACGCCGGGATCATGACGAACTCGCCCTGCGCGAAATTGATCGTTCCCGAGGCTTGCCACAGCAGCGTGAATCCCAGCGCGGCAAGCGCATAGATCGAACCGGCCGCGATGCCGGAAACGATGAGCTGAGACAGTGCGCCCATGAACGCGTTGTGCGCTACGTTTGTTGCGTCCGGCGATTCTACTGTGCGGAAACCGACGCATGGTGCCGATGAAGGGCATCTCGAAAACCGCTCCACCGAGCCCCTCTGGTGGAGGGATGCGTTGACCCCAAACGCCTTGTTGCACCAGGACCTTGTCATTGAAAGCGATATAACGGACGCTGACACGGCCGTCGGGCGGGTTTGGACGCTCTATGCAAATGGCATAGACTTCGCTCGCAATTGCACCGCTGGCGAATCCCCGCTCGCATCGAGCATTGTTTGTTCACCACAACCAACGCCGAGCTCCCAGGACAGGTTCTCTCGATGACGCTTCCCCGATTGACGACCGCGCTGCTGCTTGCAGCCTTCGCGGCGCTGTCCCATTCGCCCGACGTGCGCGCGCACGCCGACGCGCTTCTCGCGCAGACCGATCACGTAGCCGACGATTTGTCGCCGACCCTGCTTGGTACCGTGCACGCGCTCGTCATCGACGACGCGACGCGCGGGACGTCGAACCGGCACGTCGAGCTCGCGCTCGACGACGGAACGCTCGTGCCGCTACGCGGTGACGATGCCGACGCCCTTCCATCCGGCGCACGCGTGAAGGTCGCCGGACACGCCAACGGCAAGTGGCTCGAAGTCGAATCGGTGGAACGGGTCGCGGGCGCACCGAATGTTTTGCCAAAGGCCAATGCGGAGATCGAGGGCACGCTTGGCGTCCTCCATGCCGACGATTTCGCGCATGGGAAGAGCTTGTTCATCTATGAGTTGCGATCGGCGTCGGGCAAGTCGAACCGGCTGCGGCTCGGGCTGTTGCCATCAGCGCTCGCGCCAGGCATGCGCTTACGCGTGGCCGGCGTGGTCGAAGCCGACGGCGAGTCCATCACCCCGCTTCGCATCACGATCCTCGCGCAACCGTCGAGCGCAATCGAGCGCAACGGCGGATTGGCGAAGGCCGCAACCGCCAACAGCGTGCTCGTCATCATGGCGAACTTCAACAACACCGCCACACCGGGGTTCAGCCAGTCGCAGGTGACGCAAGTGATGACGACCAATGCGGACAGCGTCGCGAACTTCTTCAACGAGGCGTCGTACGGCTCCCAGATCATGAACGTGACCGCGACGCCGGGCTGGGTCAATATCGGCATGCCCCAGCCGGCGACCTGCAACGATAACGACTGGGAGTCGATCGGATCGTCGGCCGAGACGGCGTCGAAGGCGCTCGGCGGCACGTACGATCCGGCCGCCTACAACTTCGTCGTCTATGTGTTCCCGACAGTGCCCTCCTGCGGATGGTTGGGCCTCGCGTATATCGGTTATCCGCACAAATCGTGGATCAACGGCACCGGATCGTTCGCAACCTCGGTGGTCGCGCACGAGATAGGGCACAACTTCGGTCTGCTGCATGCGGGGAGCCTGCGCTGCGGGAGCGGCATCATCGGCGGAAGCTGCAGCGTCGCCGAATACGGCGATCCATTCGACACCATGGGCAACCAGCGCGCGATGCATTACAACGCGATGCAGAAGTCGAAGCTTTCATGGATCGCGTCGTCGACGGTCAAGACGTACACCGGCGGAAGCGCGACGTACACGCTGACGCCGATCGAAGTGGCGGGCGGCTCGACCTACGCGGTGAAGGTGCCAACGAGTTCGGCAAACCGGACGTACTGGATCGAATTCCGGCAGCCGATCGGATTCGACAGCCCGCTCTCGGCGTTTCCCAGCAATGGCGCGCAGATCCGCGTGTCGACGCCATTCGAGACTTATTGTCCGGGATGCGACGCGTGGAACGACGATACCGAACTGCTCGACATGACGCCCGGGACTTCCGCGTTCACCGATGCTGCCCTCGTGGCAGGACAAACGTTCACCGACTCGACGTATGGCATCAACATCACCGTGCTCTCGGCGAGCGCAAGCGCGATGACCGTGCAGGTCGCGTCGGGCAGCACGGTAGCGACGCCCGCTTCCACGACCACAACCCTGGTCGGCACGCCGAATCCTTCACTCACCGGAGCCATGACAACGTTCACCGCGACCGTCAGCGGCGCGAGCCCAACGGGAACCGTGAGCTTCACCGACAACGGCGCGTCGATCTTCGGCTGCACCGCGGTCGCATTGAGCGGTGGCGGCAGCGCCGCTTCCGCCGCCTGCGCGACGAATGCGCTTGTCACTGGATCGCACGCGATCATCGCGACATATTCGGGCGATGCGGCGAACGCGGGATCGACGAGCGCGTCGTTCATGCAAACGGTCAATGCACCGACCAACGGAACGAACGTCGCGCTCGCTTCGAATGGTGCCATAGCCTCCGCGTCGTCCACATGGGGTCCGAGCTTCCCCGCATGGACGGTGATCGACGACAAGCGATCGGGTGCCAACTGGGGCAGCTACGCCGGCTGGTCGGACGGAACGCCATCCGCGTTCCCCGATTGGGTGCAGATCAATTTCAACGGCACGAAGACGATCGATCACGTCGTCGTCTACTCCGTGCAGGACAACTACCTGAGTCCAGTCGAGCCGACCGATTCGATGACCGGGACGAAGTACGTCATTTCGTCGTTCGACGTGCAGGGATGGAACGGCTCGGCGTGGGTGACGCTCGGAAGCGTCACGGGCAACAACCGGATCAAGCGCATCGTCTCGTTCAGTGCCTATTCGAGCGACCGCATTCGCGTGGTGGTGAACGGCTCGCAGGACGGCGTATGGTCGCGGATCACGGAGATCGAGGCATGGAGCTCGACGACGACATCGTCGACGAATTTCGCACTCGCCTCGAACGGCGGCAGCGCGTCGGCATCGTCGATCTGGGGACCGAGCTTTCCTGCCTGGACGGTGATCGACAACAAGCGATCGGGTGCCAATTGGGGCAACTTCGCCGGCTGGTCGGACGGCACGCCCTCGGCATTCCCCGATTGGGTGCAGATCAATTTCAGCGCGACGAGGACCTTCGACCACGTCGTCGTCTACTCGGTGCAGGACAATTATCTGAGTCCGGTCGAGCCGACCGATGCAATGACCGGCACCAAGTACGTTCTCACGTCATTCGACGTGCAAGGATGGAACGGCTCGGCATGGGTGACGCTTGCAAGCGTCAGCGGAAACAATCTCATCAAGCGAACGGTCTGGTTCACGCCCTATGTGACCTCGAAGATACGAATCAGCGTGACGGGGACGCAGGACGGCGTGTGGTCGCGCATCACCGAGATCGAGGCGTGGGGACAGTAGTGGCGTAACGTCGCAGCAGGACGCAACATGCAAAACGCCCCGGGGATGCCGGGGCGTTTGCGTTGAGGGTGCCTGACAATGACCTACTTTCGCACGGGAGGTCCGTACTATCATCGGCGCGCCGCCGTTTCACGGTCCTGTTCGGGATGGGAAGGGGTGGGACCGGCGGGCTGTGGTCGTCAGGCTTGGCAGCTATCAGCTGT
>DATGGP010000065.1:0-3182 GCA_035308425.1 Casimicrobiaceae bacterium | reverse complement strand
GTACAGCGATTCGAAGAGCGTCCGCGCCTGCGGCAACAGCGCATCGCCGATGCCGATCTTGCGCGCGATGTCGTCGGCCTGCGCGTCGGTCAATCCGGTACGCGGATCGATCGTCACCTTGTGAATGCGCTCGGGCGTCTTTGCCGCGACTTCCTCGATGTCCATGCCGCCGTCGGCGCTCGCCATCAGCACCACGCGCTGCGACACGCGATCGACGACCATCGCGGCGTAGAGCTCCTTTTTGATATCGGCGCCCTCCTCGATCAACAGTCGATGCACCGGCTGGCCTCCGGCGCCGGTCTGATGCGTGACGAGCCGCATGCCGAGCATGTTCGACGCAAGCGCGCGCACTTCGTCGATCGACCGCGCGAGCTTGACGCCGCCGCCCTTGCCGCGCCCGCCGGCGTGAATCTGCGCCTTGACGACCCACACCGGCCCGCCGAGCGTTTGCGCTGCCTTTACGGCTTCGTCCAGCGAGAACGCCGGTATGCCGCGCGGCACCGCGATACCGAACTTGCGGAACAGCTCCTTGCCCTGGTATTCGTGAATCTTCACGCGTGTCTCCGTGGGGCGTCAGGCCGCTCCGCGATACCAGCGCGGGTAGTAGCGGCGTACCGTGTCGGTCGATGTCTCGAGCGCGTGGCAGCGATCGAGCTGAAACGGCTTGTGCTCACCCTCGTCCTCGCGCTTCCGCAGGCCGGCGAAGGTCTGCACGGCCGCCGTCGGCAGCGAGCTCAGCATCTCGGTCAAGTGCGTGCAACCGCGCACATGGCCGAGCGTATCGTGCAGACGCTTGCGAAAGCCGTTCAGGAGATTCGCGCCGATCAGTGACCGGTATTGCGGCGTGATGCGCTCGCATCCGCCCGGATACGGGTTGCGGTCGGATTGCGCCTCGATGTCGCGAATCGTGAAGTCGCGGTCGATCGTCACGCGCACCCACATATCGTGGATCGCCTCGCCGGCCGCGCGCACGCCCGAGAGCAACGCGATGTCGTGATCCTTGACGTCCGTGAGCCGGCCCTCGATGTCGAAGAGGCCGTCGCCTCGCTTGAATCCTTCGTAGACGACGCGGCGCGCATGGAGGCGCTCGCGTGGCGAGGCGGGAGGAGACAGGGCCATCGCTGTTACGTGCGAAATCTGACGAGCGAGCGGAGCGATTGCGACAGGCGCCACGGCGCGAGGCATCCGGGAAAGCGACGATTATACGGAGGGCAGGCGTGCCGATCGGTCGAGCCTTGCATTCGAGCGAAGGCCGATCGAAGATGCGGCCGGAGCTTGGCACCAACTCGGAAAAACGAGCATGGCATTCATTCTGGCACTGGATCAAGGAACCACCAGCTCGCGCGCGATCGTGTTCGACCAGAGCGCGCGCATCGTGAGCTCGGCGCAGCAGGAGTTCCAACAGATCTTTCCGCAACCGGGATGGGTCGAGCACGACGCGACGGAGATCTGGGCGACGCAATCGGGCGTGATGCACGAGGCGCTCGCGAAAGCCGGCATCGGTGCGCGCGACGTTGCCGCGATCGGCATCACCAATCAGCGCGAAACGACGGTCCTATGGGAACGCTCGAGCGGAAGGCCGATCGCAAATGCCATCGTCTGGCAGGATCGCCGCACCGCGCCGATGTGCGACGCGTTGCGCGCCGAAGGCAAGGCCGAGCTCATCGCGAGCAAGACCGGGCTCGTGATCGACGCCTATTTTTCCGGCACGAAGGTCAAATGGTTGCTCGATCACGTGCCGAGTGCGCGCTCTCGCGCCGAGCGCGGCGAGCTCGCGTTCGGCACCATCGATTCGTGGCTCCTCTTCCAGTTGACCGGCGGCCGCGTGCATGCCACCGATGCATCGAACGCGAGTCGCACGATGCTCTTCGACATACGGCGCGGCGACTGGGACGACGAGCTTTGCGCGTTGCTCGATGTTCCGCGAAGCGTTTTGCCCGAGATCGTCGCTTCGTCGGGCGTTTGCGCCGAGACGCGCCTCGACAACGTTCCGGTTCCGATCGCGGGGATCGCCGGCGACCAGCAGGCGGCTCTGTTCGGACAGGCATGCCTCGGGCCGGGTCTCGCCAAGAACACCTATGGAACCGGATGCTTCCTGCTGCTCAACACCGGCAGGAACGCGGTCGCTTCGCGCAACAACCTGGTGACGACGGTCGCATGGAAACGTGACGGCGCGCTCGATTACGCGCTCGAAGGCAGCGTCTTCATCGCCGGCGCCGTCGTCCAGTGGCTGCGCGACGGATTGCAGATCATTCGTGCCGCACCCGACGTCGAGCGGCTGGCGGCGCGCGTCGAAGACAGTGGCGGCGTCTATTTCGTGCCGGCGTTCGCGGGTCTCGGCGCGCCGCATTGGGATGCGTATGCGCGAGGATCGGTGTTCGGGCTAACGCGCGGCACGACGGCGGCGCATCTCGCGCGCGCGGCGCTCGAGTCGATCGCATTCCAGAGCGCCGACGTGCTCGATGCGATGCAGAGGGATGCGGCGGTCCAGCTACGCGAATTGCGCGTCGACGGCGGCGCGGCGGCGAATGATCTGCTGATGCAGTTCCAGGCGGACGTGCTCGGCGTGCCCGTCGTACGGCCGAAAGTGCTCGAAACGACTGCGCTCGGCGCGGCCTACCTTGCGGGACTCGCGGTGGGGTACTGGAAGAGTGACGCCGAGGTCGCTGCGAACTGGCGCGTCGATCGGCGCTTCGAGCCTTCGATGGCGCGCGATCGCGTGGCGCAGATGCGCGCGGGATGGGAAAAGGCGGTGGAGCGGGCGAAGGGCTGGGCGTGATGCAAAGCGAAGTCGACCGGCTGATCGAATCCGGTCACCCGCTCGAGGACGCCGGTGATGCGGCGAGCGCATTGCAGTGCTATTCCAGAGCGATCGAGCTTGCTCCGGACTACGCTCGCGCACATTTGAACGCGGGCAATGCACTGCGCAAGCTGGAGCGCTGGGACGACGCATTCGCCGCCTACCAAAAGGCCATTGCGCGCGAGCCCCGATGGGGCCGCGCGCGATTCAATCTCGGCCTTCTGCTCATGGAACGGGACCGGCTGGCGGAAGCGGAGTCCGAGCTCGTGGAAGCGCTGCGCGTCGATACCACGCTGGCCGACGCTGCCGTGGTGCTCGCCGATCTCTATGAAATGACGGAGAGGTTCGATCGAGCCGACGAAGAATTCGGCCGGGCGCTTGC
>DATGGP010000064.1:0-9039 GCA_035308425.1 Casimicrobiaceae bacterium | reverse complement strand
CGCGTCGCTCGGCGTCGTCGGCGTCGCGCTCTTGTTCCTTCCCGAGCTGACGCACGCGCGACAAGGTGGCGATGCGGCGCTCGGCATCGCGCTGGGGTTGGGCGCGACGATGATCGCGACCGGTGGCAACCTGGCTGCGATACGCAATCAGGCGGCAGGCATTCCGGTCCTCACCGGTACGGCGTGGGGGATGCTTTACGGCGCGCTGACCGCGGCCCTGATGGCATGGGCACTCGGCGCATCATGGTCGTTCGACGCGCGCTGGCCGTACGTTGCCTCGCTGCTGTATCTCGCCGTATTCGGCAGCGTGATCGCCTTCGGCGCGTATCTGACGCTCCTGAAGGACCTTGGTGCCGCATCGACGTCGTACGTGAACATCGCGACGCCAATCGTTGCGATGATTTTGTCGACGCTCTTCGAGGGTTATCGATGGACGATCGTCGCGGCGTTCGGCGTCGCGCTCGCCATCGTCGGCAACTGGCTCGCGCTCGCGCCGGCCCGGCGCGCCGCGCGGATGGTCGCGAGGATGCCGAAACAGAGTGCTTGAATTGGTGCCAGAGATGATTTGGAAATGCGTGCCAGAGATGTATTCGGAAATGATCTCTGGCACCAATTAGAAATACATCTCTGGCACCAATTCAGTCCTCTCCCTGGCACCAATTCAGTCCTCTCCATCCTTCTTCACGACGTCGACGTTGTCGATCAATCGAGTCGCGCCAAGCGTCGCCGCGCCGAGCACGATCAAGAGATTCGGGTGGTCGAAGCCCTCGGGATGCGGAATGCGCAGCCCGATGCCGTTGCGCACGGCGATGTAATCGACCTTCCAGCCGTGACCCGCGAGCTCCGCGCGCCCCGCTGCTTCCAGGTTCGCGTAGTCGGTGCGCCCACCGGCGATTTCGTCGGCGATATGACGCAGCATGCGATACAGCCGCGGCGCTTCCGTGCGCTCGACCGGCGTCAGATAGGTATTGCGCGACGAAAGCGCGAGGCCGTCGTCGGCGCGAATCGTCTCTCCGGGCACGATCTGGATCGGCAGGTTGAACTGCTGCACCATGCCGCGGACGATCTTGAGCTGCTGCCGATCCTTCTTTCCGAACACCGCGACGTCCGGGTGCACCATGTTGAAGAGCTTCAGCACGATGGTGCACACGCCGTTGAAGAAGCCGGGGCGGAACGCACCGTCGAGCTCGTCGCCGACCGGCGGCGGTTGCACGCGGTAGACCTGGGGCGTCGAAAACATGTCCTGTTCGGAAGGTGCGAACAGCACGTCGACGTTCTCCTTCTCGAGCTTCCCGCAATCGGCGTCGAACGTGCGCGGATAGCGGTCGAAGTCCTCGTTCGGTCCGAACTGCAGCCGGTTGACGAAGATGCTCGCGACGACACAGTCGCCGTTGCGCCGCGCGATGCGCATCAGCGACAGATGACCCTCGTGCAGGTTGCCCATCGTCGGGACGAAGGCGACGCGGCCCGCGCGCTTCAACCGCTCGCGCAATGCCTCCGCAGATCGGATAATCTCCATCACGCAGGCCCCAGGTTGAAGAACTCGCGCTGGCCGCGCATGTTGGCGATGCGCGTCAGCAGAAGGTCGACATGGCTGCGATCGTCGACGAAATTGAGCCGCTCGCTGTTGACGATGAGAAGCGGCGCCTCGGTGTACTGATAGAAATAGCGCGTGTACGCGTCGGCGAGCCGCGCAAGGTATTCGGGGGGAATCGAGCGCTCGAACGACACGCCGCGCCGGTGCACGCGCTCGGTCAGCGTCGCGACCGGCGCCTGCAGATACACCACAAGATCCGGTGTCGGCGTTTGCGGCCGAAGGTGGGTGTACACCTTGTCGTAGAGCGCGTACTCGTCGTCGGTCAGGTTGATCCGTGCGAACAGGGGATCCTTGTCGAGCATGAAATCGGCAACCGACGGGCGGCGAAAGAGGTCGAGCTGCGCGAGGCCTCGCAACTGATCGACGCGCTGGAACAGGAACGTGAGCTGCGTCGGCAGCGCGAAGCGCGCCATGTCGTCATAGAAGCGCGCGAGGAACGGGTTGTCGTCCGGCTGCTCCAAAAGCTCATCGGCGGCCAAGTGCTGGGCGAGCTCGCGCGCGAGGCTCGTCTTGCCCGCGCCGATCGGTCCCTCGATGACGATGTAACGGCAGGCGGCGAGATCCATCGGGGTCGGGTGAGACTTGCAAACCGGGCGGCGGGGCGCGATGCGCCGTTCACGCCCTGCGTCGATGCGTCCGCGTACGTGCGATGCGCTGCCCGCGCACGCTCGGAAGAAAGCGCTTCGCAATGCCGCGGCCCGGAATCCTCGCCGTAGGCGCGATGTCGCAAAGCGGCCGCAGCACGAACGCGCGCTCGTGCATTCGCGGATGCGGAAGGGTCAACCGCGGCGAGCGGATGCGGCGCGCGCCGTATAGTAGCAAATCGAGATCGAGCGTTCGCGGCGCGTTCCGCGGCGTGGACGCATCGCGCTGCCGATGTTGCTTGCGCTCGATTGCGAGAAGACGCGCCAGCAGGGCGCGCGGCGGAAGCGACGTCGAAACGCGCGCGACCGCATTGACGTAATCGGGCTGCGGCATCCCGCCGATCGGCGCGGTTCGATAGTTCCGCGATACGCGAAGCACTTGTACACCGGGAATCGCTTCGATGCGCGCAAGCGCCTTTGCAAGTTGTCGCCGCGGATGCGCGAGATTGCTGCCAAGACCGAGGAACGCGTGCGCCGGCATCGCGCGGAGCCGCTATTTTTCGGCGCCCGGTGACGGCGCTTCTTCCGTTCGTTCGACGCGCCTTCGTCGGCTTCGCGGCCGACGGCGCTTCTTCGGCGCCTCCTCGGGCTTGAGCATCGCCGTGCGCTCGTCGTCGTCGGCGACCTGGAAGCGCGTCCACCAATCGACGAGCGACCGCGGCACTTCACCGCTTTCGCCGCGCAGCGCCAGAAAATCATAGGCGGCGCGAAAACGCGGATGCGCGAGGAGTCGCGCCGGCCGCGAGCCCGCGCGTTGCTCGAAGCGCGGCTGCAGCGACCAGATCTCCTTGATCGTCGCCTCGAACCTGCGCGGAATCGCGATGCGTTCCGCCTGTGCGGAGAGCACTTCATCCATCGCGTCGAAGAGCGCCGGCAGGGGCCGCTCGCCGCGTTCCTTCGCCGCCTTCCACGTCGCGATCACCTCGTGCCACAAAAGCGCCGCGAACAGGAACGCCGGCGACACGCCCTTGTCTTCGCGCACGCGCACGTCGGTCCCTTCGAGCGCGCACTCGATGAACTTATGGCCGAGGGGCTGCTCGAGGATCACGTCGAGAAGGGGCAAAAGCCCGTGCGAAAGTCCGTGCTCGCGAAGGCTTTTGAGCGTATCCACCGCGTGTCCGGATAAAAGCAGCTTCTGCATCTCGTCGAACAGCCGCGGTGGCGGAACGTTCTGCATCAGCGGCGCGAGCTTGGCGATCGGCGCCTCGGTTCGGCGGTCAATGACCAGTCCGAGCTTGGCTGCGAGGCGCACGGCGCGAAGCATCCGCACCGGGTCTTCGCGGTAGCGCGTCACCGGCGGACCGATGAGCTTCAGACGCCGCGCGCGAATGTCGGGCATGCCGCCGACATAGTCCCAGATGGTTTCGGTTTGCGGGTCGAAGTAGAGCGCGTTGATGGTGAAGTCGCGCCGCGCCGCGTCCTCGGCCTGCGAGCCGTAAACGTTATCCGTCAGAAGGCGCCCGTGCTCGTCGGTCGCATCGTCGCCGGTCTGCGCGGCGCGAAACGTCGACACCTCGACCACTTCGCTGCCGCTGTGCACGTGCACGAGGCGGAAGCGTCGTCCGATGATGAACGCGCGTCGAAAGAGCGGTTTCACCTGCTCGGGCGTCGCATCGGTCGCGATGTCGAAGTCCTTCGGCGCGATGCCGAGCAGCAGATCGCGCACGGCGCCCCCGACGACGAACGCCTTGAAGCCTTCCTCCTGAAGGCGCCGAATGACCGTGCGGGCCGCGCCGGACACCTGATCCTTGCGGACCGCGTGCTCGTCCGGCGAAAAGACGCGGGGCTCGGGCGCGCTGCTGCCGGGCAGAAGGCGGGCGAGAAGGCGCCGGATCATCGCGCGCGAATTTTAACAGCCGATCGAGAGGGGTCCGATCGCGCGCACGTTCTTCGCGGCTTCGCGGGAGCACACCGTAACGGCGTAGGGAGTTCGTTGCGACCGTTGCCGCATAATTAGACGTTTCGGCGGCGCAGCGTCACCTGCGCTCGCCCGGCCAGGAGACCCCATGTACCAGCATGTCAGCGTCCCGTCAGGCGGCGCGAAGATCGAGGTCCGTTCTGATTTCAGCCTCGTCGTCCCCGACAACCCGATCATTCCGTATATCGAGGGAGATGGCACCGGCGTCGACATTACGCCGGTGATGATCAAGGTCGTCGATGCGGCCATCGCAAAAGCTTATCGCGGCAAGCGGCGCATCCATTGGATGGAGATCTACGCCGGCGAGAAGTCGACGCGCGTGTACGGGCCGGATGTGTGGCTTCCCGAGGAGACGCTCGACATCGTTCGCGACTACGTCGTGTCGATCAAGGGGCCCCTCACCACGCCGGTCGGCGGCGGCATCCGCTCGCTCAACGTAGCGCTGCGCCAGCAACTCGATCTCTACGTCTGCCTGCGCCCGGTCCGTTACTTCCGCGGCGTGCCTTCACCCGTCAGGGAGCCCGAGAAGATCGACATGGTGATCTTCCGCGAGAACTCCGAGGACATCTACGCAGGCATCGAATGGCCGGAGGGATCGGCCGGCGCGAAGAAGGTGATCGATTTCCTCGTGAACGAAATGGGCGTGCGCAAGATCCGTTTCCCCGAGACGTCGGGCATCGGCATCAAACCCGTGTCGCGCGAGGGTACCGAGCGGCTCGTACGCAAGGCGCTGCAATACGCGATCGACAACGACCGGCGCTCGGTGACGCTCGTTCACAAGGGCAACATCCAGAAGTTCACCGAGGGGGCGTTCCGGGACTGGGGTTATGCGCTCGCGCAGCGCGAATTTGGCGCGAAGGAGATCGACGCCGGCCCGTGGAGCGCTTTCCGCAATCCGAAAAGCGGGCGCGACATCGTCGTCAAGGACGTGATCGCCGATGCGTTTCTGCAACAGATCCTGCTCCGGCCGGCCGAATACGACGTGATCGCAACGCTCAATTTGAATGGAGACTACATCTCGGACGCGCTCGCGGCGGAGGTCGGTGGCATCGGCATCGCGCCGGGCGCGAACATGTCGGATTCGGTCGCGATGTTCGAGGCGACGCACGGAACGGCGCCCAAGTACGCCGGCAAGGACTACGTGAACCCGGGCTCGGAAATCCTGTCCGCCGAAATGATGCTCGTGCACATGGGTTGGCGCGAGGCCGCCGACCTCGTCACGTCGAGCCTCGAGAAGGCGATCGCGGACAAGATCGTGACGTACGACTTCGCGCGCCTGATGCAGGGCGCGACGCAGGTTTCGACGTCGGGCTTCGGCCAGGCGATGATCGAGCGCATGTAGCCTTCCTTTCGACGGCTTCGCAATCACGTCGGGCAAGCGGAACCTCGGCACATCGGCCCGCCCACCTTTTACCTGGCCGCGTGGCCGGCGCCCGTTGAGCAGCCTTGGGCGGACATGGGCATCGACCGGTCGTAGCGCGAAACTTGCATCGTTTCCCGATGAAGCGACGTCTCGCACCCGAGACCGGCGTGTTTCGTCGCTGCAGGGTGCCGTAAAGCGGCGCTCCCGGCACAAAACCACGCACGAATGATGTAAAACTTGCGTTTGCATGCCGCGAACCGCCGACAGCACGAAAGCCGGTCCGAAACCCTTGCGGGAGGCGGGGAACGACGCTATGCGGGTCCGCTCATCCGCCTTCCTCTTGAAAAAATTGTTGCAATCATCAAACATGAACCCCAGCTAGGTTCTGCGAAGCGCGATGTCCAACCAGGAGCAGCACGGCAACGTGCTCGAGGCGGAACGGACGCGAGTCAAGCCACCGCCACTGTACAAGGTCGTTTTGCTGAACGACGACTACACGCCGATGGACTTTGTGGTCATCGTGCTCCAAACTGTGTTCAGCATGAGTCGTGAAAAGGCCACGCAGGTGATGCTCCAGGTGCACCGTGAAGGCATGGGTGTTTGCGGCACGTACACGCGCGAGGTCGCGGCGACGAAGGTCGACCAGGTCATCGATCTTGCACGTAAGCATCAGCATCCGCTTCAGTGCACGATGGAGGAAACTTAGGCGTTAAACGACAAGGAGGCGCCCGGAAGCGGGCGACTCGCCTCGCCGGGAACGGTTTTCGGCGAAGCAACGAGGGCAAGGAAGCAACATGATCGCGCAGGAACTGGAAGTTTCCCTCCACATGGCTTTTGTCGAGGCTCGGCAGAAGCAGCACGAGTTCATCACCGTCGAGCATTTGCTGCTCGCGATGCTGGACAACCCGTCCGCTGCCGAAGTGCTGAAGGCCTGCGGCGTCGACCTCGACGAACTGCGCGGTGTCCTGACCGACTTCATCAACGAGCACACCCCGCGGCTTGCCGCGCATTCCGACGCCGACACGCAGCCGACGCAGGGCTTCCAGCGTGTCATCCAGCGGGCGATCTTGCACGTCCAGTCGTCCGGCAAGAAGGAAGTCACCGGCGCCAACGTGCTCGTGGCCGTGTTCGGCGAAAAGGAATCGCACGCCGTCTACTTCCTGAACCAGCGCGGCGTGACGCGACTCGACGTCGTCAACTACATCGCGCACGGCATCACGAAGAGCCCTCAGCAGAAGCAGGACAAAGCCTCGGAGGCGAAAGACGACAGCGAGACGAGCAGCGAGTCGCAAGGCGCGCTCGACGCTTACACGATCAATCTGAACGCGCTCGCGCGAAACGGCCGCATCGACCCGTTGATCGGACGCGAGCTCGAGCTCGAGCGCGTGATCCAGGTGCTGTGCCGGCGCCGCAAGAACAATCCGCTGCTGGTCGGCGAGGCGGGTGTCGGCAAAACGGCCATCGCCGAAGGGCTCGCGCGTCGCATCAACGAAACCGACGTGCCCGAGCTCCTGAAGGAGTTCCAGGTCTACTCGCTCGACATGGGCGCGCTCCTCGCGGGAACGAAGTACCGCGGTGATTTCGAGCAGCGGCTCAAGGCCGTACTGAAGCAGCTTTCCGAAAATCCGAAGTCGATTTTGTTCATCGACGAGATCCATACGATCATCGGCGCCGGCGCCGCCTCCGGTGGAACGCTCGACGCGTCCAACTTATTGAAGCCCGCGCTTTCGACCGGCGCGCTCAAGTGCATCGGCGCCACGACGTACGGCGAATACCGGCAGATCTTCGAGAAGGATCACGCGCTGTCGCGCCGTTTCCAGAAGGTCGACGTCCCGGAGCCGTCGGTTGCGGAAACGGTCGAGATCCTGAAGGGACTGAAGACACGCTTCGAGCAGCACCACGGCGTCAAGTACGCGCCTGCGGCGCTGACGTCCGCGGCCGAGCTCGCCGCGCGCTTCATCAACGACCGTCACTTGCCCGACAAGGCGATCGACGTCATCGACGAGGCGGGCGCCGCGCAGAAGATCCTGCCGAAGTCGCGGCAGAAGAAGGTGATCGGCAAGAACGAGGTCGAGGAGATCGTCGCGAAGATCGCGCGCATCCCCGCGAGGAGCGTTTCATCCGACGATCGCAACGCGCTGAAGACGCTCGACCGCGATTTGAAGAACGTCGTGTTCGGCCAGGACCGGGCGATCGACGCGCTCGTCTCGGCCATCCGCATGGCGCGTTCGGGGCTCGGCAATCCGCGCAAGCCGATCGGCAATTTCCTGTTCAGCGGCCCGACCGGCGTCGGCAAGACCGAGGTCGCGCGTCAGCTCGCGTTCTGCCTGGGCATCGAGCTATTGCGCTTCGACATGTCCGAATACATGGAGCGCCATGCGGTGTCGCGGTTGATCGGCGCGCCGCCGGGCTACGTCGGCTTCGATCAGGGCGGCCAGTTGACCGAGGGGATCACGAAGCATCCGTACAGCGTGCTTCTGCTCGACGAGATCGAGAAGGCACATCCGGACATCTTCAACATCCTGCTGCAGGTGATGGACCACGGGACGCTCACCGACAACAACGGGCGAAAGGCCGATTTCCGCAACGTCATCATCATCATGACGACGAACGCGGGCGCGGGTGAACTCGCGCGTCACACGATCGGTTTCGCGACCGAGAAGCAGGCCGGCGACGAGATGGGCGAGATCAAGAAGCTCTTCACGCCCGAGTTCCGCAATCGGCTCGACGCGACGATTTCATTCTCCTCGCTCGATCACGAGGTTATCCTGCGCGTGGTCGACAAGTTCCTGGTCGAGCTCGAGACGCAGCTTCACGAGAAGAAGGTCGACCCGACGTTCATGCCGAAGCTTCGCGAGTTTCTCGCGCGCAAGGGCTTCGATCCGCAGATGGGCGCACGGCCGATGTCGCGCCTGATCCAGGATACGATCCGCAAGGCGCTCGCCGACGAGCTCCTGTTCGGTCGCCTGGTCGGCGGAGGCAAGGTGACGATCGACCTGGACGACGCAGAGAAGGTGAAGCTCGTGTTCGAGGAGCCGGCCGAACCTGCGGCGAAGGAAGCGGAGACGGCGTAACGCCTCAGCCCAGCATATCGGCGCGTATCGCGCGCCACCACGCGAACGCTTCCTCGCCGTCTCGCAAGCTCTTGTCGTTCGACACCGAGGCAGCCGCATCGGGGACGAACGTCTTCTGCGCCGCGTCGTAGCGATGCAGTGACTTGATGTGCCCGGCCTCGCGATCGCTGACGAAGCTGTAGCAGCTATTCCGCAGCACCGGCGAGCGATCGATCGGCCGATCGGCGAGGAGCGCGAGCACCGCCGCCGCGCACACCTTGCCATGCTGGTTCGCCATCTGTCCCGCTTTCGCCATCAGCGGCGCGGTTTGCACCGAATCGCCGAGCACGTGGATGCCTGGCACCCTGATCGACTCGAACGTCAGGAAGTCGACCTCGCACCATTGATCGTTCGCGGTGATGACGCCTGCGCTTCGCGCGATCGCCCCGGCGCCATGCGGAGGA
>DATGGP010000063.1:0-37186 GCA_035308425.1 Casimicrobiaceae bacterium | reverse complement strand
ACGGCCGCGACGAGCGGGTGGCGAAAAAAGCGTGGCGTCATTCCAGGGTCTTTCGCGAAAGAACGGTCGGCGTATCCGACACGATCGCCGGCACACGGTTCCGTTGCGCCATTCGCGGCCGCTACAATGCTTCGTGGCGACCAGCGAAAGCTGCGGCGCAACTGACAACTGTCGACCGACTCCTGACTTCCGATGCTGACACTGCTCGCGCCCGCCGCGCTCCTCGACGAGGGGTGGCAGACCGACGTGGCGCTCGCCGTCGACGACGACGGCGTGATCGCGAAGATCGAGCCGCGCGCGCGGGGCGTTTCCGCCGACGAGCGGCTCCACGGCCCGGTCATCCCGGCCATGCCCAACCTTCACTCGCACGCGTTCCAGCGCGCGATCGCGGGGCGCACGGGCACGCCGGCGCCGGGTCGCGACGACTCGTTCTGGACGTGGCGGCAGGCGATGTATGCGGCGCTCGAGCGTATCGATGCCGACGCGTTCGAGGCGATCGCCGCGCAGGCGTACGTCGAGATGACGAAGGCGGGCTACGCGAGCGTCGCCGAGTTTCATTACGTGCATCACGATCCGCACGGCAAGCCGTACGCCGACCCGGGCGAGCTCGCATGGCGGATCGTGGCTGCTGCCGACACGGCGCAGATCGCGTTGACGCTGCTGCCGGTGTTCTATGCGCACGGCGATTTCGGCGGCGTCGCGACGATGGCGTCGCAGCGTCGCTTCGTGCACAGCGTCTACACGTTCGAGAAGCTGTGCGAGGCGCTCGCGCGCGGCGCGCGCGACGGGCGTTTCGTCCTCGGCGTCGCGCCGCACAGCCTTCGCGCCGTCACCGTCGAGGAGCTTGCGAAGGTCGTGGGACTCGCCGCGCCCGATGCGCCGATTCACATCCATGCGGCCGAGCAGACGCGCGAAGTCGACGACTGCGTGAGCGCGAACGGCGAGCGCCCGGTCGAATGGCTGCTCGCGCATGCGAACGTCGACGCACGCTGGTGCATCGTTCACGCCACGCACATGACCGAGCGAGAGGTTCGTGCGCTGGCAGCGAGTGGTGCGATCGTCGGGCTGGCGCCGTGCACCGAGGCCGATCTCGGCGATGGCATCTTTCCGGGTCATGCATTCGCGCGCGCGGGTGGAAGCTTCGGCATCGGCAGCGACTCGAACACGACGATCGATCCGTTTGCCGAGTTGCGACAACTCGAGTGGTCGCAGCGCCTGCGGCTTCGGCGACGAAACGTAATGATCGAAGGCGGCGACACACCCGTCGGCGAGACGCTATGGCGCCGCGCAGCTCGAGGAGGCGCACAGGCGCTGGCGCGCAAGACCGGCTCGATTGCGCCCGGCATGCGCGCCGATCTGATCGTGCTCGATACCGACGATGCCGCGCTTGTCGAGCAGCCCGTTGCGAACGTCATCGACGCGGCGATCTTCGGCCCGTGCCGCCGCCCGGTGCGCGACCTGATCTGCGGCGGACGCTTCGTCGTGCGCGAGGGACATCATCCGCGCGAGCACGACGTGCTGCGACACTATCGCGCCGCGCTCACGCGCATCGGGTCGACTTCGCACTGAGGAGCGTTCAGGCGAATGCTGCTCTGGCGACTGGTTCAGGGAGATTCACCGCTGATCGTCGACGTGCCGCATGCCGGGCGCCACGTGCCGGATGCGGTCGCCCTTCGGATGGAAGCTCGTGCGCGCGCGCTGCCCGACACCGATTGGCACGTCGATTCGCTATACGATTTTGTCCAGGCAACGGGCGCCACGTTCGCCGTCGCGACGCATTCGCGCTATGTCGTCGATCTCAATCGCGATCCGAGCGGCGCGGCGCTCTATCCGGGGGCCGACAACAGCGAGCTATGTCCGACGCGGACGTTCGCAAACGAACCGATCTATCGCGATGGCGAAGCGCCCATGGAACGCGAGATTGCCGCGCGCCGCATCACGTTCTTCGACCCTTATCATGCGATGCTCGAACGCGAGATCGAGCGCCTTCGCGCGCGGCACGGATACGCCATAGTGCTCGACGCTCATTCGATCGCGGCCCGTGTTCCGCGCTTTTTCGCGGGAAAACTACCGGATTTGAACCTCGGCACGGCCGATGGGCGAAGCTGCGCGCCCTCGCTTCAGATGCTCGCGACGAACGTGATAGCGGGTGGCGCTTTCAGCCACGTCGTGAACGGCCGCTTCAAGGGAGGCTACATCACCCGGCGATTCGGCACGCCGGCGACGGGCGTGCATACACTTCAGCTCGAGATGGTGCAGGATTGCTACATGGACGCCGCGCGGCCCGAAGCCTTCGACCCCGAACGAGCAGCCGCGCTGTCGCGCGTTCTCGAGCGGCTCGTCGTGGCGCTCGCGGAGTGGCATCCGTGATCTGCATCTACGTCGCGCGGCAGCGCTTCGACGCGTATCTCGTGGCCGACCGACTGAACCAGGCCGGCATTCGCGCGCACGTCTTCAACGAGCACATGTCGAGCATTGCCGGCGACGTGCCGCCCGACGTGGCGCAGCCGCAGGTCTGGTTGGCCGACGATCGCGATGCGCCACGCGCGCGTGCGCTGCTTCGCTCGATCGAGCTCGAAGCGCGCCGGCCGCCGCTGCATTGTCGCCAGTGCGGCGAGCAATCGCCGGGCAGTTTCGATCTTTGCTGGAACTGCGGCGCGGCGATCGCGTGAAGCCAATATAGGGTCAGACACCATACTCCGGACTGCGGCGTGCAAGGAGTGCAGGATCAGACACGAGACTCACGGCGATGCGGTAACCACCGACTCTGACCGCTCGCGAGTCTCGTGTGTCTGACCCTACACTCATGTCTCACCCTGCGCTCAAGCCGCTACGCTCCCGCCTGTCGCGGCGCCTTCTCCGCGACGCGCACTATCACCCTCACCTCGCCGACCGGCGATCGCAGAACGCGTGCGCGCATCGCCGCTGCCGGCCGCATTCTTGAAGAAACACATCCGGCCGGCATCGGATTAGGGATCGCCAAAAGTCGATGCTTACTCTTCGCACGACAATCGGTTTGTCACGCGATGCGACCCCCGCCGCCCTGCCAGATCCCCGTGATGATCCTGACGCCGTGCTGGTCCAAATAATCCTCGAGCCATTTGCCGATCGGCTGCTTCTCCCAATCGTTCGCCTGCTGATAGTTCGCGATCAGCGCGGGCATCGGCGTGAGGTTGGTCGCAGCTTGCCGCCGACCGCGAGCAGCCACGTCGTCAACGCAACACCGTCCTCCAGCCATCCGTGCATTCGTCGTCATTTCTTCTCCTCCTCGTTGGATTTGCCGTCGAGACCGGCGCCGTTCGCTCCCTTGCGCAGCAACCGGCGAATGCCGGGCGACATCGCCACCCGGCCCTCGCGAAAGTACGCCTCGTGGTTCTCCTCGATTTCCGACGGTTCGTACACGTAATTGACCATGATCCCCAGCGATTCATGCAATCCGCGCGCCGAGGTATTGGCCAGCCAATTGATGCGATCGAGGCGCGCGCCGTTTCCGAAATGGAAGCGGGCGACCGGATCGATCGGAACGCCGTCTCGCTTCTCCACCGCGAGATAGCGCGCGCAAAGCGGCACAAGGACCGCCTCGAGTGCATCGCTTCCCGCGCGGTCTGCGGGCATGTCGCCGGCGAGCGCGCGCGTGAGCTCACCCTCGGCGTCACGTCCTCGCGCGAGTTTTGCGAAGAGCAGGCGGTTTCGCTCGGTCAAAAGCGCCGAGGTGCCCGATGCCAGGCGCTCGTCGAGCCAGCGTCGAAAGCCGGGCACGGGGGACAGCGTCGCGAACGTCGAGAGCTTCGGAAATTCGCCGAGCAGCTTCTCGACGACGCGCTTGATGAGAAATCCTCCGAACGACACGCCGCGAAGGCCGCGCTGCGTGCTCGATATCGAATAGAACACCGCCGCGCCCGCAGCCTTCGGATCGATCGCAGGTTGCGACTCGTCGAGGAGCGGCTCGATGCCCGATGCGACGCGGTTCATCAGCGCCACTTCGACGAACACGAGCGGCTCGTCCGGCATGCGCGGATGGAAGAACGCATAGCAGCGCCGATCGGATTCGAGGCGATGGCGAAGGTCGCTCCACGAACGTATTTCGTGCACCGCCTCGTAGCCCATCAGCCGCTCGAGCAGCAATGCCGGCGAATGCCACGAGATGCGGCGAAGCTCGAGGTTGCCGAGCGCGAACCAGTCGCGGAACAGCGAAAGCAGCGCTTCGTCGACGATGCGGAGTTCGGCGCTTTTCGATTTTAGGCGCAACGCATCGGCGCGAACGTCGACCAGGAACTTGACGCCGTCGTCGAGCAGGTTGAACTGACGAAGGATGCGCAGCGTGCTGCTTGCGAGCGCCGCGCGCAATCGCACCGCGGCAAGGCGCTGCGCCGGGCCGGTCTCGCGCAGAAAATCGTCGACGAGTGGCGTCGCGGATCGATCGTCGCTATCGCCGACCGTCGCGAGAAGCGCGAGAAACGAACGCTTGCCCTCATCGTCCTGAGCAGCGTACATCGTGGCGAGCGTCGCGACCCGCGAACGCGCGGAGGCTTCGCCGCCGACGGCGCTCGCGCATTCGTCGAGGATGCGGCGCACGCGGCCGACGGGCAAACGCGTGGCTGAGCGCGCCTCGCCGGTGGCGGTCTTGCGCCGTCCGAACCATTGGAAGACGCGGCTCCTCGTGGGCGATTCGATCGCCTGGTTCGGGGGTGGAGCGGCGGCGTCGTTCATCGTTGTTACGAATTGCCGGGGACGCCGTTTAGACAGCCGTGTCAGCGAAGATTCAGTAACGCGGGTCAGCCGTCGAGAAGCTCGCGGGCGCGGGCGACCGAAACGCTCGCCGCCGCATCGTTTTGCGGGACGACGTCGAGCGAGGCACGACTTCTCGCCCGAAGCACGCGCCACCAGGCGGTTGCCGCCGCGCCGAGCAGCACGAATGGCCCGAACCACAGGAGCCATGTGATCGGTTTGACCGGAGGCTTGTAGAGCACGAAATCGCCGTAGCGCGCCACGAGATAAGCGCGGATGTCGTCGTCGCTCTTGCCGGAGACCGCGAGCTCGCGCACTTCCTTGCGCAAATCGGCCGCGAGCGGCGCTTCGCTCTCGGCGAGCGTCTGGTTCTGACAGACGAGGCAGCGAAGCTGCGATTCGAGCGACTTGAGGCGCGCATCGAGCGCATCGTCCGCCATTGCATGCGACCAAAACGCGATGCCGGCGGCGACGATCGCGAAATGCGCGACCCAACCGCCGCGGCTTGGCGACTTCATGACGTCTGCAGCTTGCGCACGAGCGGCAGGATCTTCTCGTCGAGCGCTTGCGCAGTCAGCGGTCCGATCTGCTTGTAGCGGATGACGCCCGCCTTGTCGATGACGAACGTCTCCGGCACGCCGTAGACGCCGAAGTCGATGCCGACGCGCCCGTCTCGATCGACGATCGACATCCGGTACGGATCGCCGTTGGTCTCGAGCCACGCGAGGCCGTCCTGCGGATTGTCCTTGTAGGCCAGGCCGATCACCGGAACGACGTTCGCCTTCGCGAGCTCGACGAGCAGCGGATGCTCGACGCGACACGAGACGCACCACGAAGCCCACACGTTCAGGAGCCACACCTGGCCGCGCATGTCGGCCGTGGTCAGATGCTCGTTCGGTTGATGAAGCTTCGCGAGCGAGAACTGCGGCGCCGGCTTGCCGATCAGCGGCGACGGAACCTCGCGCGGATCGTGGAAGAGTCCGACGAACAGGAACGCGAGGACGATCGCGAAGATGGCGAGCGGCAACGACCAGCGGAGGGACTTGACCATGTCAGGTCCCCGACATCGCAGCGATTGCCGCGCCAAAACGCTTGCGCACCGCCAGCCGATAGCGCCGGTCCGCGACCGCGCAGAAGCCGCCGAGCGCCATCAGGAAACAGCCGGCCCAGATCCAGTCGACGAACGGCTTCACGTAGATGCGCACCGCCCACGCGCCCGCGATGCCCTTGTCGCTGACGGGCTCGCCAAGCGACACGTAGCGATCGCCGCCGATGCGCGACTGGATCGATGCTTCGGTCATCACCTGTCCGGACGCGCGATAGGCGCGCTTCTGCGGCGAAAGTGTCGCGACGCTTCGTCCCCTGTGCGTGACGTCGATCGTGCCGATGGTCGCATCGTAGTTGGGTCCCGGCGCCTGCGTGACGCCGCGGAACGTGTACGTGTCGCCGGCGACGTCGACGCTCTGCCCAACGTCGAGGCGCACGTCGCGCTCGACCTCGTAGCCCTTGACGAGCGTGACGCCGGCGATGAACACCGCGACGCCGGAGTGCGCGAGCAGCATGCCGTACCACGCGGGCGCATTCGCGCGTAGCTTGTCCGCGAAACTCCGCTGCGGCGCGTTGCGAAGCCGTTGCACTAACGCGGTCACGGTCGCGGCCGCGATCCACGCCGCCAGCAAAAGGCCGAAGGCGACGAACGGCTTCCATCGGCCCATCGCAAACGGCGCGAGCATGGCGGTCGCGAGCGCGACGTATGCCGCCCATTGCAGCCGCGTCCACAGATCGGGTACGCGCGCGTTGCGCCACGCGGCCATCGGCCCTACGCCGAGCAGGAACACGAGCGGCGCCATCAGCGGATAGAACACCGTGTCGAAGTAGGGCGGGCCGACCGAGATCTTGCCGACGCCGAGCGCGTCGATCATCAACGGATAGAGCGTGCCGAGCAACACGCTCGCCATCGCCACGATGAGCAAAACATTGTTGCCGAGAAGCAGCGATTCGCGTGAGACGATCGCGAACTCGCCGCCACCGCCGACAGCGCCCGCGCGCGCCGCGTAGAGCGCGAGCGAGCCGCCAATCACGATCGTGAGGAATGCGAGGATGAAGACCCCGCGCGCCGGATCGGTCGCGAACGCGTGCACCGACGTGAGCACGCCCGAGCGCACGAGGAACGTGCCGACGAGCGACAGCGAGAACGCCATGATCGCGAGCAGCACGGTCCAGCTTCGGAACGCGCCGCGCTTCTCGGTCACCGCGAGCGAATGGATGAGCGCCGTGCCGACGAGCCATGGCATGAACGACGCGTTCTCGACCGGATCCCAGAACCACCATCCGCCCCAGCCGAGCGTGTAGTACGCCCACATGCTGCCGAGCATGATGCCGATCGTCAGAAACGCCCACGCAACGGTCGTCCACGGTCGCGACCAGCGCGCCCACGCGGCGTCGAGCCGTCCGCCGATCAACGCGGCGATCGCGAACGCGAACGCGACGGAGAAGCCGACGTAGCCCATGTAGAGCATCGGCGGATGCACGACCATGCCGGGGTCCTGCAACAACGGATTCAGGTCGCTGCCTTCGACGGGCACCGGCGAAAGCCGCGCGAAAGGATTCGAGGTGGCGAGCAGGAACGAGAGGAAGCCGATCGCGACGAGGCCCATCACCGCAAGAACGCGCGCGCGGAGCGTCTGCGGAAGATGGCGCGAGAAAAGCGTCACCGCGAATCCCCAGCCGGCGAGCATCAAAGACCACAGCAGCAGCGATCCCTCGTGCGAGCCCCAGGTGGCGGCGAAACGGTAGTGAAGCGGCAGATGCGAGTTGGAATTGCGCGCGACGTTCGCCACCGAGAAGTCGCTCGTCACGAACGCGTAGGCGAGGCAAGCGAACGCAATCGCGACGAGCGCGAACTGCGCGCGCGCAGCGGGAACCGCAATGCTCATCAGCGCGCCGTCGCGCCGCGCAGCGCCGAGCATCGGTACGATGCCTTGCGCGAGCGCGACGAGCAGCGCGAGGATCAGCGCGAAGTGGCCGATTTCGGGAATCATTTCGCCATGCTCGACATCGTCATCGGCTTGCTCTGTTGCGCCTGCTCGATCGCATCCTTCGCGGCGGGCGGCATGTAATTTTCGTCGTGCTTCGCAAGCACTTCGGTCGCGTGGAACGATCCGTCGGCGGCGAGCGTTCCCTGCGCGACGACGCCCTTGCCTTCCTTGAACAAGTCGGGCAGCAACCCGGTGTACGTCACGTTGATCGTCTTCGCGGTATCGGTGACGCGAAAATGCACGGTCAACGAGTTCGGGTCGCGCATGAGACTGCCTTTCTCGACGAGGCCCCCAATGCGAAACGGGCGCGAGACGGGCGCTTCCTTCGCGACTACCTGCGACGGCGTGAAGAAGAACACGAGGTTCGAGCGGAATGCATTGAGCACCAGCGCGACGGCGACGCACAATGCAACAAACGCCGCGCCGATCCACGCGAAGCGACGATGGCGCGCCTTCATCGCGAGATCTTCGCGTGCATCATCGATGGCGAGCGCGACGTCTCGTTGACCGACATCCGCAATTGCTCGAACGCCCGTCTGCGTCGCGCGCGCACGACGACGATCTCGACGACGATCGCAAGCGCGACCGCGCCATACGCCATCCACACGTACCACGCGTAGCCGCCCATCGCGAAGAAATCTGCCATGTCAGTCGAGAAGGGCCGCCCCGAGCGACTGACCAACCCCCCGGGGGGCAGCGAGCGCGTTAGCCCGATGGGCCGCCCCGAGGGCGAACACCCGAGTGCGAAGCACGAGCATGGTCAAAGCGAGCGTGGGGGGATGTTTCATCCGGCGGGCTCTCCCGCGCGCCAGTCGATCAGCGACTCGAGCCATGCGGCACCGCGCTCGCGCTCGACGATGATCGCCTGCATGCGGGCGAGCACGACCGCGATCGAATAGCACCACGCCGCGGCGGTCATGATCAGGATGCCGGCGAACATCGTCATCGCCATCTTCGGCGCTGCAGTCATGCTGATCGAGGCGCCTTGATGCAGCGTGTTCCACCACTGCACCGAGAAGTAGATGATCGGCACGTTGACCGCACCCACGAGCGCGAGCACCGCGCACGCGCGATCGGCGCGGCGTGGATCGTCGATCGCCGAGCGCAACGCGATGACGCCCAGATAGAGGAAGAGCAGGATCAGCGTGGAGGTCATCCGCGCGTCCCACGCCCAGTACGTTCCCCACGTCGGGCGACCCCAGAACGCGCCGGTCCAGAGCGCGAGCGCGGCCATCAGCGCGCCGGTGGGTGCCAGTGCCTGCGCCATCATTGCCGACAATCGCGTGTTGAAGCCGAGCGCCGCTGCGCTCCAGCCCGCCATGACAAGGTAGATGAACATCGCCATCCATGCTGTTGGCACGTGAATGAAGATGATCCGGTACGCGTCGCCCTGCGTTGCATCCGTCGGCGCGATGAAGAGACCCACGACGAGACCCGCGCCGCCGAAAAGCGCCGCGAGCGCCGCGAACAGATACGACCATCGTCCGGCGATCGGATAGAACGAGACCGGCGAGGCGAGGCGGAACCAGTTGACGAGCATCGGTGAATCAATCGAGCGCAATGCGCACCGCCGCGGCCACGGCGAACGGCACGCCGACGAGCGCAATCAGTAATCCCGCGCCGAGCAACGAAAGCTGCGGCGCCGCCGAAACACCCGCGCGTACCGCCTCGACGGCGCCCGCACCAAAAATCAGCACCGGCACGTAAAGCGGCAGCACGAGCAGCGCGAGAAGGCTTGCGCCACCGCGCGCGCCAAGCGTCAGCGCAGCGCCTGCGCCACCGAGCAGCGACAGGACAGGCGTGCCGATCAGAAGCGACGCGGCGAGCATGCCGAGCACCGGTGCATCGAGCCCGTATTGCGCGCCGAGAAGCGGCGCCAGGAGCGCCACCGGCAATCCCGTGGTGAGCCAGTGAGCCGCCATTTTACCGGACACGAGCGCTGCGAGCGGCCGCTGCGACAGCGCAATCTGCTCGAGCGTGCCATCGCGAAAGTCCGATGCGAAGAGTCGCGCGAGTGACAAGAGCGAGGCGAGCAACGCCGCCGTCCAGATGACGCCCGGCCCGAGCGTTGCGAGCACATCGCGCGACGGCGATGTAGCCAGCGGGAACAGCGAGACGACGATCACGTAGAACAGGAGCTCGACGCCGAGTTCCCCTTTGGAGCGCAGCGCGATGCGAATGTCGCGCACGAGCGCCCAGCGGATCGCGGCGAGAGTATCGTCATCTTGCTGCCATCCGCGTTCGTCATCGGCGCCGCCGCGAAGTGCGTCGATGGTGGAAGCCGCGTCGTCGCGCAACGGCGTCATCGTGAAGTCGAAAGCGCAAGCGTTCGCACGCGCTCCGCAGCGATCGGTAGCGCTTGATGCGAGGCAGCCATCACGATTCCGCCCTTCGCGAGATGCGCGTCGGCGAGATCGCCGAGGATACGGATCGCGTCGGTGTCGAGCGCCGTCAACGGTTCGTCGAGCACCCACAGAGGACGATCGACGAGGGCAAGCCGCGCGAGCGCGATGCGTCGTCGTTGTCCCGCTGAGAGCGCGCGCACGGGTAGCGAACGACGCGATCCGAGCGCGACTGCATCGAGCGCGCCGGCAATACGCGGGGGCGGTGCGCGTCGATCATGCAGCTCGATCCAAAACGCGAGATTCTCGAACGCGGTGAGCTCGTCCCCGAGCGCGGGCAGATGGCCGTTGAACGCGACGCACGCGCGCATTCGCGCGTCGAGCGCTCGCATCGTTTCGTTGCGCCAGCGGATCTCCCCTTCGACGGGTGCGGTCAGGCCAGCGACGATGCGCAACAGTGTCGTTTTCCCGCTGCCGTTCGGTCCCGTGACGACGAGCGCCTCACCTGCATCGATCGAGAAGTCGACGCCAGCGAAAAGCGTCGCGTAGCCGCGCTTCGCGGACAGGCGCTTTGCCTCCAGCGGGCCGTTCATCACTTTCAACATCACTTGACGACGTCGTCGATCACGATCGACACGCCATGCGTGCCCGGCGCGACAATGCCGCTCGTGCCCCGAAGATCCCCGGGCGACGGCGTCGCGCTGCCGCTCTTCGAAATGCGTGCCTGCACGATGATCCCCTTCGCCGCCGACAATCGCGCCGCGGGCGTCATCGCCATCGAATCGTCGAGGCGAAATTCGCGGGGCAGCTCGCTCGCGTTCGCGCGCACGACCGCGAGCGGCATGCGCGGGCCGTTCGCGGCGCGCGCAAAGATGAACAGCGTGTCGTTCGCGGCGACACGATCGCGTAACACGGGCGCGAGCGACACGCGGCCGGTGATCGCCGATGCCTGCGCCTTTGCGTCGTCGTTCGGCTGCGCACCTGGGGCTGAGACCGACGAAGCTTCCGCGGGTGCGCCGAGGGATGGCATGGGCGTGCCCCGGCGCGCCGCACCGGCTTCCGCGATCATCGTGTCGATGTCCTTCGCCGCGTCGCTGCCCGGCGGCATCTGCACCTCGAGCTTGCGCCATTCATCGATCGCGCGATCGTAATCCTTGCGCTCGAGCGCCGCCGTCGCCGCG
The DNA here is from genome assembly GCA_035308425.1 of Casimicrobiaceae bacterium. Classification (GTDB taxonomy): domain Bacteria; phylum Pseudomonadota; class Gammaproteobacteria; order Burkholderiales; family Casimicrobiaceae; genus VBCG01. The sequence continues at coordinate 25,897 of DATGGP010000063.1, read as the reverse complement.
AGCGACAGCGCCTTCGGCTGTGCAGGATCGATCGCGAGCGCGCGCTCGACGAGCTGCGACGGCTCGCCTTCGAGCGATCGGTTCTGCATCGCGAGCGCATCCGCCCAGTCGGCAAGGAGCGACGCATCGGCGGGACCGCGCGCGGCCGCTTCCTTGAAGGCAGCGACCGCTTCAGGAAACTTGCCGAATGCGGCGTACGAGCGCGCGAGCAGCCGCCAACCGGTCGGGTCCTCTGGATGCGCCTTCATGCGCGCGGCGAGCTTGTCGACGAGCGCGACGACTTCCTGCGCCGACATCTTCTGACGCTCGCTCGCCAGCGCCTGCTCGCGAAAGATGCCGGGATCGCCGAATGTCGCGTAGAGCACGAGCGCGGTCGCCGGGATCGCGGCGACGAGAATCAGCGCGGCGATGTACGACGTGCGCGGCGAGCCGCGCGACACCGCCTCGGGCGCCGATGCGATCTCCGCGGAAAGCCGCGCCGCGAGCTCGTCGAGTTGCGCGTCGCGCTCGGCGCGCGTGATCGCGCCCGCCGCGAGCTCGTCGTCGAGCTGTCGTTTCTGATCGCGATAGACGTCAGTCGCGACGGCTTCGTCCTGGACGGACGTCTGCGGACGCGCACGCAACAGCGGCCACACGAGCGCGGCCACCGTGCCGGCGGCGAGCAGCAGCGCGACGAGCCAGAAAAGGGCGGCGGAGGGCATCGGCGGTGATCGCCCGGCCTGGATTACGCGGCGAGCATGATGCACGCGAGAAACGAATGCAGCGCGATCATCGCGCGCTGCTTACGCATTCGAGGTGCCGGGCCCGCGCATTATAGCGACGCGTCGTGAGCGGGCGCCCGCGCGAGGCGCGCTCGCGCAGCGGTATGATGAATGCGGGCGGTGACGCGCGTAAGCGACGAGGGCGACCGGACATGTCGGACCAGCACAAGAACATTCGCGAGGATGCGCTCGCCTACCACCGGCGCCAGCCGGCGGGGAAGATCTCGCTTCTACCGACGAAGCAGCTCACCAATCAGCGCGATCTCGCACTTGCCTATACGCCGGGTGTCGCGGCCGCGTGCGACGAGATCGTACGCGATCCGCACGAAGCGTCGACGCTGACCGCGCGCGGCAACCTGGTCGGCGTCATCACCAACGGCACCGCGGTGCTGGGCTTGGGCAACATCGGGCCGCTCGCCGGCAAGCCGGTGATGGAAGGCAAGGCGGTGCTGTTCAAGAAGTTCGCGGCGCTCGACTGCTTCGACATCGAGCTTGCCGAGCGCGATCCCGACAAGCTCGTCGACATGATCTGCGCGCTCGAGCCGACGTTCGGCGGCATCAACCTCGAAGATATCAAGGCGCCCGAATGCTTCTACATCGAGCGCAAGTGCCGCGAGCGGATGAAGATTCCCGTGTTCCACGACGATCAGCACGGCACGGCGATCATCGTCGGCGCGGCGATCCTCAACGGGCTTCGCGTTGTCGGCAAGAAGTTCGAGGACGTGAAGGTCGTCTGTTCGGGGGCCGGCGCGGCGGCGCTCGCGTGCCTCGATCTGCTTGTCGTGCTTGGCGTTCGGCGCCAGAACATCCTCGTCTCCGACATCAAGGGTGTCGTCTACGCGGGCCGCACCGAGGAAATGGACGAGAACAAGGTGCGCTATGCGCAGCCGACGTCCGCACGAACGCTCGAGGAGATCCTTCCCGGCGCCGATGTTTTTCTAGGACTGTCGGCTGGCGGTGTGCTGAAGCCCGAGTGGCTCGCGTCAATGGCCGACCGGCCGCTGATCCTTGCGCTCGCCAATCCCGAACCCGAGATCATGCCCGACGTCGCGAAAGCCGCGCGACCGGATGCGGTCATCGCGACGGGACGCTCGGATTTTCCGAACCAGGTGAACAACGTCCTCTGCTTCCCCTTCATCTTTCGCGGGGCGCTGGACGTCGGCGCGACGACGATCAACGAGGCGATGAAGCTTGCGTGCGTGCGCGCGATCGCGGACCTCGCAACGATCGAGCAATCGGACATCGTCGCAAGCGCCTACAACCTGCACGAGACGCTTCCCTTCGGGCCCGAATACCTGATCCCGCGGCCGTTCGATCCGCGACTCATCGTGATGATCGCGCCCGCCGTTGCCAAGGCCGCGATGGATTCGGGCGTCGCGACGCGACCGATCGACGATTTCGATGCGTACCGCGTACGCCTTACAAACTTCGTCTATCACTCGGGCCTTCTGATGAAGCCGATCTTCAGCGCGGCGAAGAACGCGCCGAAGCGGATCGTCTACGCAGAAGGCGAGGACGAGCGGGTGCTTCGCGCCGTGCAGGTTGTCGTCGACGAGGGCCTGGCGAAGCCGATTCTCGTCGGTCGCCCGGCGGTGCTCGAGCGGCGGATCGAGCGCTTCGGACTGCGGATCAAGCCCGGCCAGCATTTCGAGACGATCAATCCCGAGCACGATGATCGATACCGCGATTACTGGATGAACTACTACGCGCTGACCGAGCGCAGGGGCGTGTCGCAGGCATCCGCACAGATCGAGATGCGCCAGCGCCTGACGCTGATCGGCGCGATGATGATCCACCGCGGCGACGCGGATGGCATGGTGTGCGGCACGATCGGCACGCACGCCGAGCATCTGCATTACGTCGATCAGGTGATCGGCAGGCGTATCGGCGTGTGCACGTACGCGGCGATGAACGCGGTGATCCTGCCGACGCGTACGGTCTTCATCGCCGACACCTACGTCAACTACGATCCCACGCCCGAGCAGATCGCCGAGATCGCGATCCTGTGCGCCGACGAGATCCGCCGCTTCGGCATCACGCCGAAGGCTGCGCTGTTGTCGCACTCGTCGTTCGGCACGAGCAACCATGCGTCCGCGCGGAAGATGCGCGAGGCGCTCGCGGTCATTCGCGAACGCGCGGGCGACCTCGAGATCGATGGCGAGATGCACGGCGATGCCGCGCTGTCGGAGGTCGTGCGCACCACGGCGTTGGTCAATTCGCGTCTGACGGGAGACGCAAATCTTCTGATCATGCCGACGCTCGACGCCGCGAACATCTCGTTCAACCTGCTGAAGGTGGCGTCGGGTGCGGGCGTGACGCTCGGTCCGATATTGCTTGGCGTCGCGAAGCCCGCGTGCATCCTGACGCCGTCGGCCACCGTGCGGCGCATTGTCAACATGACCGCGCTTACCGTCGTCGATTGTGCGATCGAGCGGCAGGCGACGCTGGCGTATTGAGGCGACGTTTCGCAATGACCGGCGACGACGTCAGCGTTGGATCCACCGACGCCGCCGAACGGCGCGAGCTTTGGAAGCGCCTTGCCGACGAGCGCGTCGCGATGCTGAGCACGCAGGATGCCGACGGAACGCCGATCGCGCGTCCGGTCATGCCGGTCAGGATCGAGCTCGAAGGACGGGTGTGGCTGTTCACCGAAATCGACGGCGACATCGCCGGCGACATTCGACGCGATCCTCGCGTGCAGGCGCTATTCGTCAATCAGCAAAACGAGCTCTACGCGTCGCTGACCGGTGTTGCGGAAGTGCTGCACGATCCGGACAAGGCCCGCGAGATATGGTCGGCGAGCGCCGGCGTCTGGTATCCGAACGGGCCGGACGACGCGAATCTCGGACTGGTTCGCATCGATGTCCACCGCGGCGATTACTGGGACATGAAGGACGGCAAGCTCGTCCGCTTCTTCAAGCTCGCGGCCGCGGCCATCGCCGGCGTGCGACCCGACGACATCGCGGCGCATCGCCGATTCGCGCCGTAGGGATACGCTCGCTGCCGACGCCGTGATGCGCGGTGATGAGGCCGCGTGGATCGTAGCGGGCCTTTATTGCGCGTAGCCGCGCGTAGTTCGGCCGAAGAGGACTCGTTGCCAGTTGCGTTCGAAGTAATCGCCCTCGGAGAGATACGAGCCCGGGCCGAATACGACGAGCGCCACCCGCGGTGACGACTTCGCTTCGAGCAATCCCGCCGCCGCGGTCCCCGTAGTTCTTCGAGAAGCTGCCGAAGCCGCCGCTTTGCACGAGGCCCGCGACGCCGACGGTCGCGCATCCACCTCCTTGCACATAGCGGCCGGCCTTCGTCGTCACTGCATCGTAGACGTCGTCCAGATCGCACTCGCGCCCATCGACACGGCGGGTATCGGCGCTGCAAGCCTTCGCATGCGCGCCGCACGAATGCGTCGTGAAGCACGATGTCGTCCGCGTAGCGCGTCCACACGAGCAGCGAATCGGGCGCATTCGACGTGCCCTGATACGAGTGTCCGCCGCCCCGGACCGCGAGACGCACGCGATGCATGCGACCTGCGTGCCGCGTGCCGCAGCGTTCGCGTGAGCGTTCGCCCCGCCTGATCTGTCCCTTAGAGCAGGCAGCCCGCGCGCCGAATCGCGCGCGTGTCTGGCGCACCATTGCGAATGCGCCGCTGCTATACTCCGGCGCCCGCCGGCGGTCACCGGTTGCGCGGGCGCCTTCATGATCAAGCGCGTCCAGCAATTCCTCGACCGGCTCGGCCCCGGTCTGATCACCGGCGCCGCCGACGACGACCCGAGCGGCATCGCGACCTATTCGCAGGCCGGGGCGCAGTTCGGCCTCGGCATGCTGTGGAGCGTGTTTCTCACGACGCCGCTGATGGTGGGCATCCAGGTCGTGAGCGCGCGCATCGGCCGCGTCACCGGCCACGGCATCGCGCGCAACATCCGCGATCACTATCCGCGCTGGGTCCTGTGGTTCATCGTATCGATCCTGCTCGTCGCGAACACGATCAACATCGCCGCGGATCTCGGCGCGATGGGCGAGGCGCTGCAGCTCGTCATGGTGAACGGCCCGCAGCACGGCCAGGCGCTGCTCTTCGGCGTGCTCGCGCTCCTGATGCAGCTCTTCATCCCATATCGCTATCTGGCGCCGATCCTCAAGTGGCTGACGCTGACGCTTTTCGCGTACGTCGGCGTGCTGCTCACCGTCGACATCCCATGGACGAAGCTCGTCGCCGCGACGCTGATTCCGCCGGTCGAGCTGACGCGCGAATACCTGATGCTCCTTGTCGGGGTGCTCGGCACGACAATCTCGCCGTATCTGTTCTTCTGGCAGGCGTCGCAGGAAGTCGAGGAGCAGCGCGCGACGCGCGGCGCGAGGCCGCTGCGACGCTCCGGCAGGGGCGCGCGCGCTCATTTGCGCAGGATCACGATCGACACGTGGTTCGGCATGATCTTCTCGAACGCGATCGCGTTCGCGATCATGCTGACGACCGCCGTCACGTTGCACGACGCGGGCATCACCGACATCCAGACGTCGGCGCAGGCGGCGCAGGCACTGAAGCCGCTCGCCGGCAATCTCGCGTTCACGTTGTTCGCGGCGGGCATCATCGGCACGGGGCTGCTCGCGATTCCCGTGCTCGCGGGCTCGGCGGCTTACGCCGTTGCCGAGGCCATGCAATGGCCGATCGGTCTGGGCCTCGAGCCGCTCGAGGCGAAGGGCTTCTACGGCATCATCACGTTCGCGACGCTGCTTGGCGCCGGCATCGACTTCTCGTCCGTCGATCCGATTCGCGCGCTCATCTGGTCGGCAGTGCTGAACGGCATCATCGCGGTGCCCATCATGGGAGTGATGATGCGCATGGCGGTGCGGCCCGACATCATGGGTCCGTACGCGATCAAGCGAAGGTTGCATCGCCTGGGATGGATCGCGACGGCGCTGATGGGTGTCGCGGTCGTCGCCATGTTCGCTTCGCTCTTCTTTTGAGGCGTAGAATCGGCCGCCAAGCGTCGATCGAGCGTTTCGCCGGTAGATCCGGCCAGCAGGGAGGCCTCATGAAAGCAACGCGCATGCGCGCAGCCTTTGCGCGTCTCGTCGTCGTGTTGATCGCCGTCGTTGCACTGGTATCTCCGAACGCGACGCGCGCGCAGGTATACCTGTCGGTGAATCTCGCGCCGCCGGAGCTTCCGGTCTACGAGCAACCGCCGATTCCCGCCCCGGGGTACATCTGGACGCCAGGCTATTGGGCCTGGGCGCCCGTTGGTTACTACTGGGTGCCGGGCACGTGGGTTTTGGCGCCATACGTCGGTGCGCTCTGGACGCCGGGTTATTGGGGGTGGAGCAACGGTTTGTATTGGTGGCATCCCGGTTATTGGGGACCGCACGTGGGCTTCTACGGCGGCATCAACTACGGCTACGGGTACACGGGCGTTGGCTACTACGGCGGACGCTGGGATCGCGGCGTGTTTTATTACAACCGCAGCGTCAGCAACGTTCACATCACGAACGTGCATGTCTACAACGAGACGATCGTCGAGCGGCCGGTGACGCGCGCAAGTTTCAACGGCCCGAACGGCGTCGTCGCGCATGCAACGGCCGAGGAGCGCATTGCCGAGCGGGATCGCCATACCGGGCTCGTTGCCGCGCAGGCCAACCACGAGCGCGCGGCGAGCGCGAACCGGGCGATGTTCGCGTCGGTCAATGGCGGGCGTCCAACGATGGCAGCGACCATGCGGCCGCAATCGTTCGCGGGCAATCAGGCGTCGATAAGAAGCTTTTCGCAGCAGGCGGTCGCGAATCCCAACCTGCGGATGCAAGGCCAGACACAGTCGCAGGCGGACTTCCACGCGCGCACTCAGTCGCAGGCGCAGATGAAGATGGCGCCGCAAGGGCACGGACAGATGCATTCGCAGGCGCAGATGTACCAGCAGGGGCAGATGCACCAGCAAATGCAGGTGCAGGGCGGCCAGCATCCGCAGGGGCAGCCGCAGCAGCACGGCGGCCAGAACGGCCACAACGGCAAGGAAGAACGCCCGCGCTAGAAGGAGGGACCTCCGTCGCGAAGCATCGTCGCCTCGCGCGCGACGCACTCTTCGTCACGCGGCGAACGACACCTCGGCGGTTCCGAAACCCTCGAATACTGCTTTCGCGCGTTGTCCGGGCTTCGCGATATTGAAGCCCGTGAACGTGCCGGTCGTCATCAACGTTCCTGCGCGCACGCCGTTCTCGAGGCGCAGGTCATTGACGAGGACGACCGCGGGAAGAAGCGGATCGCCGGCAGGATGTCCGCCCGTGCGTCGCACGACGAGCGCGCCGTCGAATTCGAGTCGCGCGTCGAGATTCGCAAGATCGAACTCGCGCCAGCAAGATTGCGGCGCGCCGTGCACGAACGCGCCGTTCGAGACGAAGTCGGCGACGCGTTCCAGAAAAGGCGCGTGCTGATAATCGCGATAGCGCGAATCGACGATCTCGATCGCGGGAAGCGCAACGACGGCCGACGCGACCTCCTCGTAGTCGTAGGCGCGGTCGCGCGCCGGCAGATCGCGCTTGAAGCGAAACGCGATCTCCGCTTCGACGCCGCGAAGCGGAACCCGCGACGATGCGATGCTGCCGCCGCTTGCAATGACGCGCGACGCGACGATCGCGCCGCGGACGACCTTGCCGTCCTGCGGCGCGCCCACCTTCCAACCCGCGACCGTCTCCCCGAGCGCCGCGACGAGCGCATCCTGGATCGCGTGCGCCTCGGGCACATCTCGCGGACGGCATGATGCGGGAAGCGCTTCGAGCAACTCGCCGGTTTGGCGTGCATGCGCGAGCAACGCGACGGCATGCTCGATGTTGGCGCGATCCATCGTCGCGCCTCAGAAGTCCGCGATGCGCGTGAACCTGAATCTCGTCAGCATGCGTTCTCCCTGTTCGTTCAGTGCGCGGGCGTCTCGGGGCCGAGCACGCGGATCGGCTTGCCGTCGATGAACGCGAGCGCGTTCTCGACGAGATGCGCATAGTACTCGGCATACACGTCGAGCGCGCTGTAGCCGAGATGCGGCGTCAGCACGGTATTCGGACAGCGAACGAGCGGATCGTCGGGCGGGAGTGGCTCGCGGTGGAAGACGTCGAGTGCCGCGAAAATACGTCCGGACGTGACCGCGTCGACCAGCGCCTTCTCGTCGACGAGCGCGGCGCGCGCCGTGTTGACGAGGATCGCACCGCGCCTCATGCGCGCGAGATCGGCCGCCCCGAGCGTGTCGCGCGTGCGGTCGGAGAGCACGAGATGAAGGCTCACGACGTCCGAGCCTGCGAGCAGCGCGTTCTTCTCGGTGCGGGCGGCCTTCACGGCCTTCGCGCGCTCGTCGGTCAGATTCGGGCTCCACGCGAGAACGCGCATGCCGAGCGCGTTGCAATACGTCGCCATCAACGTGCCGATCCGGCCGAGACCGATGAGCCCGATCGTCTTGCCCGCGAGCACGAAGCCGGCTTGCGTGCCGAGCTGAAAACGTCCTGCGCGAACCGCGGCGTCGCTTGGCGGAACGTGACGCGCGGCGGCGAGCATCAGTCCAAGCGCGATCTCGGCGGTGCTGTGACTCGACGGACCGCCGCCGGTGTAGCAGACGGTCACGCCGCGCGCCTGAAGCGCCGCGATGTCGATCAGTCCCGCGCGCGCGCCGGTCAAGCCGAACATGCGAAGCTTCGGCAAGCGCTCGACGAGCGATCGCGGGAACGGCGTGCGCTCGCGCGTGACGAGCACGATGTCGAAATCGGCGAGCGCGCGCCGGGCGTCGTTCTCGCTGGTAAAGGGCTCGTGGAAGAAGCGAACGTCGGCGCGCGCTTCGAGCGGCGACCAGTCGGCGCTCGACTTCGCGACGTCTTGCCAATCATCGAGGACGGCGATGCGGGTCATGGTGGCAATTGTTGCCAGGTTGCAATTGGTGCCAGAGACGTATTTCGAATTCATCTCTGGCACTGATTTTCGCCGGGGTACCCAAGCCCATTGTGCCAAATTCTGAAGGGGGAAGCTCGGATGTCGACGCTGGAAACGTCGCCAATCCGTGGCCTCGTCGCCGACCTCGATCATGCGGCACGGCGAGGCTGCGTATGCCGCGATCGAGAAGGCGCGCGATCATGGCAGATGCGGGGCGTTTGATGCCGCACGTTCGTTATTCAGAAGACTGTGTCCGTGTAACCTGCCCCGGCATAATGGTGTCGCCATGACGATTGGAACACGCGTGGTGCAGCGAGCGCAGGCGAGCGCAATGCGGCGCGCCCAGGGCACCCGAAGGTTTCAGCGCGTCTGCGACGATATCCTCGCAGCGACCGTGGGGGCAATGATCATCGCGACGGTGCTGCTTCTGCTGCTGCCGCTCGTCATGACCGTGTCGATGTCGTTCGATGCACGCGACTATCTCGGAGCTTTCCCCCCGCCGAAGCTCTCGCTTCGCTGGTATGCCAAGTTCTTCTCCGATCCTTACCTGATTCGCGGTCTCGCGACCAGCCTCGAGCTGGCGGCATTGACCGCCTTCGCATCCACGGCGCTCGGGCTTGCGGCAGCCGTCGCGCTCGATCGCCTGCCGCAACGCCCGGCGCAGGCGCTGTTGTCGCTGTTCCTGTCGCCGCTCATCGTTCCGGGCGTCGTGGTTGGCTTCGCGCTGCTGATCTTCTACGCGTTTGCTGGGATCGAGATCACGTTTTTGCGCCTGCTCGGCGGCCACGTGCTGATCACTTTCCCGTACGCGATCCGCACCGTCCTCGCGGCGCTCGGCGGCATCCGGCCCTCGGTCGTCGAAGTGGCGCAATCGCTTGGCGCGAGCCCGACCCGCGCGTTCTGGACGGTCACCTTTCCCCTGGCGCGTACCGGGATCGCGGCCGGCGCGATCTTCGCATTCGTTTTCTCGCTCGACGATGTCGCGGTCAGCATTTTCCTGTCCGACCCGAACCGCTATACGCTGCCCGTTGCACTGGTCAGCATGCTGCATGCGAACTTCGATTTGACGATCGCCGCCGCCGCGGTTTTGATCATCGCGAGCTCGATCGGGTTGATGCTGCTGCTCGATTGGCTCACCGGCCTGGACCGCGTCATAGGGATCACGCAATACAGGAGTTGACAGCGACCATGTCGCGACCGGTGCTCGAGCTGCGTCACGTCACGAAGCGCTACGGCAGTGCCGCGGCCGTGCGCGACGTGTCGTTCGCCGTGCAAAGCGGCCAGATCGTCGCGCTGCTCGGACCGAGCGGCTGTGGCAAGACAACGACGCTGCGGATGATCGCGGGCTTCGTCGCGCCCGACGCGGGCGAAATCGAGATCGCCGGCCGCGACATGCGAAAAGTCCGCCCGCACGAGCGCAGTGTCGGCCTAGTGTTCCAGGACTACGCGCTGTTTCCGCATTTGAGCGTGGGCGAGAACGTCGCGTACGGGTTGCGCCAGCGGGGCGATTCGAAAGACGGCATCGCGCGCCGCGTTCGCGAGATGCTCGAGCTCGTTCGTCTCGACGGATTCGCCGATCGCCGGCCCATGGCGCTGAGCGGCGGCCAGCAGCAGCGCGTCGCGCTTGCCCGCGCGATGGCGGTGACGCCCGCGGTGATGCTGCTCGACGAGCCGCTCTCCGCGCTCGATGCGAAGCTGCGTCAGCAGTTGCGCCTCGAGCTCAAGCACATCTTGCGCTCGGCACAGTGCACGACGCTTGTCGTCACGCACGATCAGGAAGAGGCGATGAGCCTCGCCGACCAGATCGTGGTGATGGACCAGGGCTGCGTGCTGCAGCACGGGCAGCCGTCGGCGATCTACCATGCGCCGGCGACGCGCGTCGTCGCAGATTTCATCGGCCGCGCGAACTGGTTCGAGGGAACGCCCGGACGCCTCCTCGCTCCGGACCTGCGCGAATTCGCAACGGCCGACGGAAGATTCGTCGTCCGGTGCGCGCCGCGAAACGACGGGGCGACTGTCGCGCAGTTCTGCGTCAGGCCCGAGCGTTTGCGCATGCTTCTCGCCGACGAGCCGGTGGACGACGGCGTGAACATCGTCGACGGTACCCTTGCAGCCGCCGTTCATCTCGGGCCGGAAATCCATCACGCGGTAACGCTCGAATCGGGACGCACCATCATTTGCATCGAGCAGAATCGCGACCAGCCGATTCCCGCCGCCGGGACACGCATCCGGCTCGCATTTCGCCCGAGCGACTGCATCGTGACCAGGTGAACGCATGGCACACTCAAACTGATTTTCGATCGGAACCAAACGATGCCCTTCGTCGCCGCCAATGGCATTCGCACCTACTACGAGATGGTCGGAGAGGGCGCGCCGCTGCTCCTGATCGCTGGCAATGGCATGGATCACACGGCGTTTCGCGACCAGGTGTCCGTCTTCTCGCCGCATTTTCGCTGCGTCACGTACGATCTGCGCGGTATCGGACGCTCGGACGTTCCCGACGCCGGTTATACGGTGCCCGACATGGCATGCGATGCGCTCACGCTGCTCGACGCGCTCGGAATGCCGCAGGCGCACGTCGCGGGCTATTCGCTCGGCGGGGCGATCGCGCTGCAGATGGCGATCGACGCGCCGAATCATGTCGGATCGTTATCGCTGTACTCGACGTTCTCGCACGTCGAGCCGTATCTGCGCCGACGCTACGAGATTCTGCTCGAGATTCTGGTCGGGACCACGCCGGCGCTTTGGGCGATGTTCACGACATTCAGCGCGTTCGGCGAGGCCTACATCAATGCGCACGACGACGAGATCGGGAAGGAGATCGCGCTGCGCATTTCGCGATGGAAGGGCCCCGATGCACCGTCGAAGGTCGGGCTCGTCGGGCACTATCGCGCGATCCTCGGCCATGAAGTGCGCTCGCGGCTTGCCGAGATCCGCTGTCCGACCTGGATCGCGGTCGGTAGCTCGGATCCGGTAACACCACCCTCGTACGCGCGCTATCTGCACGAGCACATTGCCGGCTCGCGGATTTCGATCTACGAAGGCGCGCCGCATCGGTTGCTGAACTTCACGCCGCGATTCAATGCCGACGCGCTCGAGTTCCTGCTCGACGCGCGCCATGCAGCAAAGCTCGGTGTATAGTCGTCGGGCGATTCGGAGGTCATTCGCGCGATGAACGTTCATCCCAACGGCGCGCCGATCATTTCGGCCGACTCGCACGTGCTCGAGCCGGGCGATCTGTGGACGCGTACGCTCGGCAGTCGCTTCGGCGATGCGCTGCCGCGCATCGTCAACGGTTTCGAGGGGCACGACGGCACGTTTTTCTATCTGGGCCGTCCGGGCGAAGCGGCGAGGATCGATGAGCTCGTCAACGCCGTCGGCGACGACGAGCGCGTGCGCGAGCTTGTGAGGGCCGGCGCCGATCCCATGTTCCGGCTGCAATTGATGAAGAAGGACGGCGTCTCCGCCGAGGTGCTGAACCCGACGTTCGCGCTGTGGGTGCCGCGCATTCCCGATCCTGCGATGCGTCGCGCATGCGCGCAGCTCTTCAACGACTGGATCGTCGAGTATTCGCAAGCCGACCGCACGCGCCTGCTCGGCGTCGGCATCGTGCCGATCGACGATCCGCGGTGGGCCGCCGAGGAAGCGACGCGGATCGTTCACCGCGGCGCGCGCGGCATCATGTTGCCGACCCAACCGATCGAAGGTGCGCCGCCTTACCGCGGCGACGTCTACGATCCGTTCTGGGCGGTCGCGCAGGAAGCGGGCGTGCCGATCACATTGCACATCGTCACCGGGCGCGTGCGCGATCCGTTCACCTATCACGGCGCCGACGAGCGCGGGGAAGTGCCGCGCTCATTCCTCGAGCTGTTTGGCGAAGCGGCGCCGGTGCTCGCGAACGAGTTCATCTTCGGCGGCGTTTTCGATCGCTTCCCGAAGCTTTCGCTCTTCCTCTCCGAATACGACGCGTCGTGGCTGCCGATCCTCAAGTATCGCGTCGATCGAATCGAGACGTTTCCCGGCCTCACGCCGCTTCGCAAGCGCGCACGCGAATACATTGAGCAGAACGTTTACGCCGGCATCATCAACGACCCGCTCGCCGCGAAGCTTCGTCACGAAATCGGCGTCGGTCGAATTCTCTGGGGATCCGACTTCCCGCATCCACCGTGTCCATATCCACATACGCGCAAGCGGATCGGCGAAATCCTCGCCGGCATTCCGGATGACGAGCGCGAAGCGATGACATCGGGCAACGTCTGCCGGCTGTACCGTATCGACGCGTCCGCACTGGTCGAATGAAGGGCACACTCGACATCGTCGGCGGACGGCTGATCGACGCGATCGGCGACCGGCCGAAGGCGAATGCTTCGCTCCGCGTCAAGGATGGTCGCATCGTGGCGATCTGGGAAGGATCGCGCGCGCCTTCCGAAGCCGCCGATCGTGTGATCGATGCGCACGGGAAGACAGTGATGCCCGGCCTGATCGACGCACATTGCCATATCAGCTACGGCGAGGGCCGCAGCGCGGAGGAAGTCGACGTCTACGGCGGTGCCGAATGGGCGGCGGTTCGCGCGGTGTGGAATTGCGCGAAGGTGCTGCGCGCCGGCGTGACGAGTTTCTGCGATCCTGGCTCGACATGGCTCGTCGCCGTCACCGCGCGCGATGCGATCGCGAGCGGCATGTTTCCGGGTCCGCGCATGTTCGCCGCGGGCCGGCACATTGTCGCCGACGGTGGTTTCGCCGATTATTTTCCAACGTGGCTCGGCATGCCGGTGTCGGCCGAGGGTGTGCTGTGCCACTCGCGTGACGAGATGCTGCGCGAGGTTCGCCAGCAGGTGAAGAATCGCGTCGATCTCGTCAAGATGAGCGGCGATAGCCACGCGCAAGAGCGCATGCTCGATGCCGGCCCATGCCTGTCGGACGACGAGATGCAGGCAATCGTGTCCACGGCGCATTCGCTCGGTCGCAAGACGACGATCCACGCACGCTATCCGAAAACGGTGCTCGCGGCGGTGCGCGCCGGTGTCGACTGGGTGATCCACGCGTCGTATCTTCGCGACGAGGACGTGGGAATCGTCCGCGACGCGCGAACACCGATCTGCGCGACGCTCACGTTCACCGCGAACATCGTTGAATGGGGACGCGACGTCGGCGTCGATCCCAACTACATCGACGTCAAGAAGCGTGAGCTCGACGCGCTGGTGCACATCCAGCGCCGCGCATACGAGGCGGACATCCCGATGCTCGCCGGATCGGAGGCCGGCTTTTCGGTCACGCCGTACGGCGAGTTTCATGCGCGCGAGATCGAGCTTCTCGTGAAGCTCGTCGGCATGAGCCCGATGGATGCGATCAAGGCGGCGACGGCGAACAACGCGGCGGCGTTCGGATGGAAAGGCGACGTCGGCACGCTGGAGCGCGGTGCGCGCGCCGACGTGCTGATCGTCGACGGCGATCCGCTGGCCGACATTGCGATCCTCGGCGATCCGGAGCGGATCGCGACGATCCTGCACGACGGGGATGAAGTGGATCGACGCGCGCCGATCCCCGAGCGCAAGCGGATGGCGCACGAACGCGGATTCGGCGTATCGCAGCGGAGCCTGAGCCGCGCGGACACGCAAACTAGGAGGGGGCAATCATGAGCACTTTCACTCGCCGTAGTTTTGTCGCCAGCACCGCTGCACTCGTCGCGGGCGCCAGCCTGCCAAGCCGTGCGCAATCAGCGGTAGCGCTCACCGGCATCGACTGGGGCGGCCCGCTGATCGAGGCGACGCGCAAGATCACCGAGGGCGACAAGAACGTGAACATCACGTGGGAGCTGCATTCGGGCGGCGCTGGAACGGTGTTGCCGAAGATCAAGTCGGCATGGCCGAATCCCAAATACGACATCGTCGCTGCCTGGAATCCGGTCTACGTGACGATGATCAACGAGGGCTGGCTCGAGCCGCTCACGTTCGACGAGATGCCGAACCTGCGCGACATTCCGCCGGACTACTTCTTCAAGGACAAGAGTGGCGCGATCGTCAACGTGCCGCGCAGCCTCGCGGGCATGTTCTGGGGCTATCGCGACGACAAGGCGCCGGTGAAAGTCGCGCACATCGAGCAGCTGTTCGATCCGAAGCTCAAGGGGCAGATCTGCTGGCCGGGCCCGAGCATCAACTCGAACCTGCAGCTCCTGTCGCTCGCGCTTTCGCAAGGTGGGAATGAGAAGAACATGGAGCCCGGCTGGGAACTTTTGAAGAAGCTCGCGAAGTCGGGCAACATCGGCCGCGTCGCGCAGACGGAGACCGACTTCCTGAACTCGATGTCGACGGGCGAAACATCGGTCGCGTTCTGGAACATGTCGCCGTGGAAGAAGCTATCGACGAACTTCCCGATCAAAGTCCTGACGCGCGTGCCGAACGAGAAGGGCATGAAGGCGTTCATGTACCAGGACGGCTGGGTCGTGCTGAAGTCGTCGAAGGAGAAGAAGGCCGCCAAGGACTACCTGAACTTCTTCGTGAGCCCCGAGAACAACCAGAAGTTCAACGAGATGCTCGGGCAGGGAACGACGAACCGGAAGGCGAAGCCGAGCGGGTTCGCGGAGAACATCGCGTTCAACGGCGACGAGCTGCATCAGTACGCGTACTTTCCCGATTTCACCGGGCTCGCCGCGCAATTGAACGACACCGTGAAGCGATTCGAGACGGAGATCGTGCCGCTGCTGTAGCGGGAGCGCCGTTTGATGGCGGGAACGCGGCGCGGCGCCGGGCTGGTCATCCCGGCGCTCGTCGTGATCGCGGTGCTGCTCGTCGCACCGCTTCTGATGGTCGGCAACGAGAGCCTGCGCGTCTTCGTGCCAGGCCGCGTCGGGTCGATGCACGACGCGCCGCTCACGTTTGGCAACTACGCCGAGCTCGCGCAGGTCGCGTACGTGCGCTACTTCGGCGACACGTTTGGCTTGAGCTTTGTCGCGACGATGCTTGCGCTCGTGCTGGCTTATCCGATCGGATATCGGGTTGCGCGCGAGATGCGGCCGCGTGTGCGCCGCGCGTGGATCGCGTTCCTCGTCGTGATGCTGTTCCTGAGCATCCTGATCCGCGTCTATTCGGTCTCACTCGCCGTGGGTCCGGCGGGATTCGGCCGTGCTCTATCGTCGTTCTTCGGGCTTTCGCTCAACAGTCGTGGTTACGCTGAGATTTCGGTCGTGCTCGGACTTCTGCACTGCCTCATTCCGATGGCGGCGATCGTGCTGCTTGCGCCGTTGCAGGCTTTGAATCCGCGGCTCGTCGAGGCCGCGCAGGCGCTCGGCGCTCCGCGATGGAAGGCGCACGCGACGGTCACGCTGCCGCTCTCTGCCCGCGGCCTGCTCGCCGCATTCATGCTGTGCTTCACGTTCTCGATCAGCGCGTTCGTGATTCCCATGGTGCTCGGCAAGGGTCGCGTGCTGTTCGTCTCGAACCTGATTTACGCGCGCTTCGGCGAAGTGGGCAACTATCCGAGCGGCGCGGCACTTTCGATCACGCTGCTCGTGCTGTCGCTCTTCGTCGTGTACGCGATCGGTCGTGCGACCGGTGCCCGACGGGAGCGATGAACGCGGCGTAACTTCGAGGAGCAGGACATGAACGACTCGCACGCGCCATCGGACATCGCGCTAGAACGCGAGCGGCTCTCGAAGCTGTCATGGTTCGAGTCGGGAAAGCCGTGCCGCACCGAGATTTTTCACGAGCGCGATTTCGCGCACGAGCAGGAGGCGATCTGGGGCAAATGGGGTGCGCAGGGGATCGGTCGCCTGCGCACGGTGATGCTGACGCCGCCTTCGGAATGCGAGGTTCGGCCGGTGTTCGCCGAAGAGCCCGCCTACTATCGGCTGTATCGGCGGCGCCTGCTCGACCTGCACATTTCTCCAGCGGCAATTCGAGCAATACGTCGCGACGCTGAAGGGCGAAGGCGTCGAAGTGCTGATCCTCGAACCGCCATCGCTCGATGAGGCCATCCGGCCGTACGGCTTTCAACGCATTTTCACGACGCCTTCCGAAGTGCTCGTCACCAACGCGGGCGCGATCATTCCGCGGATGGCGGCATCAGGCTATCTGACAGGCCGCGAGAAGCGATGGGCACAATACCTGATGTCGATCGGCTGTCCGATCCTGTTCTCGATTCACGGCAAAGGTTTCCGGCCGGCGGTGTATCCCATCCCGACATGATGCTCGGTGTCGCGGACTTGGGCCTCGCGCTTGCCTATCCGGCGATGCTCGTGCCTCGAGGATCTGTAGCGGCTACAACGCGGCCGTTGCCTGGAACTCGATCAGCAGGCCCGGATCCGCAAGATGGTTCACCTCGACAATCGTGCTGGTCGGCAGGTGGTCCTTGAAGAACTCCATTCGCGCCGCGACGATCTCATTGAACTGGCGGATGTCGGTCGTGTAGACGACGATCGAAACGATGTTCGCCAGGCTGCCGCCCGCAGTTTCGAGCACCGTCTGCATGTTGCGGATCGCCTGTCGCGTTTGCTCCGCCATGTCGCCGGGACCGACGAGGTTTCCGTTCGCATCGCGCGAGAGCTGGCCTGACAGGAAGATCAGCGTCGTCGGGTTGTCGACGCGAATGTAGTGGTGGTAGATCGTCGAGCGAACGTTCCTGAGGTTCGGCGGATCGCCCCGCGTGATTTTCGTCATGTGCGTTGCTCTTCGACGATGTGAGTGCGAAGCGGGGCAAACCCTTCGATCGCGACGTCGATGACATCACCCGGTTTGAGATAAAGCTCGTCCGCGTTGGGTTGGCCGACAGCAACGCCGGCCGGTGCGCCCATCGCAATCAGATCGCCTGGCTCGAACGGCATCCAGCGCGAGAAGTGCTCGAGCACGTCGCCGAGCTTGAAGATCATGTCACCGGTATGGACGCGCATCCGCTGCTGGCCGTTGACGACGCACGTGATCCAAAGATCGTGCGGATCGCGGATCTCGTCGAGTGTGATGACATACGGTCCGACCGGGCCAAAGCCCGGCATGTTCTTCGCGGTCCAGAACCGAGTGCCGGACGAGACTTCCTGCTTCTGGATTTGCCGGGCGGTGAGGTCGTTCGTTACCGTGATGCCTGCGATGTACGACATCGCCTCGTCGCGCTTGACCCGAAGCGCGCGCTTGCCTATTACGAACGTGAGCTCGGGCTCGTAATCGAGGGTGGTGATGCCGGCCGGTCGCACGACGCGCGCGTCGTCACCGACGATCACCGAATTGAGCTTGACGAATCCAGTGGGCTCCTTCGGAATCTCCTTGATGAGCTGATTGCGGACGAGCTCGTCGAGATGCGACTTGTTGTTCTTGCCGACGCAAAAGAAGACGTTCGGATCGAGGATCGGCGACAGTATGCGCACGTCGTCGCGCCGAAGGCGGGTGTGGCGCGCGTCACCCGAACTGGCAGCTTCGAGCGCGCGCTTCGCGTTGTCCAGGCCAGCACGTCCTGCAGCGAAAAACTCGCGGAGCGAGCGCGGGAAATCAGCCGACGGATTCGCCGCATGTGATGCGGCGGCGAGATCGACGATTTCGCCGTCGATCCATGCACCGATTCGCGATGTCGGGTTGTCGCTCGTTGCAAAGGTCAGAAGCTTCATGGTTCGTCGCCGGCGGGGAACGACGCATTGTAGAGAAATATCAGGTGGCAATCGCGTTGAGCTTCACGTCGATGCCCTCTTCGAGGTCAGCGCCGACGATCGTCGTGGCAGGAAGCGTTTCGTCAAAAATCTCCGTCAGCGTTTCACGCGCCGCGTCCGCGAAGCCGGTGTCGCGAAGGAACAGATCGAGTCGAACTGTTCGCGAGAGCCCCGAGCCGCAGCGATTTAGCTTCCGATCCAGCAGCTCCAGGGAGTCGCGCAACTGCGCTTCGGGATCGATTCCAGCGGGTCGGCCAGTGCTTGGGGCCATGCACTCGCCGACGAAAACGAAGCCGCCGGCCGAGATGGTCGTGGGCGCCGGCGCTTCGCTATCGAAGACGATGTCCTTCGCGACACCCGGCACGGCGGCGAGGACCGTCGCTTCGATGTCACCATTTCCGGACAGCGGCAATGCAACACGCGTCGACGCGCACGGCGTCGCGCGCAGGACTTCGCGACATATCCTTTCGTCATCCGCAGCACGCGCCTGATCGCGCAGATACGTGTCGATGCGCAGGATCGCGCCCACGTCCAGGCCGCAATCGTTCAGGATCGAACGGATCACCTCGTAGATGATTCGCGCTTGCGCCGCGAACGCGGTGGGCGTTTCGTCGCTCAGCCGCACACCCGTGCGCGGATCGACGGTGCCGCGAATACCGGACAGGAATACGAAGGGCCCGCCGCGCACGGCCGCCGAGATGTTGTTCATGCCGTATCGAGAACCGTCGACGAGGACATGCTTGTCTGCGGGGTCGGCGAGCGCGATTGCGCACGTCGTCACCATGTTGGTTCCGGCCATCTTCGCCGCGACGCCGGTGCTGGCGAGCGGCGCCGGCTTGCCGAAGTAGCGCTCGCGCACCGACTGCCGGACCGGCAACCAGTCCTGGCTGCTGGTGAAATGATCGAGGCGAACGACATGGCTGCAGTCCACGCCAATGGCATCCAGCAATTGCGCGATCCTGCCGTACGAGTTCTCGCACTGCGCGCGAGCCTTGCTGGTGGGCGCTGGAAGGACCTTGCCGGAGTCCGGAGCACGATCGCCATCGCAGCCGGGAACAAACAGCAAAGGACCCGCGCGAACGGCACCTACTCTGCTCGATGCGATCAAATTCACTCCACCACGGATCGAAGTGGCCTTCGCGGTTGGTACGTCACACTATACGGGTGAGCGCATACGAAGTGTCGCAGAGAATAGAATGAACGCTCAATCCCGAGGCTACCAGCGATGCAGAGCGGCTACGAACAATACGCACACGAAGTTCTGGAGCGCATTCGCTCGGATGGCTTCTACAAGACCGAGCGCGTGATCGGCAGTCCACAGGTAACCGAAATCCGGCTGGTGGACGGCGAGAAGGTTCTTAACTTCTGCGCCAACAACTATCTCGGCCTCGCGGACGACGAGCGACTGATTGCCGCCGCCAAGAGAGGACTGGACAAGTTCGGCTTCGGCATGGCGTCCGTGCGTTTCATCTGCGGCACCCAGAGCTCGCACAAGGCGCTCGAAGACGCGATCACGAAGTTGCTGCACACGGATGACACTATTCTCTATTCGAGCTGCTTCGACGCGAACGGGGGATTGTTCGAGACGCTGCTTGGCGAGGAAGATGCGGTCATCAGCGACGAGCTCAATCATGCGAGCATCGTCGATGGCATTCGCCTCTGCAGGGCAAAGCGCTTCCGCTACCGCAACAACGACATGGCCGATCTGGAGGCGCGTCTCGCGGAAGCCGACGCGGCCGGTGCGCGCTTCAAGTTGATCGCGACGGACGGCGTCTTCTCGATGGACGGTATCGTCGCGAATCTGCGCGCGATCTGCGATCTCGCCGAACGTTACCGCGCTCTCGTCATGGTGGATGATTCGCACGCGGTCGGTATAGTCGGCGAAGGAGGTCGCGGGACGCCGGAACTCTGCGGTGTCGAGGGTCGCGTCGACATCCTGACCGGGACGTTGGGCAAGGCGCTCGGCGGTGCTTCCGGCGGTTACACGTCGGGACGCAAGGCGATCATCGAGCTTTTGCGCCAGCGCTCGCGTCCCTATCTCTTTTCGAATTCGGTCCCGCCGCCGATCGTGGCGGCGACGCTCGCCGTGCTCGAATTGTTGAGCAGCGTCGATGGCGCGGAACTGCGGCGTCGGCTTCACGCCAACGGCGCGCGCTTTCGCCGTGGAATGGCAGATGCAGGCTTCGATCTCGTGGCTGGCAGTCATCCGATCATCCCCGTGATGCTCGGCGATGCGACGCTCGCGACGCGAATTGCCGATGCGCTGCTCGCGAAGGGTATCTATGTCATCGGCTTTTCATACCCCGTCGTGCCGAAGGGCAAGGCGCGTATCCGAACGCAGATGAGCGCAGCGCACTCGAAGGATCAAATCGATCGCGCGGTGACCGCATTCGAGGAAGTGGGTCGCACGCTCGGTGCGATTCGATGAATTGCGAAAAGGCGGATAGCCAATGAAGGCACTCGCGAAGCTCGACCCAGTCCCCGGATTGACCCTGACGCAGGTCAAACGGCCCGAAGTCGGACACAACGACGTGCTGATCCGTATCCGCAAGACGGCGATCTGCGGCACGGACGTTCATATCTGGAAATGGGACGAGTGGGCGGCGAAGACGATCCCCGTGCCCATGCATGTCGGTCACGAATACGTCGGCGAGATCGTCGATATGGGGCAGGAGGTGCGCGGCTTTCGAATCGGCGACCGCGTTTCGGGCGAAGGACACATCACCTGCGGCTTCTGTCGCAACTGCCGCGCAGGTCGTCGCCACTTGTGCCGCAACACGGTAGGCGTCGGTGTCAATCGCGAAGGTGCCTTCGCGGAGTACCTCGCGATTCCTGCGTTCAACGCATTCAAGATTCCCGACGACATTTCCGACGACCTGGCGGCTATCTTCGATCCGTTCGGCAATGCGACGCATACCGCGCTGACATTCAACCTCGTCGGCGAGGACGTGCTGATCACCGGCGCTGGTCCGATCGGCATCATGGCCGCGGCAATCGCTAGGCACGTCGGCGCCCGTCACGTGGTGATCACCGACGTCAATGATTATCGGCTCGCCCTCGCTCGAAAGATGGGTGCGACGCGCGCGATCAACGTCGAGCGCGATAATTTGCGCGAAGTGATGAACGACCTCGGCATGACGGAGGGCTTCGACGTCGGGATGGAGATGTCGGGTGTGCCGAGCGCTTTCGAGAGCCTGCTGGTGCACATGAACCATGGCGGCAAGGTCGCGTTGCTCGGCATCCCGCCCGAGCACATGGCGATCGACTGGAACCAGGTGATTTTCAAAGGGCTCGAGATCCGCGGCATCTATGGCCGTGAAATGTTCGAGACCTGGTACAAGATGGTCGCGATGCTGCAAAGCGGCCTCGATCTCTCGCCGATCATCACGCATCACTATGAGCTCGAACGCTACGAGGACGCCTTCGCGACGATGATGTCAGGCAAGAGCGGTAAGGTGATCATCGATTGGAGGGAGGCGGCGTAATTGCGTTACGGCCGCGTCGGGCTGTCGCGTAAAATCGCGGCTACGGAGAGGTGGATGAGTGGTTTAAGTCGCACGCCTGGAAAGCGTGTTTAGGGTAATGCCCTAACGCGGGTTCGAATCCCGCCCTCTCCGCCAAAAGCACTTCCGGCGACATCCAAGCAATTCCGTTTCCCCCCTCATCCTTCCTCTGCAGTGCGTCCAGAATCGTCCGAGGAAGGTCGCAGTGGCACGTTGACAGCCGGCGGTAACTGACGGTAACTTTCGCCCAACTTACCGCCAGCGCGCCGAGAGTTACCGCCATGCCCCTCACGGTTACTGCAGTGCGAAACGTGAAGCCCGCAGGCAAGCCGCAGCGGCTCCACGATTCGGCTGGGCTTTATCTCGAAATCGCGCCCGCAGGCGGCCGCTGGTGGCGGTTCGCGTACCGCTTCGGTGGCAAACGTAAGCTCATCTCGCTCGGTGTATTCCCCACCATCTCACTGGCTGAGGCGCGCAGTCGACGCGATGAGGCGCGTAGGCTGCTGGCCGATGGCATTGATCCAAGCGCAACGCGCAAGGCAGCGAAGCAGGAAGCCGTTGGCCGGGCGGCGAATAGCTTCGACGCGGTCGCTCGGGAGTGGTACGCCAAGCAGGCGAAGATCTGGGTGCCACACCACGCGAGCGATGTACTACGGCGGCTGGAAGCCAACCTGTTCCCGGATCTCGGTGGGCGACCCATCGCCGACATCACGGCGCCGGAGTTGCTTGCCGCTGTACGCAAGATCGAGTACCGAGGCGCGCACGATCTGGCGCACCGGGTATTACAGGTCGCGTCGCAGGTGTTCCGCTACGGTGTCGCAACGGGGCGATGTGAGCGAGACCCTGCGCCCGATCTGCGGGGTGCCCTGACACCGCACAAGAGCCGGAAACAGGCCGCCGTGAAGCCCGATGACGTGCCCGAACTCCTTCGTGCCATCGCGGGCTACGACAAGATCGGAGATCGGCAGACGGCGCTCGCGCTACGACTGCTCGGCCTGACGTTCGTGCGTACGGGGGAACTGATCGGTGCCGAGTGGGCGGAGTTTGATCTCGATAGCGCGGCATGGATAGTGCCAGCCTCACGCATGAAGGTGAGGGCGGAGCACGTTGTACCTCTGTCGCGTCAAGCTCTAGAAGTGCTGGAAGAGCTTCGGTCCCTGGCCGGCAACAGCCGTTACGTGCTGCCTGGCCGCAACCCTGACAAGCCGATCAGCAACAACACGATGTTGTTTGCACTCTACCGGCTCGGCTACAAGCGGCGCATGACGGGTCATGGCTTCCGCGAAATCGCGTCGACACTACTCAACGAATCCGGTTTTCGCGGCGACGTCGTCGAGCGCCAGCTTGCGCACTGTGAGCGCAATGATGTACGCGGTGCATACAATCGTGCGGAGTACCTACCGGAACGTCGTGCCATGATGCAGCAGTACGCGGACATGCTCGACGCGCTGGCTGAGGGAGCTAAAGTCATTCCGCTGCAACGCACTCGGGAAAGCGGTCAGCAGCGACAGTAGGACCGATCGAGGATACCTGATGGCACGGACAAAGAGGCGCAGCGAGGCCACCGCTGCCAAAACGGAAGAAGAGTCCCCCATTTCAAGTGAGCGCGCCGCCGAAATCGCCTTAGCTGATTCGATCGGGCTCGCCGAGTTCACCGAGCTAACCGGTCGAGGAACTCCGGCGTGGGGCATCTATCGCATTACCAAGAAGGGGGTATCGCCCGTGGTGTTGGAGCGGCTAGAAGACTGGTCGCATGCCGAGCAAGTAGAGATCCGTCGTGCTGCCCGATTACTTAGCCTAAAGTTCGATTGCCCGCCTGCAGAGTTCATGCGTTGGTATAACGAGACAAGGGCCACGAACGGCGTCAGCGACTTTGCACTGGCGAAGGGTTTCGAGGAGACCCTCGAGCAGCATGGCCGATTTGCTGGCAACCGCGCAACCCCCTCCGTCACATCCGCGGAGATCGTGTCCGCCTTCAGGGTGAAGAGCGACCGGGCGGCGAACAAAAACTGGTGGGGCCAGCGTCTGCGCAATCCGCAGCGCTACGGCCTCACTCACGCGCGTGCGGCAACCGGCGGGGCGAGGCTACAGTCGCGATGGTTCCCGGTTCAGGTCGCCGCATGGTTGATCGATCGGAATCATCTTCGGCGGGAAGCGGTCGATCGCGCCATGAGGGACGCATTCCCGGCCTTCGACGCGGATATTTTGGGCTAATGCCGCAGTAATGCCGCAGACTTCTTGCGGCATTAGTGGCCGATGTCAGAGCCGCGCTCTCTGTCGCGGACCTTGCCGAATCCTGCTGCATTAGCGCGGCAAATTTAATTCGAGTGCGCAATGACGCGCTGCCTACTCGAGGACTTTTGCTGTGTACTCTCCACACACGCCCTTATCAGCTCCCGCCGCCCGCAGGTTGCTTCGCCTTCGCGATGTCATCGCGCAGGTTGGTCTTGGTCGAAGCGCGATCTACGATCAGATCAAGCGCGGCGTCTTCCCCGCGCCTGTGCATCTAGGCCCTCGTGCCGTTGCATGGGCGTCCGATGAAATCGCATCCTGGATCGACTTTCGTGTGGCTTCTAGTCGCGCTGCTTCGGCCGCGGGGAGGAAGTCATGAGCGCCCTTGACCAGCAAGTTGCCGACAGATCGCAGGACATGCTGGAAGCCGCGCTTGGGTACGCGCAGCGTGGCTTCGCGGTCTTTCCCCTGCATGAACCAGGTGCCGACGGAATATGCAGCTGCGGCGCGGCGTGCAAGTCTCCCGGCAAGCACCCGCGCACGAGCCAAGGCTTCAAAGCCGCTACGACCGACGAAAGCCAGATTCGGGCCTGGTGGACGCAGTGGCCCGAGGCGAACATCGGTATTGCGACCGGTGGGCGAAGCGGACTCGTGGTCATCGACATCGATGGAGTGGCAGGGGAGGAGCTACTCCAGCAGCTGGCTGCGATCCACGGACCGCTATCGGCGACGATGAAGGTCAGGACCGGAAACGGGTATCACCTCTACTTCAAGCATCCCGGCATCAGTGTGAAGTCGAAGGCGCCGATCTGTCGTGGCCGCAGAGGTCTTGATAGCCGCGCTGACGGCGGTTATGTCGTCGCTGCTCCAAGCTTGCATCACAGTGGAGCGCGGTATGAGATAGATCCGGCGATGCCGCAACAGCTCGCTACTCCCCCGGTATGGTTGATCGAGGTGATTGCCGGCGGAAGTCCGTCGGCTCCCGCAGGTGCCGCACCGGCCGCCAACAGCCAAATTGCCGAGGGATCCCGCAACAGCGCGCTCGCCAGCGTGGCGGGGTCGATGCGAGCGAGGGGGCTGGGTCAGTCAACGCTCGAGGCAGCGCTCCTCGCGCACAACGCGGAGCAGTGCCAGCCGCCACTCGACGATGATGAGGTGCGAGCGATCGCTCGTAGCATCTCGAACTACCCAGCTGGTTCGCCGAACGACGTACTTCGCACTCTGACTGACGTCGGCAATGCGGAGCGCTTCGCAAAGCAGTGGGGCGATCGCGTCCGCTACGTGCCGGAACTGAGGCAGTGGCTCGTCTGGAGCGATGAGCGTCAGTGGCAACTGAACGCGACCAACTCCGTGATGGAAATGGCGAAGCGGACGGCGTTCGACATTTACGGCGAGGGCGTTTACACCAACGATACCGACGTCCGCAAGAGCATCGCTGCGCACTCGACGAAGAGCCAGCAGGCCCCGAGGCTCGAGGCGATGCCGAAGCTCGCGCAGAGCATTCCCGCCCTGGTCGCCCCGATAGCAACGCTCGACGCCGACCCTTGGTTGCTGGCGGTTGAAAACGGAACGCTCGATCTGCGGAAGGGGACCTTGCGACCACCGTCGCGGGAGGACTACACCACCCGGGTGGCGCCGGTGACGTTTGATCCCGAGGCTCAATGTCCGGAGTTTCTGCGCTTCCTGCAGGAGATCATGGGCGGCGATCAGGACCTTGTTGATTATCTGCAGCGCCTGCTGGGCTACATGCTGACCGGCGATACGCGCGAGCAGCGGCTCTTCTTCCTCTATGGCTCTGGCGCAAACGGCAAGAGCACGCTGCTTAACGTATGCAAGGCGATTCTCGGGTCGGACCTGTGCCGCCAGACGCCGTCGGAAA
>DATGGP010000062.1:0-17403 GCA_035308425.1 Casimicrobiaceae bacterium | reverse complement strand
CGCGATCGCGCGCTGGAATGCATGCGAGTGGAGGTTCGGCATGGCGGGGATGACCGGGCCGTGGAGTCGCTCGTCGGCGGACGCGCCCCGCGCGCGCGGCTCGATCTTGGCGATCACGCCGTCATCGTCGATGGTCAGCGCCACGTCCGTCTGCCACCCCTCGTCGAGGAGCACGGCGGGCGCGAGCAGGGTTTTCATCAGGGATCAGGGCATCAGAGGACAGGGATCGGCTTGCCCTCGAGTCTTGCACGAGAGACAAGCGGGTCCGCGCACAGATCATTGTAGCGGCGCGCGAATGGCGCAATATTGGAACCGTGTGCCCACGATCCTGTCGGATACGCCGACGTTCTTTCGCGAAAGATTCTTCGATGACGCCACGCTTTTTTCGCCACCCGCTCGTCGCGGCCGTTGGGTTCGCCGCGACGATCGCGTCTGCCGCTGCATCGGCGGCCTCCGCATCGACCGCGCGCGACGAGATCGATCACCTGCTCGATTACGTCGCGTCGTCTTCTTGTACGTTTGTTCGCAACGGCAGCGAATATCCGGCGGAAAAGGCGCGCGACCATCTCGCGATCAAGTATCGCTTCGTCGGCGACCGGATCGCCACGGCGGAGGACTTCATCAAATACCTCGCGAGCGGGAGCAGCGTTTCCGGCGAGCCGTATCACGTGAAGTGCGGCAAAACGGACGCGCTCGCCGGCGCGTGGCTTAACGCAGAGCTGAATCGGTATCGCAACTCACCGCACGTACAACGCGTGGCGCAGTAGGACACTCGAGACGACAATCGCCCGATTGGAAAGCGTCGCGAGCGGGCCGAGTACGAGGCGGCCCGCAGCGAGGCCGAGACCCCCGCGCCATACATGCGCGGCCGCGGCGAAGGCTAATGTGAGCGAAGCGAACGTTAAGCGAGCGTAGCGAGCGGCCGGAGCCAAAATACTTGAAGGTGTACAGCGAGCGCCGAGCGAGCACACAACGAAATAATCGGCCCGCGCAGTAGCTTTACAACGGGCGATCAGTAGCGGCCGCCGATCTTCTGCCACCTCCACGCATCGGCGCAAATTGCATCGATGTCGCGCGTCGGGCGCCAGTCGAGCACCGACGAGGCGCGCGAAACATCGGCGCATGCGAAGGCGACATCGCCCGGCCGGCGCCCCGAGATCGTGCGCGCGATCGCGCGTCCGCATGCGCGCTCGAACGCTGCGAGCACCGACAGCACGGAGTGGGACGCGCCCGTGCCGGCATTCAAGGTGAAGATACCGGGACGCGACGCGATGTGCGCGAGCGCACGCGCGAACAGCGCCGCGGCGTCCTGAACGTGCACGTAGTCGCGGACGCCGGTGCCGTCCGGCGTATCCCAGTCGTCGCCGCACACGAGGAATTCACTCGCCTCGCCTGCCGCGACGCGGCAAAGCTGAGGGATGAGATGGGCGGAGCGCGCGCGCGCCGCCTCACCCATCATGCCCGACGAATGCGCGCCGGCGACGTTGAACTTGCGTACGATCGCGATGCGCCAGTTCGCATTCGCCGCTGTGAGATCGCGCAGGAAATCCTCGACGACGCGTTTCGTTCGGCCGTGGACGTTCGCGGGCGCGAGCGGGGCGTGTTCGCCCGCGGGCTCGACATCGGTGTCGCCGTAGACGCTTGCGCTCGATGCGTATACCAGCGTTCCCACGCCCGCCTCGCCCATCACCTCGATGAGCGATAGCGTTCCTCCGACGTTGACGTCGTAGAACGCGAGCGGGCGCGCCTGCGACTCGGCGACGTTCTCGAGCGCCGCGCAGTGGACGACCGCCGCGATTGGATGATCGTGAAAGGCGTTGCGAAGGGCGCCCACGTCGCGCACGTCGGCCGTGACGCAGGGGACCGGCCGCCCGGCGAGCGCTTCCAGGCGGCTGCGCACCGCCGGCGTGCTGTTCGCGAAGCTGTCGAGGACGACCGGCGCGTAACCGCTTCGGGCAAGCTCGACGACGATGTGCGAGCCTGTGAAGCCGGCGCCTCCGGTGACGAGCACGCTGTCGGGCATGACCGATCGTACACAATCACGAAAGCGCGCCAGGAGCGCCGCGAAACTGAGAGCGAAAAAAAGCCGGGTCGCGCCCGGCTTTTTTCGGCTAAGGGAGGTGCGTTACGCGGCCTGCGCCTCGTCACCCGCGGACTGCGCCCGATCGACGAGCTCGATCAGTGCCATCGGCGCCGCGTCGCCCTGACGGTAGCCAAACTTCAGGATGCGCAGGTACCCGCCGGGGCGCGTTTTGAAACGAGGCCCCAGCTCGTCGAAAAGCTTGCTCACGACCTCGCGATCGCGCAGCCGGCTGAACGCGAGCCTGCGATTGGCAAGCGTCGGACTCTTGCCGAGCGTGATCAGCGGCTCGGCCACGCGGCGAAGCGCCTTCGCCTTGGGCAAAGTGGTGCGGATAGCCTCGTGCGTGAAAAGCGAGTTCGTCATGTTGCGCAGCATCGCGAGGCGATGCTCGCTCGTGCGGTTCAATTTCTTCAAGCCGTGTCGGTGCCGCATGTCTTTTCCCTGCTCTTGCCGCTGAAAATCGTCTGGCTCCGCCCGCGATTTTCAGGCAGCCTTGTTCGTGAAAAGTACGGGTTTAGCTTTTCACGGTCGGTCTAATCCCGCCGGCGGCCAGTTCTCGAGCTTCATTCCGAGCGATAGGCCGCGCGACGCGAGCACTTCCTTGATCTCGTTCAGCGACTTGCGGCCGAGATTCGGCGTCTTCAGAAGCTCGGTTTCCGTGCGCTGGATCAGATCACCGATGTAATAGATGTTCTCGGCCTTGAGGCAGTTGGCCGAGCGCACCGTGAGTTCGAGATCGTCGACCGGGCGCAGAAGCACCGGATCGACCTGCGGCGACGCGCGCTCCGCCGACGGCTGGTCGGTACCCTTGAGATCGGCGAACACCGAGAGCTGATCGACGAGCACGCTTGCCGCGTAGCGCACCGCCTGCTCGGGCTCGACGACGCCGTTCGTCTCGATGTCGAGGACGAGCTTGTCGAGGTCGGTGCGCTGCTCGACGCGCGCCGATTCGACGGCATAGCTCACGCGCCGCACCGGCGAGAACGACGCGTCGAGCAGGATGCTGCCGATCGTGCGTCCGCCCTCGGGCTTCGTGCGCGCCGTCGCGGGCTGGTAGCCGCGGCCGCGCTCGACCTTGATCTCCATCTCGATCTTGCCGCCTGCCGTCAAATGGGCGATCAGGTGCTCGGGATTGATGATCTCGACGTCGTGGTTGGGCTCGATGTCCGCGGCGGTGACCGGACCCTCGCCGCTCTTCGAGAGCTTGAGCATCACGCTGTCGCGGTTGTGGAGCTTCAGCACGACGCCCTTGAGGTTCAACAGCACGTCGACGACGTCCTCCTGCACGCCGTCGAGCGCCGAGTACTCGTGCAGCACGCCGGTGATCTTCACCTCGGTGGGCGCGTACCCGGGCATCGACGACAGGAGCACACGCCGCAGCGCGTTGCCCAGCGTGTGCCCGTACCCACGCTCGAACGGCTCCATCACCACCTTGGCGTGGAACGGCGACATGCTCTGCACATCGATGATGCGGGGTTTCAGGAGAACATTGCTTTGCATGCGATGGCCTTTGGCGGAAACGCCGGTCAATTACTTCGAATACAACTCGACAACCAGGCTCTCGTTGATGTCCTGCGCGAACTCGGAGCGATCGGGCGCGCCCTTGAACGTGCCGGTCATCTTCTTCGGATCGACCTCGACCCACGACGGGAAACCGACCTTCTCGGCAAGCTGCAGCGCATCCTGGATGCGAAGCTGCGACTTCGCGCGGTCGGTGGTCGAGACGACGTCGCCGCCCCTGAGCAGCGCCGACGGTACGTTGATGATCTTGCCGTTCACCGTGATCGCGCGATGCGAGACGAGCTGGCGCGCTTCGGCGCGCGTCGATCCCAGGCCCATCCGGTAGACGACGTTGTCGAGCCGCGATTCGAGTAGCTGCAGCAGGTTCGTGCCCGTCGAGCTCTTGCCCTTCGTCGCCTCGGCGAAATAGCGGCGGAACTGTCGCTCGAGCACGCCGTAGATGCGGCGAAGCTTCTGCTTCTCGCGCAACTGCTTGCCGTAGTCGGACGTGCGCGCACCCGAGCGCACGCCGTGCTGCCCGGGCTTGGTGTCGAGCTTGCACTTCGAGTCGAGCGAGCGGCGCGCGCTTTTGAGGAACAGGTCGGTTCCTTCGCGGCGCGCGAGCTTGCATTTGGGTCCGATGTAACGAGCCACCGTTTAACTCCTGTCTTTTCCGCTGGAAATCGTCAGGCTCAAGCCTGCGATTTCCAGGAAACCCAACGGACAAAGGTAGGGGTCCACTTTTGTCCGCCAAATTAAATCCGACGCCGCTTCGGCGGCCGGCAGCCGTTGTGCGGCACCGGCGTCACGTCGGAGATGCTGCTGATCTTCAGGCCGAGCGCGTTCAATGCGCGCACCGCGGATTCGCGGCCGGGACCCGGCCCCTTGATGCGCACCTCGAGATTCCTGACCCCGCATTCCTGCGCGGCGCGCCCCGCCGATTCCGCGGCGACCTGCGCGGCGAACGGCGTCGACTTGCGCGAGCCCTTGAAGCCGGCGCCGCCCGACGTAGCCCAGGAGAGCGCGTTGCCCTGCCGGTCGGTGATCGTGATGATCGTGTTGTTGAAGGACGCGTGGATGTGCGCGATTCCTTCGGACACGTTCTTCTTGACCTTCTTGCGCGTGCGCGCGGCGGCGGCCTTCTGCGACGGTTGCTGTGCCATTCGTGTGTTCCGATTCCTTTTAGGTCTTTGCGACGGACGGCCGATTCAGCGCGACCTGGCGGCCCTTCTTCGGGCCCTTGCGCGTGCGCGCGTTGGTGCGGGTCCGCTGGCCGCGGACCGGCAGCCCTTTGCGGTGGCGAACGCCGCGATAGCAGCCGAGGTCCATCAGCCGCTTGATGCTCATCGTCACCTCGCGGCGCAAGTCGCCTTCGATCGTGAACTTGCCGATGTTTTCGCGCAGCTTGTCCATCTGCGCGTCGGTCAGGTCCTTGATCTTCGAGCTCGGCGACACGCCGGCGGCAACGCAGATCGCCTTCGCGCGTGGACGGCCGATGCCATAGATCGCGGTCAGCGCGATCTCGGCATGCTGATGATTGGGTATGTTGACGCCTGCAATACGGGCCATGTGTCAGTTTCCAGATGTCAGTTGACAGTTGTCAGTGGGTTCGCAGCTGCAGTTGTCGTGTCCGGCTCGTCGAAATACTGCCAACTGACAACTGTCAGCCCTGCCGCTGCTTGTGCCGCGCGTCGGCGGTGCAGATGACCCGCACGACGCCGTGGCGCCGCACGATCTTGCAGTTGCGGCAGATCTTCTTGACCGATGCCAATACCTTCATGTCATTCCCCTGGCCAACGTCCCGACGCGCCTTGATGGCGCGCCACCGAAGACGCCGGCGCGTCCGATACCTGTTACCTGTCCTCTGATACCTGAATCATTTCGCCCGGAACGTTATCCTCGCCCGCGACAAGTCATACGGCGTCAACTCCACCGTCACCTTGTCGCCCGGCAGAATCTTGATGTAGTGCATGCGCATCTTTCCCGAGATGTGCGCGAGCACGACATGGCCGTTCTCGAGCTTCACGCGAAACGTTGCGTTCGGCAGCATCTCCGCCACCTCGCCCTGCATCGCGATCGTTTCTTCCTTCGCCATTACACAACCACGTCGCGAAGCTCATTCCATTTCCCCTCTCCTCGGGGAGAGAGGGAAGGGGTGAGGGGCCCGCACCCCTCCGGCGCGCAAAGCGGCTCCCTCCATTTCCCCTCTCCTCGGGGAGAGGGGGAAGGGGTGAGGGCATTCACCGCGTCGGCACCCCTGCCTTGAAATTCGCCTTGCGCAGCAGGCTCTCGTACTGCTGCGACATCATGTATGCCTGCACCTGCGTCATGAAGTCCATCGTGACGACGACGATGATCAGAAGCGACGTCCCGCCGAAATAGAACGGCACGCTCTTCCACGCGATCAGGAAGTTCGGCACGAAACACACGACGACGAGGTAGAGCGACCCGATGAGCGTCAGCCGCAGCGTGATCTTCTCGAGGTACTTCGCCGTCTGCTCGCCAGGACGATAGCCCGGGATAAACGCGCCGCTCTTCTTCAGGTTGTCCGCGGTCTCCTTCGGGTTGTACTGCAACGCCGTGTAGAAAAAGCAGAAGAAGATGATCGCCGCCGCATACAGGATCTCGTGCACCGGCTGACCCGGCGCGAGCGTCGCCGCGAGATCGCGGATCCAGATCGTGTGCTCGCCGGTCCCCGCCCATTGCGCGAGCGTCGCGGGGAACAGGATGATCGACGAGGCGAAGATCGGCGGGATCACGCCCGACATGTTGATCTTGAGCGGCAAATGAGAGCTTTGCCCCTGGTAGACCTTGTTCCCGACCTGGCGCTTCGCGTAGTTGACGAGGATCTTGCGCTGCGCCCGCTCCATGAACACGACGAACGCCGTCACCACCACGACGAGCGCCGCGATGCCGATGATCAGAAGCCACGAATACGCACCCGTGCGTCCCTGCTCGAGCGTCTGTCCGATCGCGCGCGGCAGCCCTGCCGCAATGCCCGCGAAGATGATCAGCGATATGCCGTTGCCAAGCCCCCGCTCGGTGATCTGCTCCCCGAGCCACATCAAGAACATCGTCCCGGTGACAAGCGTCACCGCCGAGACCAGTCGAAACGCGAGGCCAGGCTCGAGGACGAGTCCCGGCTGCGCCTCGAGCGCGGTCGAGATCGCGAGCGCCTGGAAGAACGACAGGAACAGCGTCGCGTAGCGCGTGTACTGCGTGATCTTGCGCTGGCCCGATTGCCCTTCCTTCTTGAGCGCCTCGAGCGACGGGACGATCGTCGTGCAAAGCTGCATGATGATCGACGCCGAGATGTACGGCATGATCCCGAGCGCGAAGATCGAGAAGCGCGAGAGCGCGCCCCCCGAGAACACGTTCAACAGGCCGAGGATTCCGCCCTGCTGTCCGCGGAAGAGCTCGTCCAGCACGGACGCATTGATCCCCGGCACGGGGATGTGCGTGCCGATCCGATAGACGACCATCGCCCCGAGCAGGAACCAGAGGCGCTTTTTCAGATCGCCGTACTTGGTGCCGCTCTTCTGGGCCGGATTTGCAATTGCCAATGAAGTTCCTAATTTGCGTCGGCGAAGCGCCGATTCAAGCGACGCTGCCGCCTGCCGCCTCGATCGCCGCCTTCGCGCCCTGCGTCGCCGCAACGCCGGTCAGCTTCACGGCGCGCTCGAGCTTGCCGGTCTTGATCACCTTCGCCGATTTCGCGATCGACGGCACGATGCCCGCCGCCTTGAGCGCGAGAAAGTCGATGTCGGAAACGGGCAGCTTCGCGAGGTCGGAAAGCCGCACTTCGGCGACGTCGTAGCGCGAGCGCGACACGAAGCCGCGCTTCGGCAACCGCCGCTGAAGCGGCATCTGTCCGCCCTCGAAGCCCACCTTGTGAAAGCCGCCGGAGCGCGCCTTCTGCCCCTTGTGCCCGCGCCCGGCCGTCTTGCCCAGGCCCGAGCCGATGCCGCGGCCGACGCGGCGCTTCGCTTTGTGGCTGCCCGCCGCCGGTTTCATCGTATTGAGACGCATCGCCTGCTCCGAAATTTCACTCGCCGACAATCTTCACGAGATAGCTGACCTTGTTCACCATGCCGCGAATCGCCGGCGTGTCCTCGAGCTCGACCACCTGGCTGATGCGCGAAAGTCCGAGCCCTCGCACGGTCGCGCAATGGTCGTGACGGCACGCGTTGGTGCCCTTCACCAATGTCACCTTCAGCTTCTTCGCATCGGCCATGCTCATGCCGTTCCAAGGATCTCTTCGACCGTCTTGCCGCGCTTGGCCGCGACGTCGGCCGGCGCGTTGACAGCTTCGAGCGCGTTGATCGTCGCGCGCACGACGTTGTAAGGATTCGTCGAGCCGTGGCACTTCGCGAGGATGTTGGTGACGCCGACAACGTCGAACACCGCGCGCATCGCGCCGCCTGCGATCACGCCCGTGCCTTCGGACGCCGGCTGCATGTGGACCCGCGTGGCGCCGTGCCGTCCCTCGACGGCGTGATGCAGCGTGCCCTTCTTGAGACGCACCTTCACCATCTTGCGCCGCGCCTGCTCCATCGCTTTCTGCACGGCGACCGGCACTTCCTTCGCCTTGCCCTTGCCCATGCCGACGCGGCCGTCGCCGTCGCCCACGACCGTCAGCGCGGCAAAGCCGAGGATTCGACCGCCCTTCACGACCTTCGTGACGCGATTGATCGAGATCATCTTCTCGCGCAAGCCATCGCCGCGGTCGTCCTGCTGCTGCGGCTGGCGTGGGTTGGAGCGTTGTTGAGCCATGGATGCCTTCGTCTAAGAACTCGTGAGCCGTCCCGTCAGAACTTGAGGCCGCCCTCGCGCGCCGCATCGGCGAGCGCCTTCACGCGGCCATGGAAGCGGAAGCCCGCGCGATCGAACGCGACCGCTTCGATGCCGAGCGCTTTCGCCCGCTCTGCGATGCGCTTGCCGACGATCGTCGCGGCGCCGCGTGTGCCGCCGTTCTTCAACTCCTTGCGCACGTCGGCTTCCGCCGTAGATGCGCTCGCGAGCACCTGGTCGCCCGATGGCGCGATGAGTTGTGCATAAATGTGCGCGTTCGAGCGGCTCACGGTAAGCCGCGTCGCGCGTTGCTCGGCGATGCGAAGCCGCGTCTGGCGCGCGCGGCGGAGTCGAGCTTCCTTCTTCGTCTTCATCCTCGAATTCCTACTTCTTTTTCGTTTCCTTGATCTTCACGCGTTCGTCGATGTAGCGAACGCCCTTGCCCTTGTACGGCTCGGGCGGCCGGTACGCGCGAATCTCCGCCGCGACCTGGCCGACCTGCTGCTTGTCGATGCCCTTGACGATGATCTCGGTCTGCTGCGGCGTTTCGACCTTCACGCCCTTCGGCATCCGATGAATCACCGGATGCGAGTAACCGAGCGACAGGTTGATCTTGTCGCCCGCCGCTTGCGCGCGATAGCCGACGCCGACCAGTGCGAGGCGCTTCTCGAAGCCTTGCGTCACGCCCTTCACCATGTTGTTGACGAGCGCACGAAGCGTCCCCTGCAGCGCGCTCGCGTCGCCGTTCGCGGCCTTGAACACGAGCGCCTCGCCGTTGCGCTCGACGCTCACTTGCGGACCGTACTTGCGCGTCAACGTGCCAAGCGGCCCCTTCACCGAGATTTCACCGCTCGCGAGCGTGACCTCGACTTTCGGCGGCACCTTGACCGGATTGTTGCCGATGCGTGACATAGCTGGTCTTCCAGGTCAGGCGACGATGCAAAGCACTTCGCCGCCGACACCCGACGCGCGCGCCTTGCGATCGGTCATCACGCCTTGCGACGTCGAGACGATCGCGATGCCGAGTCCGTTCATCACCGGCGGGATTTCGTCCTTGCCCTTGTAGATGCGAAGGCCCGGCTTCGACACGCGCTCGATCTTCTCGATCACGGGGCGCCCTGCGTGATAGCGCAGCGCGATCTCGAGCGCAGGCTTGCGTGTTTCGTCGCCGGAAATCTTGAAACCCTCGATGTAGCCCTCGTCCTTCAGTACGCGGGCGATCGCCGCCTTCACCTTCGACGCCGGCATCGCGACGACCGCGCGTTCGGTCATTTGCGCATTGCGGATGCGCGTCAGCAT
Source organism: Casimicrobiaceae bacterium (assembly GCA_035308425.1). Taxonomy (GTDB): domain Bacteria; phylum Pseudomonadota; class Gammaproteobacteria; order Burkholderiales; family Casimicrobiaceae; genus VBCG01. The sequence continues at coordinate 7,730 of DATGGP010000062.1, read as the reverse complement.
GTCGGCGATCGGATCGGTCATCATCGCGCTGTCCTCCCGTTCACCAGCTTGCCTTGACGACGCCCGGGATCTCCCCGCGCATCGCGTATTCGCGCAGCTTGTTGCGGCCAAGGCCGAACTTGCGGAACACGCCGCGGGGACGGCCGGTGATCGCACAACGATTGCGAAGGCGCGTCGGATTGGCGTTGCGCGGCAACTGCTGCAAGCGAAGCCGCGCCGCGTAACGATCCTCGTCCGACACGCGCGGATTGTCGATGATCGATTCGAGCGTCGCGCGCTTCTTCGCGTACCTGGCGACGAGCTTCTCGCGTTTTTGCTGGCGATTGATCAGTGCGAGTTTCGACATGTAAATTCTCTATCCCCGGAACGGGAACCGGAACGCGGAGAGCAGCGCCTTCGCCTCGGCATCGCTCTTCGCGGTGGTGGTGATGGTGATGTTCATCCCGCGGATCGCATCGATCTTGTCGTACTCGATCTCGGGAAAGATGATCTGCTCCTTGACGCCCATGTTGTAGTTGCCACGCCCGTCGAAGCCGCGCGCCGACACACCGCGGAAGTCGCGCACGCGCGGCAGAGCGACCGTCACGAGCCGGTCGAGAAACTCGTACATGCGCTCACGGCGCAGCGTGACCATGCAGCCGATCGGGTAGCCTTCGCGAATTTTGAAGCCGGCGATTGCCTTCCGCGCTTTCGTGATCACCGGCTTCTGGCCGCTGATTTTCGTCATGTCGGCGACCGCGTTGTCGAGGATCTTGCGATCGGACGTCGCTTCGCCGACGCCCATGTTGAGCACGATCTTGGAAATGCGCGGCACCTCCATCGGCGACTTGTAGCCGAACTCCTTCCTGAGCGCCGGCGCGATTTCTTTGCGATACATCTCCTTGAAGCGCGCCGGCTGATGCGGCTGGTCGGCCGCATGCGCCATTTCCGCGGCCGGCGCCGACTTCGCAGGCTTCTCGGCCTTGGCCTGCTTCGCCGGCGCAGCCGCCGCGGGCTTCGCCGCCTTGGCGTCCTTCTCCTTCTTGTCGGGGGCTTTCTTGTCAGCCATTGATCTGCTCGCCGTTCGACTTGTAGAAGCGCAGCTTCCGGCCGTCGGGCATCAGCCGAAAGCCGATGCGATCGGCCTTCTGCGCGACCGGGTTCCAGATCGCGACGTTCGAGATATGGATCGGCGCTTCCTTGCTGATGATGCCGCCCGGCTGGTTCTTCATCGGGTTCGGCTTCGTGTGCCGGCGGACCGTGTTCACACCGTTGACGAGCACGTGCGTGTCGTCTACGTAGCGCGCGACGTCGCCGCGCTTGCCCTTGTCCTTGCCGGCGATGACGACGACGTTGTCGCCCTTCCTGATCTTGCGCATGGCGTTCTCTTCGATGCCTGTGCTGCTTAGAGCACTTCCGGTGCGAGCGAGACGATCTTCATGAAGCGCTCGGTGCGAAGCTCGCGCGTGACCGGTCCGAAGATGCGCGTGCCGATCGGCTCGAGCTTGTTGTTGAGCAGCACGGCCGCGTTCGTGTCGAAGCGTACGAGCGCGCCATCGTCGCGGCGCACGCCCTGGCGTGTTCGGACGACGACCGCGTTGTAGATCTCGCCCTTCTTCACCCGCCCGCGCGGCGCCGCTTCCTTGACCGACACCTTGATCACGTCGCCGATATGCGCATACCGGCGCTTGCTGCCGCCGAGCACCTTGATGCACATGACCGCGCGCGCGCCCGTGTTGTCGGCGACGTCGAGTACCGTCTGCATCTGAATCATGAGTTCGCTCTCTCCAACTTGATCCGCTTGCCATCCGCGAGAGGGCTACGGGCGGCAAATTTCGACGGCGGCCAGTTTTGGATCCCGTCGCGCGCTCGACAACACGCAGCGAGCACGGCAGGGATGGACCGCGGCACGCGTGGCGGTTCGGGCCAAGCCTTGCTTGATGTCGCGGCGGGGAAAACGGCGATTATGTCAGGTATTTTCGGCGCCTGCAATACCCGCGCCTGCAAAAGGGGTCAGGCTGGAGTTTCCGCTGCTTTGTGCATTGGCCGAACGGTGCTACGGGGAAATTCGAGCGTGACCCCATTTTCCCGCGCCAGCGGTCACACTTCCTTGGCCTTCTCCACCACCCGCACCACGCGCCACGCCTTCGTCTTCGAGAGCTTGCGCGTCGCCTCGATCTCGACGAGATCGCCCGTCTTGCACTCGTTGCTCTCGTCGTGCGCGTGGTACTTGTTGGACTTGATGACGACCTTGTCGTAGATCGGATGCTTGACGCGCCGCTCGACGAGCACGGTCACCGTCTTGTTCATCTTGTCGCTGGTGACGCGGCCGACGACCGTCTGCAACAACGCCTTGCGTGCGGCCGGCGCTTCCGTTGCCACCGTAGCTGTCTGATCGCTCATGTCTGCCTGCCTTTCGCCTGCGCCGCCGTGGCGGCAGACGCGCGGTTCTTCTGTCCGAGGAGCGTGCGCACGCGAGCGATGCCGCGGCGCACGTCGCGAAGCTTCGAGTTGTTCGCGAGCTGCTGGGTCGCGCGCTGCATCCGCAACCCGAACTGCTCCTTGAGCAGCGCCTCGAGCTCGGCCTGCAACTCGGGGGCGTTCTTTTCGGCGAGTGCGCGCCTTGTCTGGGTCAGTTTCATCGTATCGCTCCGTCAGCCGACGAGCCGATGGACGAAGATCGTCCGAAGCGGCAGCTTCGCCGCCGCGAGCGCGAACGCTTCGCGTGCGAGCGCCTCGTCGACGCCATCCATTTCGTAGAGCACCTTGCCCGGCCGGATTTCGGCAACGTAGTACTCCGGGTTGCCCTTCCCATTGCCCATGCGCACCTCGGCCGGCTTCTTCGAGACGGGCTTGTCGGGGAAGATGCGAATCCAGATGCGTCCGCCACGCTTGATATGGCGAGTCATCGCGCGTCGCGCGGCCTCGATCTGGCGCGACGTGAGGCGTCCGCGATCGGTCGCCTTCAACCCGTACTCGCCGAAGCTCACCTTGTTGCCGACGGTCGCGACGCCCTTGTTGCGACCCTTCTGCTCCTTGCGGTACTTGCGTCTAGTGGGTTGCAGCATTCTTCGCTCCTGCTCCTGCGCCTGCCACGGCCGCGCTGCTCGGGCGACGCGATCGCCTAGGCGTCTCGGGCGCGGGCGCCGGCGCCTGCGCCGGCTCCTGGTTGTGCGCCATCACCTCGCCCTTGAACACCCAGACCTTGATGCCGATCACACCGTACGTCGTGCGCGCCTCGGCGAAACCGTAGTCGATGTCCGCGCGTAGTGTGTGCAGCGGCACGCGACCCTCGCGATACCACTCGCGGCGCGCGATCTCGACGCCGTTCAGCCGTCCCGAGCTCATGATCTTGATGCCCTGCGCGCCGAGGCGCATCGCGTTCTGCATCGCGCGCTTCATTGCGCGGCGGAACATGATCCGCTTCTCGAGTTGTTGCGCAATCGAATCGGCGACGAGCTGCGCATCGATCTCGGGCTTGCGAATCTCCTCGATGTTCAAGCCCACGTCGCTGCCCATCATTCTGCGCAAATCGCCTCGCAGCGTCTCGATATCCTCGCCCTTCTTGCCGATGACCACTCCCGGGCGCGCGCTGTGGATCGTGATCCGCGCGTTCTTCGCCGGCCGTTCGATGGTCACCTTCGCGACCGACGCGTGCGACAGTTTTTTCTTCAGGTACTCGCGCACCTTGATGTCCTCGGCGAGCGTGGGCCCGTAGTGCTTCTTGTTCGCGTACCACTTCGAGCCCCAGTTGCGGTTGACCGCGAGGCGGAAACCGGTCGGATGGATTTTCTGTCCCATGAAATGTCCTGGATATCCTATTTCCCGTCGCCAACGACGACGCGGATGTGGCAGCTTTGCTTGAGGATGACGTTGCCGCGGCCCTTCGCGCGCGCGGTGAAGCGCCGCAGCGAATCGGCCTTGTCGACGTAGATCGTCGTGACCTTGAGCTCGTCGATATCGGCAGCTTCGTTGTGCTCGGCGTTCGCGATGGCCGACTCGAGCACCTTTTTCACGATGCGCGCGGCCTTCTTGGGGCTGAACGCGAGGACGTTGAGCGCGCGGTCCACCGGCAATCCGCGGATCAGGTCCGCGACGAGGCGGCCTTTCTGCGCGGAAAGCCGAACGCCGCGAAGCGTGGCACTGGTTTGCATCGTCACCTCACTTGCGCCGCGGGCCGGGCGCGGCCGGCGCGGCGACCTTCTTGTCGGACGAATGCCCCTTGAACGTGCGCGTGAGCGCGAATTCGCCGAGCTTGTGGCCGACCATGTTCTCCGACACGTAGACCGGGATGTGCTGCTTGCCGTTGTGCACGGCGATCGTCAAGCCCACGAACTCGGGCGTGATCGTCGAGCGGCGCGACCAGGTCTTGATCGGCTTCTTGTCGTTGACCGCCCGCGCGGCGTCCACCTTCTTCATCAGATGGTCGTCGACGAACGGTCCCTTCTTGATCGAACGTGCCATAGCTTGTCAGCCCTTTGTTGCGTGGCGGCGGCGCACGATCATCGAATCGGTCCGCTTGTTCTTGCGCGTCTTGTAGCCCTTGGCCGGCGTGCCCCACGGCGACACTGGGTGATGCCATCCGCCGCCGCCGTTGGTGCGGCCACCCATCGGATGGTCGACCGGATTCATCGCGATCGCGCGCACCGTCGGCCGAATGCCGCGCCAGCGCATTGCACCCGCCTTGCCGATCGAGCGGAGGCTGTGCTCCTCGTTGCCGACCTCGCCGATCGTCGCACGGCAATCGACATGGACCTTGCGAATTTCGCCGGAGCGCAAGCGCACCTGCGCATAAACACCTTCGCGCGCGAGAAGCTGCACACCGGCCCCGGCCGAGCGCGCCATCTGCGCGCCCTTGCCCGGCTGCATCTCGATGCAGTGGATCGTCGTGCCCACCGGGATGTTGCGCAGCGGCAGCGTGTTGCCCGGACGAATCGACGCTTCGCTGCCTGACATCAACTGCGTGCCCACCGCGACGCCGCGCGGCGCGATGATGTAGCGGCGCTCACCATCCGCGTAGAGCAGAAGCGCGATGTTCGCGCTGCGATTCGGATCGTATTCGAGTCGCTCGACCAACGCCTTCACGCCATCCTTGTTGCGCTTGAAGTCGACGATCCTGTAGTGATGCTTGTGACCGCCGCCCTTGTGACGGATCGTGATGTGGCCGTTGTTGTTGCGGCCCGATCCGCGCTTCTGGCTTTCGACGAGCGACGCCACCGGCGATCCCTTGTGCAGGGCTGGATTGACGACCTTGACGAGCGAGCGGCGCCCGTTCGACGTCGGCTTGACCTTGACGAGTGGCATCGCTTTACGCCTCCGCCGCGAAATTGATTTCCTGGCCGGCCTTGAGGCTCACATAGGCCTTCTTCCAGTTGCGCCGCCGGCCCGTGTGCGCGCCGAAACGCTTCTTCTTTCCCTTGACGTTGGCCATCTGCACCGCGTCGACGCCGACCTTGAACATCAGCTCGACCGCCGCCTTCACTTCGGGCTTGGTCGCGTTTTGCAGCACTCGAAAGACGACCTGATTGTGCTTGTCCGCGATGAACGTGCCCTTCTCGGACACGACCGGCGCGAGCAGCACCGTCATCAGGCGCTCGCTGCTGTATCTGGCGGGCGTACTCATGATCCCCAACGCTCCTCGAATTGCGCCACCGCACCCTTCGTCAGCAACACGTTGTCGAAACGCACGAAGCTCACCGGATCGACCTCGCGCGTCTCGAGCACCAGCACGTCGGCCAGGTTGCGCGACGACAAAAACACGTTGTCGTCGAGCTTCTCGGTGACGACCAGCACGCTGCCCGAAAGCCCGTAGCCCTTGATCTTCTGCACGAAGAGCTTCGTCTTCGGCGCATCGACCGTGAGCGTGTCGATGACCGACAAGCGTCCTTCGCGAACGAGCTGCGACAGGATCGACGCGACGCCCGCGCGATACATCTTGCGGTTCACCTTCTGCGCGAAGTTCTCGCTCGGCGATGACGGAAAGATCTTGCCGCCGCCGCGCCACAACGGGCTGTTCGCCTGTCCCGCGCGCGCGCGGCCCGAACCCTTCTGCTGCCACGGCTTGCGATGCGACTTGTTGACCTCGCCGCGGCTCTTCTGCGCGCGCGTGCCGCGGCGCGCGTTTGCCTGGTACGCGGTGACGATCTGGTGAATCAGCGCTTCGTTGTAGTCATGATCGAAGAGCCCATCCGAACCCGGAAGCGTCGCGCTGCTCTGGCCGTTCCCATCGATGATCCGAAGGTCCATCGTCAGCTCCCCTTCTTCTTCGCGGGCGTCTTGGCCGCCGCGCGAACGACGATGTGTCCGCCGTCGGCGCCCGGAACGGAGCCCTTGACCAGCAACAGGCCGCGCTCCTTGTCGACACGCACCACCGGCAGCGTCTGCGCGGTGCGCGTCACATTTCCGTATTGGCCAGGCAACCGCTTGCCGGGAAAAACGCGACCGGGGTCCTGCGCCATCGAGATCGAGCCCGGCTTGTTGTGCGACACCGAGTTGCCGTGCGACGCGCGGTTGCTGCTGAAGTTGTGGCGGCGGATCACGCCGGAGAATCCCCGGCCTTTCGTGACGCCGGACACATCGACGAGCTGGCCTACCGCGAACGTATCGATGTCGACGACATCACCCGGCTTGAATTTCGCGAGCTCTTCCATCGTGACCTGGAACTCCTTCAGCACTTCGCCCGCTTCGACGCCGGCCTTGGCGAGATGACCCGCCATCGGCTTTGCCACGCGCGACGCACGGCGCTTGCCGAACGTGACCTGCAACGCGGCGTAGCCGTCGTTGTCAGGCGTCTTCACCTGCGTGACGCGGTTGCCGCCGACGTCGAGCACGGTGACCGGGATCGCGGAGCCGTCGTCGGCGAAGACGCGCGTCATGCCGACCTTGCGACCTACCAATCCTAGACTCATGTTCGTCTCTCTTCGTGTTGACCGCTATCGTTCGAGCGGCGCCGGCTGCAATGGGCCGGCTGACTGCAGGGGCTAGGGACTAGGCGCTGGGGACTGGGGAGCTTGCTGCTGATGCTCGCGTCGTCTCGTATCCCGCTATTCCGCGTTGCCCGCTGTTGCCGCTGTGCTTTAACTGTCAATCGTCAGGCGAAGTCGTCGGCGCCGGCGTGCTGCTCCCTAGCCCCTAGCCACTAGCCCCCGGTCCCCGCCTTACTGCAACTTGATTTCCACATCCACGCCCGCCGGCAGATCGAGCTTCATCAACTGATCGACGGTCTTGTCGGTCGGATCGATGATGTCCATCAGTCGCAGATGCGTGCGAATCTCGAACTGATCGCGCGACGTCTTGTTGACGTGCGGCGAGCGCAGCAAGTCGTAACGCTCGATCTTCGTCGGCAGCGGCACCGGACCTTTGACCACCGCGCCCGAGCGCTTGGCCGTCTCGACGATCTCCAGCGCCGACTGGTCGATCAGCTTGTAGTCGAATGCCTTGAGGCGAATTCTGATCCGTTGGTTCTGCATGTCTCATCCCTTGGAAAACCGTCCGCACAGCGCTCGGTTTTCCGTTGTACTTCCTCCACGAAAAGCGAACGGCCGCCCCGAGCTTTTCATGCTAACTCCACCCGGCGCAAAGTAGGTTTTCACTTTGCGCCGACGAATTACTCGATGATCTTCGTCACCACACCCGCGCCCACGGTCCGGCCGCCTTCACGGATCGCGAAGCGCAACCCCTCTTCCATCGCAATCGGCGCGATCAGGGTCACCGTCATCGCGATGTTGTCCCCCGGCATCACCATCTCCGTC
>DATGGP010000061.1:0-63137 GCA_035308425.1 Casimicrobiaceae bacterium | reverse complement strand
TTGTTGCGGAAGTTGGCGCGACTGCTGGCAAGGTGATAGATCCGGGCAGCTCGTCCGGCGTGATCCTCCCGGAGATTGCCTATGCATCACCGCGCAACTCATTCAACCGACAGGCAACGCCGACGTTGCAACTGATTGGTTGGTGCTTAATGACGTATTCTCCTTGGGTAGAACTGCCCCAACGGCAACCAACCACTGGTCCTCGAGGGTGGTAAGCGCTTTGCCGTGTTCGTCGGCATCCATAATCAGCGTTAATGCGGGCAGTTGAGCCGGGGCCAGCTCCTCCTCGCGTATGTCGCTAATTTTCATTCCGAGTACCGCCAGCCGCACCGATAAGGGGGGATGCGTGTCGACGGGATGCGGCTGCACAGTTTGAGCGACGGCAGCCTGCTGCGATTGCCAGACCGACCCCTTCTCTTGATGCACTGAACTGCACACCAAACCATAAATCTGTGACAAGTCGTTGTACATGCGTCCTTGGGCTAACTCTGAAATATTCTGTTGAATGACCTCAGGCCAAACCGAGGCGTAAACCCCAACCTTGACAAGAGCCGTGGCGAGCGCGCGTGCGCTTTCGGCCTCAGCCCCAGCCTTATCGGCTAACAGTTCTCGCTCGCGACCAACCGCGCGCTCCGCAGAGGCGAACTGCATCCAACAGAAGGTAAGCGTTTGGAGCGCAGGTAGTCTAGCTAAGTCGCTGGCATTTCCGGCGTGCCGGAAATCATTGCGTTGAGCGTGTGTGAAAGGCGCCGGTATATTGGAGCAAATCGAAGGCTATAGGCGGTGTCTTCGCCTCGAAAATGACCGAGCTCATGGCCTATGACAGCGCATAGTTCCTCCTTAGAAAGTAACCTCATCAAGCTGAGTGATAGGTACAGGGTACTGCCACGAAGAACGACGTTGGGAATCGCTGCTTTTACCTCATTCGCCGTGACAAAGAAATTCGGTTCGAGGCCGATAATGATGTTATCCGGCGGTTGAGCGTTAAGCTTCTTTGCCACACCGTCCGCGAATGCATAGATGTTCGAGTATTTCGAGCGGTCCAGCACGATGCCCCGAATGAGGTTCGGCGTCGTTTTGAAGAAGGCAAAGGCTGCACGAAGCAACTGAAAGCAGACAATGAAAGCGCCGATCGCAACAGCGACTAGGATGCCGAAGTGAACGCGCTGAATGGCAGCAGCTTCTAGTACGTAAATGGAGAACACAAAGAGCGCGGCTTGGGCTAACACCGATGCAGCGAGAAGAAGCAGTACGACGCGGATAAGCGGACCAAACACCACGCTCATCCGGTGACGATTCTGGCCAGCGAGAGTCTTCGCGCCGACGATGAGTAGCATGAGAATTGCACCGATTGCAGCGATCGCCATGGAAGCTCGGTACACGTTGCGTACGTCGTCGGCTGGTTCGCAAAGCTTCGCGGCGGATGAGTTGTTGGCTAGGACGCCTTCGCTTTCGAGCTTCGCGCACAGCAGACTGTACGATAAGGACGAGGTTAGCTTCTGCTGAGCGAGCATCTGCTGGAATTGTCTGTCGTGAGAGTGTTCAAGGTACTGGCCAGAAAGCCACCCTAGCAGCGGGACCGCAAAGAGGCAGAGCGCAAGGTTGACCACATTTTTCAGCCACGCAGACGTGTGCATAAGCACCTCGTTAGTCGCTTCTCGGTCCGAAAACTGCCACCAACAACGCGACAACATTCCAGTCCCAAGCCGCCGACATACGCCCCTCCCCGACAAGCGGTCGCGCCACCCCCAAGTGATGTGGGCGGCACGAGAGGCTACACCGGGTCGGCTCTCCGAAAGAAGTAGCCCGACGGGGAATCGGCGGTGTCGCCGATAAGCGGGGTGACGGCGCAGCCTTTCAACGGCACATCGGGCCAACCTTGCCTTCGCCCCCGACGTTAAGCAACATGCGACACTTCCCCGAGCAGGTGAGGTGCGTCAGATGCGTGTCGGCGGCTGGATGCGGCTTTGGATCGTTCTTTGCGTAGCCTACGGCATGATCGTCGCGCTCGTGGAATCGCTCCTATTTCCGGCAGCGGCGAGCCAAGTGACCTACAAGGAGTTCAATCGGGAGCTGTCAGATACCCAAGCGAAGCTCGTGCGGCCATTGATGCCGGCTTCCGGCAACGATAGAGGGGACTGGATCGACGCCTTGCCCGATGTTTCAAACAATGGGAAAGGTGCAGCGCATGTACCTCCGTCCAACGTCTTCGACCAGTTCGACAAGCCAATCGACCCGGCGCGCGTGGTGTGGGACGAGAAAATGCCGGATGGATTCCGTTTCGGGGTCGTAGGCACCGCAACGGAGTCAGACCGCGAAGCTTTGCGCCAGGCATGGAATCGAGCGCTCAACGGGAAGCTATCCGCGGTACGGCGTCAGTCGATCCAGACAGCGCTCCTTGTCTGGCTAATTCCTTGCCTTGCGCTGCTTGCGCTTGGCGAAGCCGTTGCATGGGTGCGTCGTGGTTTCTACCAGTCTGGTTCAAGCAGTTAGCAAGGCACTTTGGGGGCAGTTCTGGGGGCAACATTATCGCTCTCCGCGCTCTACGCCCCGCAATGTTAATGTCACCCCACCGCCACCCCAGATCGTATACGACGCACCCGTTGAGCATGCGCCAGCGCACCGTCCGGGGACGCTCGACCGCTGGGTCGCGCGAACGGGACGCGCGGCCGACGACCGACTGGATACCGTTTGCGCCCGTCGATTGCATGCTGCTGATCGCCCTGTTGTGCTCGGGTGCCGCTGCAGTGGGTCTGGAAGTAATCTGGCTTCGCATCGTGGGGCTCGCACTCGGTGCGGAGAGCTTCGGTATGCTGGGCGTGCTGGCGGGTTTCTTCGCCGGGCTCGCCATTGGCTCGGCGGCGTTGCATGCCCGCGTAGTCCGCACGCCGCGGCCGATCGGCCTATACGTCGGCGCCGAGCTGGCAATCACCATGTACGCGCTCGCGAGCCCGTGGTTCATGCCGGCGCTGACGCAATTCATTCCTCGCCTGCTCGGGCCCTGGGTCGGTGCGAATCAAAGCCTGGCCGCGCTCATACTGGACGTCGTCGTTGCTGGTGCCGTGCTCGTTCCCGCGACGTTCTGCATGGGGATCACGACGGTGGCGGCCGTGCAAGCGCTGCGTCGCGTGCGCGGAGCGTTTGTTCGGGATCGCAGCGTGGCTTTCGCCTACGCGGCAAATACCGCAGGCGCTACGATCGGAGTGCTGGCGTGCACCTACGGCTTGCTGCCGCGCTTTGGCACGACAGTGGGTTCGAGCGCCCTTGCTGCGCTGTCTTTGCTTGCCGCGGCGCTCGCTTTCACTTGGCAGAGACGTCGCGCCCCCGCGCGCATCGAGGAGCAGGCCGCTGCACGCCCTCCTGCCGGCGATCTCGAGCTTGCTACGCGCGCAATCACTTCGGTGCGCGCGGGCTATGGCTTGCTGTTCTGCACAGGTGCGGCGGGCATCGGTGTGGAAACCGTGGGCACCTATGTGCTCGCGGAAGTGTTCGAGAACACGGTGCACACGTTTGCGGACATCCTGGCCGTGTACCTGCTCGGAACCGCTCTCGGCGCGCGCGTCTATGCCTCCAACCGAATGCAACGACGCATTCGGAGTCCTGCAGAAGGTACGACCGTCCTGCTGTTCGCCTTGACGTGCACGGGCCTTCTGTGTGCCACCGTGCTGCGCTTTGCGCCGCAGCTGTTGGGCATACTCGCACCCACAGGCGCCTCGTACGTTGCGCGCATTGCTGCCGAAGCGTTCGTGGCCGCCATGGCGTTCCTGCCTGTTACGGTGTTCATGGGCGCCACCTACAGCCACGTGATGGGCGCCTACACGGCCCATGGGATCGGTTACGCGTCCGCATGGAACACGCTTGGGGCGGCCATCGCGCCATTCGTGTTCGGCCTGCTACTCGTTCCGGCGTTCGGCTATGGCGTTGCGTTCTTTGCCGCCATCTCCGTATATGCGTTCTGCTTCGTCCACCATGCAATCGTCAGGGGACATCACCGTCTTACGCCGGGCATCGCTGGGCTGGTATTCGGTGGTGCATTGGCGTTCTCCCCGCTCGTGCTCGTGCGATTTCCGCCAGGGATCCAAGTGCTCGCGCAGCGCACCGGATTGTATGGCGTAGTTTCAGTCTGGGAAGACTCGCAACCGGGGCTGGACGGCCTGCGCCGCGCGCTGCAGGTCGATCAAAGGCAGGTCATGGGCGGCCTACCCGGGTTCGTCACGGCGCGCATGGGACATCTCGCCATGCTCCTTGGCAACGAGCCACGCGAAGTGCTCTTTCTCGGCGTGGGCACGGGTCTTACGGCAGGCGCCGCGCTGGACTATGACGTCGCACACGTTACGGGCGTGGAGCTCGTCCCCGAGATGCTGGACATGCTGCACTGGTTCGCGCCGGAGAACAACGAGCTGCGTCGTGATCACCGCGTGACGTTGTTCGCGTCGGATGCGAGGCGATTCGTGCGGGGAACCGACAGGCGCTTCGACGCGATCGTTGCCGATCTCTACCACCCGAGCCGTGACGGCAGCGCATCTCTCTACACGATTGAGCACTTTCGCGCGATTCGCGATCGGCTCAACGAGCGCGGCGTATTCGTCCAATGGCTGCCGCTCAATCAGCTGCGCACCGAAGACCTGCGCACAATCATGCGCACCTTCCTGGAGGTCTACCCCCACGCGCATGCCGTGTTGGGCAACTACAGTGACAACGCGCGGCTTGCGCTCGTCGGCTGGCGTACTCGAGGAGCCGGTGCGCCGCGTCCGGGTCTCGACATCACAACGGTCGAGCGTGTGCTCGAGCATCGGACGGGGCCGCAGGTGTTCGATGGTTTGCGGGACGTGCTGGCGTCATACATGTTCGATGCTCCAACGATGCGTCGCTTTGCCGGAGACGCACCGCTCAACACCGACGTCAATCAGCGCTTCGCCTACGACGCGGCCAGCGCGGCGGTGCTCGGCGAATCCGGACATGCACACGAATCCCTGCGCGCCGTTCTTGCGTTTCGCCAGCCGTTTCCCGACGACTTCGTCATTTTGCCTGCGGGAGAAAGCGTTCCCGCGTTGCGGAAGCGGGTCGGTCCGTATGGCGACGCCGTGTCGCACTATATGCGCGCGGAAGTTGCACGCCTCGATATACCGGTCGCCTGGCCTGCCGCGGCGGTGGACGAGTACCTCGCCGCCTATCGAGCCGAGCCTGCATTCACGCTGGCTATCGGCAGGTTGATCGAGCTTGCCATCCGCGAGCCAGGACAAAGCCGCGCGCTTGTTGAACAATTGCTTGCGATCACGCCTAATCAGCCGGAGCTTCTGCGTCTTAGCGACCGACTCGCCGCAACCGATACAACGGAAGGCACACGCGCGCTACTCGCCCACTTTCTCGAAACCGGCGGGGACTAATGTTTCGGTCGTTGATTCAACGCTGGTATGCATGGGCATCGACATCGACGCAGTTCGGGGAATTGCCTTCAGCGCAGCGGTGATTTTGCGCATCGCGCGCCTCACCGTTTCGTGGGGACGCCGACGAAGCGCGCGGATGATTCCGCTTTTGTCGATCAGGACGCATCAATCATGCGCACGCGCCAAAACACCGGCTCGAGCTACTCGGTGAACCAAAGGCGAACCTCATGCGGCGACCATATACGGTACTGCCGACAGCGGGAAGCGCGTGATCGAGAAACGCGTGCGCGGCCGCGTTCGCCGTGATGGCGTAGGCGACAGCGACAAACGCGATACGAAGCGGATTCATCGGATAAGCGGCTGCCCGATCGTCTCTGGGAACAGGTCGTCGAGGAAAAAGTGCAGCTGCACTACCGCACCGACCACTGCCCGGTCCGGCTGTTCACGGGAATGATTGCCTCTGCTCCGATTTGAAAGTACCGTCCAGCCCAGATCACGCCGGGCTGCGCTGTACCCGTGGTCTGGCCGGCCTGACCGCGGTCCAGCGGATTAGAGATCGCAACTTCAACCCGCGGAACCATGCGGCCGAATGGAGCGCGCAAACCCACGTCCTTCACCGTGATGCTATTCGAGGCTGTACTAAACGCGAAGCCCAAGTTCAGAACGTGCGTATTGAGTGCACCTTCGCTTTTGGCTCTCGTCGGAACGTCGACACCGACGTTCCCGGTAATGGGCCAGCGAACGTAGTCACTTCAGGGATGTGGGGTCGCCGAACGGATCGCGAAGAAGGACCGCCGCGCTCAGCACAAGGATCGCCGCACCGGCAAGCAAGGCGTATACAACGCTGCCCAGGTAGCTCACGCAGAGCGGTCCGACAACCTGCCCGAGCGCAAACGCGGAGGTCATGGCGGCCATAAGCGGACGAGCGCGCTCCGCCGCTACGCGGCGCGCTTCCTGCATGCCTGCCATGGTAATCACCATGAAGGTTCCACCGACAAGGACAGCCGCAAGCGCTATCCCGGGAAGGCCGGGAATCATGAGAGGCAGCACCACACCGAGCGCCATGATCAGCGTCGCGACCATCCATACTTTCCGCTGATTCGGGAAGGACCCCGCAAAAAGCGTCGACGCTGCTGCCGCGGCGCCGAACACGGGCCACGCCCAACCAAAGAGCGCGGGATCGGCAATGACTTCCTTCGCCATCGCAGGGAGGAAGGTCGCCGGGATGATGTAGCCGAAGCCGAATGCGCCGTAGCACAGGACGAGCAGGCAATGGCGCGAGCCGGGCGTGGCGGCGGCAGGTCCGTTTGTCGCGTTCGATTCAAAATCGAAGTTCCGCCAGAGGACGGCGGTCGTAACGAACGACGCTACGCCGAGCGTTATCCACGCTGCGGACGAAGAGGCATGCAGTGCCATGAGGGCGAGACATACGACTCCGGCGGCAGCGATGCCCGCGCCCACGCCCGCGTAGAGCGTGCCCGCTGGGGTCTTTTTCGCTAAAGCCCATGTGGAGACGAAGACCAGCACCCAGGCGCTCGCCACGCCGGCGAGCGCGCGCAGCGCGAACCAATACGCGAATCCGTGCTGCATTCCCATCGCGAGTGTCGACACGGCGATGACCACAAGCCCGGCGCGGACAGACGCCACGCTGGAGAGCGGAAGGCGGATGGCGGAGAGCGCGCCCGCCAGGTAGCCCATGTAATTGGCCGCGGCAAGCCATCCGCCGCCGGCGATGGAAAGGCCGGCATCGTCCTGCATCATCGGCAGGATCGGGGTAAAGGCGAAGCGGCCGAGGCCCATTGCCACGGCGAGCGCGGCAAATCCCGAGAAGGCGACGGTGGAAACGGGCATGGAACGCAGTCTAGGATTGACCGCTCTTTTACAGGAAGTGAATAATTAGGAATAGATCGTTCTTGTTTCGAGAATATGGATCTCGCTGCGCTGCGCATCTTCAAGGCCGTCGCCGAGTACGGCGGGGTCAACAAGGCCGCGGAAAAGCTCCATCGCGTGCCGTCCAACGTCACGACACGCGTCAGGCAGCTCGAGGAAAGCCTCGGAACCAGGCTCTTCGTACGCCAGAACAGGCGTCTTGCGTTGTCGCAGGAGGGCAGGCTGCTCCTCATTTATGCCGATCGACTGCTGAGGCTATCGTCCGAAGCGGAAAGTGCGCTTCGCAATGGCAAGCCAGGTGGAACCCTGCGCATCGGCGCGCTGGAAAGCACGTCGGCCGCCAAGCTGCCTCCCGTCCTTTCACGCTACCACCACCTCTATCCCGACGTGCAGATCGAGCTCGTCACCGGCACCTCCTGCGCCCTCGTCTCGCAGGTGCACAAGCAGAACATCGAGGCGGCGTTCGTGGCCGACCCCTTCAATGCAGACCACCTCGTGACGCAGCCCGTGTTCCTCGAAGAGCTCGTGCTGATCAGCCCCAAGAGCTTCGGCCGCGTCCGCTCTCCAAAGGACATCGGCAGACGTACCGTGATCGGTTTCGCAACAGGCTGCTCTTACCGGCGGCGGTTGGAGGCATGGCTTGCGACTGCCAATGTGCTCCCCGACCGGGTGATGGAATTCCAGTCGTACCACGCCATCGTCGCCTGCGTCGCTGCCGGCTCGGGGATCGCTGTCGTTCCCCGCTCGGTCATTGAAATGACGCGCGCCGCCCGACAAGTTATCGTCAACCTGCTTCCTGCCGGCATCGCCAGAGCCCGCACCCACCTCGTTTGGCGGGTGGAGCACCACTCGGTGGCACTGGTGGCGCTGCGGGAGCTCCTGAAGACGGCGAAGCGAACGAGAGCAGCGACCACAGCCACGTAACACGATCGAAGATCGCGCAAACGGAGCCCGGTCACAAACATCCGGCGATGCGAACGTCACGCCTTCGCGAAGAAGCGGCTCTGTAATCGCTTGACCGTACAGCGTTACAATCCGAGCCCCTGTTTTCCGCGACAACGGACAATGCGCCCGGCAATTGCCGCGACAACGGCGTTCCTCGTCGCCGCGATGTCGTCCGCTTGCAGCACACTCGGGCCGGCGCGGACGAGCCAATCCGCGTGCGCCACCGAAAGCACGCAAGCCGATTGTCCGCGCGGCGCAGGCAATGACGGCAAAGATGCCGCGCAACGTACCGCCGCGGACGATGCGCGACGACAGGGAGACACGATCAGGGCGCAATTCCGTGCTGCGACCGAGCAGTGCAAACACGAATTGGAGGCCGCAACCGATCTCGATCCGATTCGCGGAAAGGTCGAGCTCTACCGGGACGATTGGGATCTTGCGCCGCCTTTCGCGATCGCCGTGCTCGACACGTTCCCAAACGAAGCCGAGCGCACGGCGATCGCCAAATATGCGACGCTTCGCGATACGTGCATTCAACGAAGCGACGCCATCTCGGCCATTCCTCCCGGCTCGAGTGCGTCGCGCAGGGCCTTTGTGATGCAGGACCGCGCCTTCTTCAAGGACGCCTACGCACGCGTGGGCGATCTCATCGTTGCGTTGTACCAGCAGAAGCTGACCTACGCCGAGTTCGCCCGGAAGCGCTACGAGATCACGCGTAACGCGAACGCGGTCGAGAGATTATTCCGGCAATCGGCGGCCCTTCAGGACGAGGAGCGTCGAGTCGAAGCGCAGCGCATCGCGCAACAGCAAGCGACAGACGATCGCGCTGCCTGGACCGCTTACATGCGCGCGCTCGATGCGCGCGCTCCGCGTACCGTGTACCTGCATTGCACCAACCGGCACGTCGGCGCGATGTCGCCCTGCCCGCCAAGGTGACGTTTCACGTATCGCGCAATTTGCCCTTGCGCGATGCCTGTAGCACGCTGTCCCCGGGTAGGACGCATGCAAGACGACGACATGCAGAACCCAATCCGGACCCCGGCGAGGAATACGAGCATGTCAACACGGCGCTCTTCAGCGTCGTGGACCCGATCGACAACCAGTTCCGCGATCCTTCGACGTGGCCGACGCCCATTCCGCGTCCGCCTGCGCTGCATCCGCCGGGGCGGCTCGAAGATCGCCCGCCCAACCATCTGGAAAAAGCGATCGTTGGCCTCACGATCGCACGCTTCGGCACGCAACCGGTGCAATGGCGATTCCGGAGACGGTCGGCGAAGCGCAAACGCTGCTTCGAAGCCTCGTGGGGAATGCGTTCACCGCGAGTGACATCGTCCCAGCTTCGTCGCAATTGCACGACACCCGTCGTCGATGTTTCATGCGACAGCAAGCAATAGCGCCGTCGGTCGTGTAATCCGAATCGCTTCGTAGGCACACGACCCACCGGGGAAGTGGCTTCGATCCGATAGGCGATGCTTCGCTCGACGTGTACCTTCGTTCGAAGTGCGAAAAAATCTTTCGCCCCGCACGACCGCAAAGGGGATGGGAGCACTCGCGAGGAAGGCTCGTCCTTCACTTCGAGCGCGTCTCTTGCAACAACACAGGAGAGTGGAATGAAAGGCAATAAAGTCTTGTGGTCGATGATGTTGAGTGCCGGACTGCTTGCGTTGTCCGCGCAGGCCCAGGCTCGCGTCGAGTTCGACGTCAACGTCGCGCCGCCGCCCGATCGCGTGGAAGTCGTTCCCGCGCCACGCCCCGGATACACGTGGCAAAAGGGCTATTGGAATTGGGAAGACGGCCGATATGCGTGGCACGAAGGTCGATACATTCGCGACCGCGAAGGCCATCGTTACGTCGAACCGGAATGGAAGCACGAAGGCGAGCACTACCGGCTCCATACCGGTCACTGGGATGACGAAGACTGACGTGCTTGCGTAACGGGACCGGGCGGCGTGGGCAAGAACATCACGCTGCGCTGCCCGTCTCGCAACGGCGGCACCATCAGCATTAGCGTCCGCCGAACCTCCCGGCAGCGCCGCCTATCCGCCGCACCTGTCCATCCTCGTCGCGGCGTGGCGCAATGCGCTGACATGGGCTTCCGCTTTCGCCGCTCGTTTCGTGTTGCGCCGGGCCTCAGGCTGAATCTCGCCCGCTCGGGCATAAGCACGTCCTTGGGACGTCGCGGCGCGTGGCTTACCTTCGGTCCGCGCGGCATGCGGGCCACGGTCGGCCTTCCGGGAACGGGATTGAGCTACAGCGAGCAATCTCCGTGGCGACGGCCCAAGCCGGCGGTTCAGGTGGTCGCGCCGGGGATCGAAGTGGCCGAGCTTCCGCGCGTCGAAATCGACGTGCCGCCCGTGCCGGAAGCGAAGCCGGCTTCGCACCCGCCGAGCAAGCCGGACGCCGAGGATGTGACGCAGGCCGATCCGCGTTTGCTGAAGATCGCGCTGGCGATCGTTGGACTCGTCGCCGCCTCCGCGGTCCTTTGGGCGCTGCTGGTGTAGCCGGCTTGCATCGTCGGCCGCCAAAGCTGTTGCGGCCATGCAAAGAAACACGTCGATCAAGCGCGTGATACATCGTGATGCCATTGGCATGGCGCTTGCACGGGCGTAACGTATCGTTCCATCTGGGTGCCGCGGGAGGAGATCGTGGATCTTTATTGGGTGCCGATCGGCTTCGCCGTTGTCGTATTGCTCCTGGTCCTGTTGCTTGCTCGCATGGTGGGCAACTCGAAGCGTCGGGAAATCCGCAAAAAACTCGGCCTGCCTGTGAACGCGAAATTGACGCCCGAGCAGGCGCAGGCGTTCACCGCGTTCGAGAACACGGACATGAAGCTTCGCAAGACTTTCCCATCGATGTCGGACACGCAGCGGCAAGCGATGGCGCGCGAAGTACTACGCGACAAAGGCGTGCTTCCAAAATCGAAGAAGGCCGCGAGCTGATCGCCGCTCTACGCGAGCGGCGCTACCTTGATGACTTCGTCCCCGGTGGTGATGCCGCCGGCGACCTTCATTGCGCCCGATACGCGCAGCGGCTTCATGCCGTCGCGAAACGCCTGCTCCCGAATCGCTCGATCGTCAGCCTGCTGAGTCATCAGCCGACGAAGCGCCGGCGTCATCAGCATGATCTCGTAGATGCCGATCCGGCCGAGATAGCCCGTCATTCTGCATTCCAGACAGCCGGGCGCAGCCATCGTCGATGCGGGCTTCTCCGCGCGCCAGGGTGAGGTGATCGCGGTCCACGTCTGATCGTCCGGCGGCTCGGCGGCCGACTTGCAATGCGGACACAACGTGCGCACGAGGCGCTGCGCCATTACGCCGAGCAACGTCGAGTTGATCAGATACGCGGGAATGCCGAGATCGAGCAAACGCGTCACCGCTGATGGCGCATCGTTGGTGTGCAGCGTTGATAGCACGAGATGGCCGGTCAGCGCCGCCTGCACCGCCATGTCGCCGGTGTCGCGGTCGCGAATCTCGCCGACCATGATGATGTCGGGATCCTGGCGCAGGAGCGTGCGAACACCCGAAGCGAAGTCGACACCGATCGCCGGCTGCACCTGCATCTGGTTGAACGCAGGCTCGATCATCTCGATCGGGTCCTCGACGGTGCAAACGTTCACCTCGGGCGTGGCGAGACCCTTGAGCGTCGAGTAGAGCGTCGTCGTTTTCCCCGAGCCGGTCGGTCCCGTGACGAGGATGATGCCGTGCGGCTCGCTCGTCATCTGTTCCCAGCGCCCACGATCGTCGGCGGTGAACCCGAGATCCTCGAAGTCGCGCACGAGCACTTCGGGACTGAAGATGCGCATCACGATCTTCTCGCCGAACGCCGTCGGCATCGTCGAGATCCGAAGCTCGATCTCCTGGCTGTCCGGCGCGAGCGTCTTGATGCGTCCGTCCTGCGGCCGCCGCTTCTCGACGATCTCCATCCGCGCGAGAAGCTTGATGCGCGACGTAACCGCGTTGAGTACCGACGTCGGGATCGCGTACACCTGATGCAGCACGCCGTCGATGCGAAAGCGCACGAGACCCACGTCGCGGCGCGGCTCGATGTGGATGTCCGATGCACGCTGCTCGAACGCGTATTGCCACAGCCAATCGACGATGTGCACGACGTGCTGATCGTTCGCATCGAGATGGCCGTGGCGGCCGAGCTCGACGAGCTGCTCGAAGTTGCGCGCGATCGCGAAGTCGCCGCGCGAGCGCTCCTGCGCGCGCTTCATCGAGCGCGCGAGGTTGAAGAACTCGCCGATGTAGCGCCGCACGTCCGCCGGATTCGCCAGCGCGATGCGGATCTCGAGTTTCAAAATGCGCTCGAGCTCGTCCGCCCAACTGCGCACGAATGGCTCGCCGCTCGCAACGGTCAGCGTGCGACGATCGACGGCGATCGGCAGAATGCGGTATCGCTCCGCGTACGCGTTCGACATCGTCGCCGTCACGGCGCCGAGGTCGATCTTCAGCGGATCGATGTGTTGATACGGCACGCCGAGTTTGCCGGCGAGCCATTCGACGAGCGCGTCGACCGTGAGCACCTTCCCCGGCGGCTTTTGCGACTTGAGCTTGTGCTCGGCGATGAGCTCGAGCGGATGCTCGAAGCGCTGCGTGCGCGCGCGCGCAACCTGGTCGGCGTCGGCTTGCGCGACGAGCCCATCGGCGACCATGAGCTTCAGGATGTCGCCGAGACGAAGCGGCCGATCGCCGATCGGCGAGCGTGCAGGCGCGGCAGCCGGAGCGACCTGCGCGACTCTGTCCTCGGAAATTGGCGTCGCCATGCGGGGACTTTACACTGTCGGTCGAAGGTAGCGCCTGAATACGAAATCGCTAAAGCAAGATTCGGACAGGGCGCGAGTGTCCTTGGGAGATTCGATGCCGGTCATCGCCGGAACAATCCTCGAAGCGCACAACGTCGACATCACGACGCTCGACGTCGATGCCATTGTCAACGCCGCGAACGAGACGCTGCTCGGCGGGGGTGGCGTCGACGGCGCGATTCATCGCGCGGCCGGCCCGCAGTTGCTTGCCGAGTGTCGAACGCTCGGGGGCTGTCCGACCGGCGAAGCGCGCCTCACCGGCGGCCATCGCCTGCCTGCGCGATACGTGATCCACACGGTGGGCCCGGTATGGCAAGGAGGCGCGCATGGCGAGCCTGAATTGCTCGCGGCCTGCTATCGCAATTCGCTTGCGCTTGCCGGTCGGCTCGAGATCGCGTCGATCGCATTTCCCGCGATCAGTTGCGGGGTCTATGGCTACCCGATGGAGCTCGCAACCGCCGTCGCGGTGCGCGAAGTGACGGCGGCGGTATCGCGGATTCCAACGCTCGAGCGCGTCGTTTTCGCCTGCTTCGGCGAGCGGCCGATTGCCACGTATCGGAAGGCACTGGCCGCGCTTTCCGAAGCCGAAACCCGGGGACCGGTCGACGGTTCCAACGCGAGCGCAGGATGATCATGATGCGAAGAACAACGGCATTCGCGCTCGCCTTCACTGCGGCTCTATCGGCCGGGTTCATAGAGGCCGCTGACCCTCCCGGAACGGCAAATCGACGCGCGTCGGCGCGCCGTTGACGCCGGCCGGCGATTTGCGGAGGATCGGCGCACACGGACTTCATAGCGCGGCGATTCGATGCTCGCGCGAGTCGCGCGTCGGGGGAGGAGAACATGGCGAATCATCTTCGTCGCGTCGTATTGCTCGCGATGGCCGCGCTCGCGGCAGCGAGCCTGCAAGGCTGCCTCATCAGCAACCTCGGAAGCAGCTCGTCGGGTGGCGTAACCACGCTCCAGGCGACCGTAACGCTGACGCAACCGTCGCCTTGCGCGGTAGATGCCATCGCGCAAACGACGACGTGCAACCCGGTGATGCAGGTCGGCCTGCCGGGCGGCGCAAGCCAGAGTTTCACGTTCGCGATCGAGCTCCTCGGCTACGCGGCACCGCTCACGCTCTATGATCCGCTGATCGTGCAGGTGCCGGCGAGCATGTCGAACTTCGCCGGCTCGATCGCAGCGGGACCGCCCGGTGTCGCACCGGCGACGCCGCTTTCGATTATCTCGGGGCTTTCGTCCGTGCCGATCGATGCGAGCACGAACCTCATCGCCGAGCCAGGCATGCAACTCGTCGTCATCGACTTCGCCGCGCCTGCGGATGCGCCCATCGGCACGTATACGCTCAACCTCCAGTTCTCGGGCAGCACCGATTCGATCAAGGTCGTATTCGCCGCGAAAGTGCAAGCTGGCGCGCAGACGTATTACGTGCCGATCTATCCGTGCGTGACGAACTTTGCGAATGTGTCGCCGATCACGCTTCCTGTCACCAACATTGCGGGGATCATCCCGGTCATCCTGTCTACGCAGGGATGCGACGGCAAGCAATACAACTTCGCCGGCCTAGCGCCGCCGGGCGTCGAGCTCGACCAGCAAGGGCTGACCGGCTCGTGGTACGAACCGGCCACCAGCGGACAGGGGCTCGAGCTCGAGATCTATCCGAATCTCGCAAGCGCGGGCGTCGGCCTCGCGCAACTCGCGTGGTTCACGTTCGACACGACCGCGGGCGCAGCGGATCGTCAGCGTTGGTACACGTTGAGCGGCCAGGTCGCGACGGGAAATCCAAGCGCGTCGCTGACGATCTACGAGAATATCGGCGGCAATTTCAATGCACCGCCGGTCACGAACGCAGTCGCCGTCGGCACGGCGACGCTCAGCTTCGATAGTTGCACGAGCGGCACGTTGACTTACAGGTTCACCGACGGATCCGGACGATCGGGGACGGTTCCTTTGTCGCGCATCACGCAAAACGAGACCTGCGTCGCCGCGGGTGCAGCGCCCACGAATGCCGACTTCGCATTCTCCGGCAACTGGTACGACGCGGCCACATCGGGACAAGGATTCACCGTCGAGGTGAACCCCGCGTCGGGCGTGTTCTTCTTCGCGTGGTACACGTACGCGCCGAACGGCGCCGGCGCCGGTGCGTCGGGGCAGCGCTGGTACACCGGTCAGGCGGCGTTCACGGCGGGCACGCGCACCATTCCGTTCCAGATCTATCAGACGACCGGCGGCGTGTTCGATACGCCGACACCGGCGAGCCAGCAGACCACGCAGGTTGGCAGCGGAACGATCGTTTTCACGAGTTGCACGAGCGCGACGCTGAATTACACCTTCACGGGCGGCAGCGCGAGCGGCATGTCGGGAGCGATCGATCTGAGTCGGGTGGGGCCGGCGCCGGCTGGGTGCGTAAACTGACAAGCGAAGCTTTGGCCCGGACGGGTCCATCGTCCAGGCCGGAGCTTCAACGCGCGCCGTTGGTTTCCGGCACCTGGAACACCTCGCGCACATACGCGACGTACGACGGGTCGTAGTCCATCATCTTCGACGGCTCGTCGCTGATCTTCGCGACCGGTTGGCCGTTGCAGCGGGTCATCTTGATCACGATCTGGAGCGCCTCGTAGCCCAGGTCGTTCGTCAGATTCGTGCCGATGCCAAACGCCGTCCGACTGCGACCCCGGAAGTACTCGAATAATCGCCGCGCGAGCGGCACGTTGAGGCTGTCCGAGAACACCATCGCTTTCGTTCGCGGATCGATCCGCATGCGCTGGTAATGCGCGATCAGCTTTTCGCCCCATTCGAATGGGTCGCCGGAGTCGTGGCGCACGCCGTCGAAGAGCTTGCAGAAGAACAGATCGAAATCGCGCAGAAACGCGTCCATGCCGAAGACGTCGGACAGCGCGATGCCGAGGTCGCCGCGGTATTCGCGCGCCCACGTATTGAACGCGAACACCTGCGAGTCGCGAAGCCGCGGGCCCACCGCCTGGCACGCCTGAAGGTACTCGTGCGCCATCGTGCCGAGCGGCGTCAGGTTGTGCGCGAGCGCGAACTGCACGTTGCTCGTGCCGACGAACTTCGCGCGAATGCCGTCGCGCAGCGCGACGATCACGTGCTCCTGCCAAGCGTGCGAAAACCGCCGCCGCGTGCCGTAATCTGCGATGCGGAATTCCGGATCAGGCACCGCGTTCAGTAGCTCGATCTTTTCCGAAAGCCGCCGCTCACCTTCGGCGAAGTCGGGATTCGGATGGACGTTGCGGTTGTAGATCTCCGACACGATCGCGAGCATCGGCACCTCGAACATGATCGTGTGCAGCCACGGTCCCTTGATCGCGATGTCGATCTCGCCTGCGCTTCCCGGCAACGCGCTCACATGAATGAAGCGCTCGTCGAGCTGAAAGAGTCCGAGCAGGTCGACGAAGTCGCTCGTAAAGAAGCGCCAGCTTCGCAGGTAATCGAGCTCCCGACGAACGAAGCGCAGCTTGCACAGTTCGGCGATCTCGCGCCTGACCTCGCCGATGTAGGGCGTGAGGTCGACGCCCTCGGTACGGCATTTGAACCGGTACTCCACCTGCGCAGCCGGGAAGTGATGCAGGACGACCTGCATCATCGTGAACTTGTAGAGATCGGTGTCGAGCAGCGACGTGATGATCATCGGGGCTTCCCGATTCGTCCCGGATGCGGTCGAATCATCTTACCTTGTGCGCCACAGCCGGCGCCGCGCCGATCGAAACGTCCCGCGAAGCGCTGGTCCGATGCCGGCCTCGCCGCTATGATGACGGCCACATCGCAGACACTCTTCCTGCCATGCTCGTTAGCTGCGTCGCGTACGAAAACGGCCACAAGATCGCCGACATCCCGGTTGTCGATATCAGCGAATACCTGCACCGGCCGAACATTTTCATCTGGGTTGCGCTGTTCGAGCCGACGCGCGAGGAGATCGACGAAATGGCCGATGAATTCGGCCTGCACGAGCTCGCGGTCGAGGACGCGCGCAAGGGACATCAGCGGCCGAAGGTCGAGGAGTACGGCGATTCGCTGTTCGCCGTCCTCCACCCCGCGGAAATGATCACCACCGCCGAAGGCAGCCAGGAGCTCAATGTCGGCGAGGTCGACATCTTCGTCGGACCCGATTACGTACTGACGGTGCGCCATCGCACGCAAACGGGTTTCGCCGCGCTTCGGGCGCGTGCCGAGCGGGAGCCGGAGCTATTGCGGCACGGCGCAGGCTTTGTCTTCTACGCGCTGATCGACAACGTCGTCGATCGGTATTTCCCGGTGCTCGACCAGCTCGAGACGCGCCTCGAAGCGGCCGAGGAGGAGCTTTTCGCGAGCGCATCGACGCGCCGGAAAATCGAGGAGCTCTACGGCATCAAGCGCGAGCTGATGACGCTGAAGCATGCAGTCGCGCCGTTGATGGAAGCGGTCGGAAAGCTCTTCGGTGGACGTGTGCCGCAGCTTTGCCAGGGGACGCAGGAATATTTCCGCGATGTCTACGATCATCTCGCCAGGATCAACGGCACGATCGAGTCGACACGCGAAATGCTGACGACCGCGATTCAGGTGAACCTGGCGCTGATCGGCATTTCCGACAACGAAGTGACGAAGCGCCTCGCCGCGTACGGCGCGCTGATCACCGTGCCGACGCTGATCGCCGGCATCTACGGCATGAACTTCAAGAACATGCCCGAGCTCAACTGGGCGATCGGCTACCCGTTTGCCGTGTTCCTGATGATCGCCATCGACGCGTTGCTGTTCATGCGTTTCCGCCGGGCGAATTGGATCTAGACATCATGGCTGCGTACGCGGCCATGATGTCTGGCGACCGATCGGGTCTCCGCCTCACGAGCGTGATCAACGGGAGCGCGGCACCCGCGCCCCCGCCTGGGTCGACTACTTGTCCTGATAAGCGCGCTGCGGCCCGATGTTGCGCGGATCGCTCTCGTCATGATGGACGACGCACTGGAAGCTGTCCGCGTCGTTGGGGTCTCGCTTGTTCCCGAGATACTCGGCGCGTTGCGGGTAGGGACACAGCGGCCGCTGAAACTGCACGCCCTGCGCTGTAACGTTGTTTACATAATGGGTGGCGATGATTTTGTCCGGCGCGTATCCCTGCTCCACCCATCCCTCCAGCGCCTTCACGAGGTCGTGGTCGGCATCGATCACGGGTCCGTTGCTCGTGCCGTTTCCGAACGAGTTGGGACCGGCGCCCCCGCTGCAATGCGCCATGCCCGGCACCATGAAGACCCGATAGAAGTCGTGCGGATCGCCGATCGCCTGCGTCACCTTCCGGTAGTAGTTGAGACCGTTCTCCGGCGCGATCGCCGAGTCGGCCCATCCGGCGTACTGGATCATCTTGCCGCCGTGCCTCTTGAAGGCACTAAGATCCGGATTCACCGAGCTCAGGATGGGCTGCAGGAATTGCCGCGCAGTATCGTCCTGCTGCACGACGTCGATCGACAAGTAGTTGCAGCTCGCCACACCCAGCACGAGATCGCACGCGAAGCCCTGTCCGAGCCCGAATTGCGCGCCGGGCGAAGCGGGCGACTTCCCGGAAATCCACGTAGCCCAGTCCCCGGTCGCGGACTCGCCGCCGGGCTCGAGGCCCGGGAAAAGCAGGACGTTCTTGTCGTGCGGACCCGCGTAGAGCTGCTGCGCCGCGTTCACCTGCGCAGGCGTCAGGCACGTATCAGTGTTCTGGCCGGGCTTGCACTTGACCGTCTCCGGATTGAAATGGCATTGGCGCGGATCGTTCAGGAACGCATCGGTCGCGACGCCACCGTCCTTGCCGACACACTTGTCGAGCGCCGCGTTGCTGAGCACAGCGAACTGGGTCGGTGAAAGATAGGCATCCGGAACGCCGTTGGTCTGCGGACCATTGAGCGTCGCCTGCATGTCGAAGAGATACTCGGCGCCGAACTCGCCCACCTGATCGTTGACTGGCGAACCTACGATGATCCCGTCGAAATCGTTCGGATAGCGCTGCGCCTCCTGCAACGCCTCGCGGCCTCCGTCCGAGCAGCCGACGAAATAGGAATACGACGGCGCCTGCCCCATCAGTGCATTGACGATCGCCTTGGAATCATCGGTCGTGGCCTTGATGGCGCGGTAGCCGTAGTCGAGCAGGACGTCCGTGTTCCCGATGAAGGCCGGAGCGCCCGCCGGCGGTCCTGACGTTCCATCGTCCGTTCCCGCCGTGGCGTAGCCGCGCGACACCGCGTTGGCGATGCCCGAGAGCGAGATCGAACCGGCAAATCCGCCGTTGCCGATCTGCTGGTACTTGCCGTTCCAGCTCCCGTCGGTCGGTATCCAGACCTCGAAATGAATGTTCGACTCCGGGCCCGGTTTGATTGTGCCGGCGACGCGGCACAGGCCGCCCGGCGCCTTGGTGTTGCCGGATACCGTCGCTCCCGCTGCATACGCTTGAGCAAGCGTGATCGTCGTATTGGGCAGCGAAATGGCCGCCATGCCGGAGCACGTATCGGCCACGGCAGGTGACGGGTTCAACATGGCCGCGGCGACGGCCAGCGGCGGTGCGACAATAAATTTCAGTCGCTTCGTATTCGTTCGACCGGGTTGCAAACAACGGCGTTGCATTGCGTCCTCCTCATGCTGCTGGCTGGTAGAGAATCACAGTGACGTGCGGGCTTCGCGCTTGAAGCGGGCTTTCGCGCTTGAACGGAAGTCGATCGTCAAGACGAACCGATCGACTGTCGAGCGACCTCGCGATCGGGGCCGATCCGATATCTACGCCGCGCCTTCGATGCTGTCAAACGTGGCTGGTCGAGCATGATCGGGCAGCCCTGCCAAAGTCGAACACGACATTGCCGATGCGTGGCGAGCGCATGCTGTATGGAAGTAACGCCGCTACCCGCCGCCGTCGGTCGGCACGATCGGAATCACGCGCCGATCGCCATAAGGCGTGTTTACCGGCCATGACGGCTGCAGCGTCACGTGCTCGATGTGAAACCGCGTCGCGAGCATGCGCCGCGCCTCGTCGAGCACGGGAAGCCAAGCGTCGCCATCTTCGATCGTCACGTGCGCCGACAATGCGGGATGTCCGGGACTCATCTGCCAAACGTGAAGATCGTGCACCCCCGACACGCCGTGAATCGCCGTCAACGCGTTGCCGATCTCCTGGTAATCGAGATGCGCCGGCACACTTTCCATCAGCACGCCGACGGTCTCACTGAGCAGGCGCCACGTCGCGCGCAGAATCAGAACCGCGGTCAGCAAAGACAGCAACGGGTCGATCGGTGTCCAGCCGGTGGTGAGAATCACCGCGCCGGCGACGATCGCCGCGATCGAGCCGAGCGCATCCGACAACACATGCAACAGCACCGCGTGCACGCCTGTCGATTGCGATACGCGCGAGAGCATCCACGCCGTCAACACATTGACGAGCAATCCGACGGCCGCAATGCCGAGCACCATGCCGCCGGCGACAGGCGCCGGTTGGCTGATGCGGCGAATCGCCTCGATGACGATGAAGACGACGAGCAGAAGCAGCGCGAGCGCGTTGACGAACGCCGCCAGCACCTCGGCGCGCGCATACCCGTACGACGCGCGCGGCGATGGCGGCCTGCGCGCCACCCATTGCGCGAAAACCGCGAGGCCGAGCGCGGCCGCATCGGTCGCCATATGGCCAGCGTCGGAGAGAAGCGCGAGCGATCCAGCGAAAAGGCCGCCGACCGCCTCGACGATCGCGTAGACCGCGGTCAGCGCCAGCGCCGCACCGAGCGCGCGAAGCGCCGCGCCGTGCGCGTTCCTCTTTGCGTGCGCATGGCGCGCATGGGCATGTGCGTCGTGAGCGTGCGAGCCGTGACCGATCGCCATCACTCGTAAAATAGCACCGCGATGGCGCCTGCAAACGAACTCGCCGAACGGATCGACGACCTTCTGCCGCAAACGCAGTGTCGCAGATGCGGGTATGCGGGGTGCCGTCCCTATGCGGAAGCGATCGCCGCAGGCGACGCCGACATCAATCGCTGCCCGCCCGGCGGCGAGGCGACGATCGCCGCCCTCGCGACGCTCCTTGCGCGAAGCGCGCCGCCGCTCGACACCGGGCGCGGCGCACCAGGTCCGCTTCGCGTCGCGAAGATCGACGAGCCCGCATGCATCGGCTGCACGCTATGCATTGCGGCCTGCCCGGTGGACGCAGTCATCGGTGCACAAAAGCGAATGCATGCGATCCTCGCCTCGCTTTGCAGCGGGTGCGAGCTGTGCATTCCCGCGTGTCCGGTCGATTGCATTTCGATGGCGCCAGCCGGACGCGAATGGACGCGCGGCGATGCCCTCGACGCTCGCCTTCGCTACGCGAAGCGACAGGCACGAATCGAGAAAGAGCGCGACCGCGAGACGACGATCGCGGAAGCGAAAGCCCAAATGTCCGATGCGCACGCTCAAACTCGAAGCGATGCAGTCGCCGCCGCGATGGCGCGCGCCCGCGAGCGACGCCTGGCATGGCGCTCACCGCAATGACGCGCGCGCGCACGACGCCGCATCGCGCCCTGCTCCTCGTCCTGCTCGCCTTGACCACGCACGCGATGGCCACCGACGACTATTCGCAAAAGCTCGATGCGCTGTGGAATTTCGGCGACCCCGCGACGTCCGAGACGCGCTTTCGCGCCGAAGCGGCGCGTCATCCGCCGATCTCTCGCGAAGCGCTCGAAGCGACGACGCAGATCGCGCGCGCCCTCGGGCTTCAAAAACGATTCGCCGAAACCGACCGTGCGCTCGATGCCGTGCAACCGAAGCTGGCGCTGGCGCCGGCGCGCGTTCGCGTCCGCTATCTGCTCGAGCGCGGCCGGCGCGACAACTCGAGCGGAAACGCAAGCGGTGCGATGCGCTGGTTCGAGCAGGCGCTCGCGGCGAGCGCCGGCGACAAGCTGCCCGACGCCGACTTTTATCGCGTCGATACGCTGCACATGCTCGCGATCGCCGCGCCGCCCGCGGAACGCCTCGCATGGCACAGGAAGGCGCTGACCGCCGCGAGCGCATCCACAGAGCCGCGCGCGCAAGGCTGGCAAGCGTCGCTTTTGAACAACTACGGCTGGACGCTTCACGACCAGGGCGGCTACGCGGATGCGGTCGACGCGTGGCGCGAGGCGCTCGCGTTACGCGAAGCGAAAGGCGACGTCACGACGATACGCATCGCGCGCTGGACCGTCGCACGCGGCTTGCGTTCGCTCGGTCGCCTTGACGAAGCGTACGCGATCCAAAAGCGGCTTGCCGACGAGTTGCAGGCGGCGAATGCACCGGACGGCTACGTGTGCGAGGAGCTCGCCGAGATCGAGGCGGCACGCGGCAATCGTGGCGCGGCAAAGCCTTGGGCGGTCAAGGCGCTCGCGCTGCTCGGCAAGGACGATGACTTTCGCGCGAACGAGCCCGCGCGTCTCGCGCGCCTGACGGAGCTTGCGGCGGATAACCGTTGACTCGACGCGCTCGCGTTACATCTGCCGGAAGCGATGCGCGAACGCGCGCGATACGGCGAGCGATTCCTTGCGCGTCTTGAGCGTGAGCGAGATTCTCCCGGTGAGATCACGCGTGGTACCGGCAACGTGCGCGAGGTTGACGACCGTCGCACGATGCACCTGCCAGAACCGATTCGGATCGAGCGATTCGAGAAGCTCGCGAAGCGGCGTGCGAATGAGCGCCTCGCCGTCCTTCGTGAACACGCTCGTGTACTTGTCGTTCGACTGGAAATAGCAGACGTCGTCGACCGGAATCAGCCGCACCTGCGACGCGACCGATGCGCGGATCCACGAAAGCCGCTCCGGCGCATCGGCTGCGCCCTGCGCCGGCGCCAGTCGCGACAACGCCGCGAGCGCCGCGCGAAGCTCCGGCGCACCGTTCCCGACGGCGATGCGCTCGCGCAAGCGCTCGATCGTTTGCGCAAGGCGTGCGTCCTCGACCGGCTTCAAAAGGTAATCGACGGCGGCGCGCTCGAATGCCTCGATCGCGTACTGATCGTACGCAGTGACGAACACGACGTGGAGCTTGCGATCCGCGGCACGCGCCACTTCGAGCCCCGTGAGGCCCGGCATGCGGATGTCGAGAAACGCGATGTCGGGCGCTTCGTCGGCGATCAACGCCTGCGCCTGCGGTCCGTTTTCGGCGATGCCGGCAATCACGAGATCGGGCCACAATGCCGCAAGGCGGTCGCGCAAGTAAAGCGCAAGGCGCGGCTCGTCGTCGGCGATGATCGCCGTCGTTCGCGCGGTCTCGTTCATTGCGAGGCGACGAGCGTTTCGTGTGCCGGATTGACACCGGTTGGTGCCGAGCCGCTGATCGGCACGACGAGCGTCACGCGCGTGCCGTGCGGCGCGACATCCTCGATCGTCACGCGCGCGTCGTCACCGTAGGACGCGGCAAGGCGCGCGCGCAAATTGGCGAGACCGATGCCGGCTTGTGCGGTCGGACGAAATCCTGCCCCCGTATCGGTGACCGTCAAAAAGAGCTTCCCCAGCTCACGGCGCGCGCCGATCGAAACCTCGCCACCCGTCATCGAGGGCTCGAGGCCATGCTTGACCGCGTTCTCGACGATCGGCTGCAGCAGCATCGGCGCGACTTCGATCTCGCGAAGCGATGCCGGCACGTCGATGCGCCACGAAAGCCGCGATCCCATTCGCAGCGCGACGATCTCGAGATAAGCACGCAGCAGGTCGACCTGTACCCCGAGCGTCGCGCCCCCGCCCGCCGACACTGCGCTCGCACGAAGCAGCGCGATCAGGCCTTCGATCATGTGCTTCGCGGCGCGCGGCTCGGCATCGATCAGCGAGATCACGTGCGCGAGCGTGTTGTAAAGAAAATGCGGCTCGACCTGCGCTTCGAGAAGCTTCATCCGTGCCGTCGTTGCTTCCCGTTCGGCCGCCGCGACACGCGCCTGCTCGCGCGCCATCGCCGCCTCGGCGCGCGCCGCGCGTTCGCGCGGGACGAAAATCAGGATCAGCACGGCGGTGATCACGAGCGCGATGATCACGATCGACACGGCGGTGCGCGGCGCGAATAGCCAGACGGCGCCGTTCTTCCAATGAAGGAGTCGAAACGCGAGGAGATAGCCGGGGAAGATGCCGACGATGGCGGCCAGCGCGTAATAGGCGGATCGGACCCAGAACGACGTCCGGTGGATCGCCGCGCCGAAGAGCTTCTGCGTCACCAGGAACACCGCGTAGATGACAAATCCGATGCATTGCGCGAACACGAACGTGATGCGCAGCGTATCCACGATCGACGTGCTCGAATCGATCATCATCGACATCGCGGTGAAGAACAGCGCGAAAAGCGAGTTCCAGATCACCGTGTAGATCACGTCGCGACCGATGCTCGGCCGGACTCGGCGAAAGATCGGAATGGCCTCGAGCGGGTGGCGAAAATCGCCCGGGCATTGGGAGGTGGACGATGGGTCGGCGTTGGGCATGGTCGGTTCCGGATGCGCGAGTGGATGGCTGCGATTGTCCTCCTCGCGGTGACGGCCGAAAGCGCCCGGCGACGAAGGCGCGCGCGACGTGCGCGAAGGGTCGATTTCATTCGCGAGCGGCAGGCTCCCTTACAATCGGGCGATGAACCCGCAGAAGCGTCGGCAGATCTTCGAGCGGCTGTGCGCTGCCAATCCGAATCCGCGAAGCGAGCTCTTGTACCGGACGCCGTTCGAGCTGCTCGTGGCCGTCGTGCTGTCGGCGCAGGCGACGGACAAGGGCGTCAACAAGGCGACGGCGCGGCTGTTTCCGGTGGCTCGCACGCCTGGCGACTTCGTGAAGCTCGGCGTCGAGGGGCTGATTCCGTACATCAGCTCGATCGGCCTTTTCAACATGAAGGCGAAGAACATCGTCGCGTTGTCGAGAAAGCTTCTCGACGAATACGGCGGCGAGGTGCCGCGCGATCGCGAGGCGCTCGAGAAGCTTCCGGGCGTAGGCCGCAAGACCGCGAACGTCGTGATGAACGTCGCGTTCGGCGAGCCGACGATCGCCGTCGACACGCATATCTTTCGCGTCGCGAACCGCACCCGGCTCGCAGTCGGCAAGGATCCCGAAGCCGTCGAGCGTCAGCTTGTGAAGTTCACGCCGGAGGAATTCCGGCTCAACGCGCATCACTGGCTGATCCTGCATGGCCGCTACGTATGCATCGCGCGCGTGCCGCGATGCCCGCAATGCATCATCGCCGATCTGTGCGAATACCCCGCGAAGACGCGCGCATTGCCGGGGACGAATGATGTCGCCGCGTTACCGCTGAAGCCGCGCGCCGGGGCACCGCGAAAGAACACGGCGCGGCGCGCGAAGGCATAGATGTTTGCGCCGACCCGCGACGAAGCGCGGCGCTTCCTCGTCGATGCATGGGGAAAGTACCGCGCGCAGATGCCGCTGTCGCCGCTCGAGCAGATCGCGGTGCGGCTGATCGCGATGCATCCGGAATACCACGCGATGCTCGAAGCGCCGGACGCGCACATCGAGCGCGATTACAGACCCGAGCGCGGCGAAGTGAACCCGTTCCTGCATCTTTCTCTGCATCTTGCCGTCGCGGAGCAGCTCGCGATCGACCAGCCGGCGGGCATCGCCGCGCAGTACAAACGATTGGTCGCTGCGCGCGGTGACGAGCACGCGGCGCTGCATGCGCTCGTCGAATGCCTCGAGGAAACGGTATGGCAGGCGCAGCGGTTGGGCGCCGCGCCGGATTCAGGTATCTATCTCGCGTGCCTGGACCGGCAGCGGTAATTCGGAATCAATATTTGCTCGCCAGCACCGGCTTCTGCGACGCGTAGTACGCGGCAACGTTCTCGATGTCCGCCTCGGAGAGCGTCCCGGCGAAGCCGGCCATGATCGGATTCTTGCGCGCGCCCGACTTGTAGTCGCGAAGCGCCTTCTGCATATAGTCGGCGTACTGGCCGCCGAGCTTCGGATAGTCGGGCAACGTGGCGTTGCCGTCGAGTCCGTGGCACGCCTGGCATACCTCCTTGACCTTCGCTTCGCCCTTCGCCAGATCGGCGGCCTGCGCGGATATCGCGACCGACGCGATGCACGCAACAAGAAGAGTGGCGGGTGTGCGCATGATCATTTGCTGGCAGTCGTTGGAGTGGGGCCGCCTTGCGAGTAGTACGCGGCGAGATTTTCCATGTCCTCGTCGGTGAGGCTCCCCGCGATCGCGCGCATCGACGGATGCGAGCGATCGCCGTTCTTGTATTCGTGCAGCGCCGAAACGATGTAAGCCGCGTGCTGGCCGCCCAGCTTCGGCACGTGATACACCTCGGGATACGCGGTGCGCCAGCCTTCGATGCCGTGGCAGCCTTCGCACATTCGCGTCATCTCGCGACCCTTCGCCGGGTCGCCCTTGGGTGCCGCCGGCGCGGATTGGGCAGCCGGAGCCGCCGCGGGCTGCGTGGCGGGTGCCGGCGCTTGTGCGGCAACGACTGCGGAGAAAAGCCACATCGGCGGAACCGCGCAATATCGAATCATCGGCAGGCCATCGATCGGTGAGAGCGCGGATCGCGAGACCCGCAGGTGGGAAACGATTCTCGGTGCGGCAGCGCGGCGGCGACGCTCATCACCGC
This sequence comes from Casimicrobiaceae bacterium, assembly GCA_035308425.1. Taxonomy (GTDB): domain Bacteria; phylum Pseudomonadota; class Gammaproteobacteria; order Burkholderiales; family Casimicrobiaceae; genus VBCG01. The sequence continues at coordinate 36,571 of DATGGP010000061.1, read as the reverse complement.
TCGAGCTTCGAAAGCTTGTCGCGCACGTCCTTCCACTCGTCGGCGTCCGGCGGCGCGGGCTTGCGTTCGATGATCGGCTTCCAGATCTTCGCGAGCTCGGCGTTCAGTCCCTTGAATTGCTGCTGGTCCTCGGGCACGTCGTCCTCGGCAAAAATGGCTTCCACCGGGCATTCGGCGACGCAAAGCGTGCAGTCGATGCACTCGTCGGGGTCGATGACGAGGAAATTCGGTCCTTCACGGAAGCAATCGACCGGGCACACGTCGACGCAGTCGGTGTACTTGCAGCGAATGCAGCTTTCGGTGACGACGTAAGTCATGAGACGTGTGTTTCTCGAAGCGTTCAAACGTTCTCGAGCCTTGAATTTTAGCAGACCGAACCCAACTGCCCGATGTGCGTTTGGGGTGCGGTACACTGCCGCAAAGCGTCGGCCGCGCGTTTGCCGGCGTCGAAAGCCGGGAGGCGAAAGGATTTTTTCGATGAGTGACGTGATCAGGCACGTTTCCGATACCTCGTTCGAGCAGGACGTGTTGCAGTCGCAGACGCCGGTGCTGGTCGACTTCTGGGCCGAATGGTGCGGACCCTGCAAGATGTTTGCGCCCGTGCTCGACGAAGTCGCGCGCGCCTACGAGGGCAAGCTCAAGGTCGCGAAGCTCGACATCGACGCCAACCCCGCCACGCCGGGCAAGTTCGGCATCCGCGGCATTCCGACGGTCATCCTGTACAAGGGCGGCCAGGTGCACGCGCAAAAGGTGGGCGCGCTCACCAAATCGCAACTGACGGCATTCCTCGACAGCAACCTCTGATCCGCTTTTCTTGACAGTCCGGGGCAAGCTCGCTACGCTGCCCCACTGAACCGGCCGGCGCGCCAGATCGCGACGGCTTCGCTTGGCGCCAAGGCGCCGGCGCATATTCCGGGCGTCGCCTTCCCGTTGCGGCGCCGACCACGATTCCCGATTCGCCCATCCGGCCCACCGCGGCCACCCCCGCCGTTCCCGCATGCACCTCTCCGAACTCAAGACCAAGCACGTATCCGAGCTGCTCGATATCGCCAACTCGATGGAGATCGACGGCGCGAACCGGATGCGCAAACACGATCTCATCTTCGCGCTCCTAAAGACCCAGGCGAAGAAAGGCGAAAGCATCTACGGCGAGGGCGTTCTCGAGGTCCTGCCCGACGGCTTCGGCTTCCTGCGCTCGCCCGACACGAGCTATCTCGCCGGCACCGACGACATCTACATCTCGCCGTCGCAGATCCGCCGCTTCAATCTGCACACCGGCGACACGATCGAAGGGGAGATCCGCACGCCCAAGGACGGCGAGCGCTACTTCGCGCTCGTCAAGGTCGATAAGGTCAACGGCGAGCCGCCGGAGAACGCCAAGAACAAGATCCTGTTCGAGAACCTGACGCCGCTCTTTCCCGACGAGCCGATGGTGCTCGAGCGCGACATCAAGGCCGAGGAGAACATCACCGGCCGCATCATCGACATCGTCGCGCCGATCGGCAAGGGGCAGCGCGGCCTGCTCGTCTCGTCGCCGAAATCGGGGAAGACCGTGATGCTGCAGCACGTCGCGCACGCGATCACGGCCAATCATCCCGACGTCATTTTGATCGTGCTCCTGATCGACGAGCGGCCCGAGGAAGTGACCGAGATGCAGCGCACGGTGCGCGGCGAGGTGGTCGCCTCGACGTTCGACGAGCCGGCGACGCGCCACGTGCAAGTCGCCGAGATGGTGATCGAAAAGGCGAAGCGCCTCGTCGAGCACAAGAAGGACGTCGTGATCCTGCTCGACTCGATCACCCGGCTCGCCCGCGCGTACAACACCGTCGTGCCGGCGTCGGGCAAGGTGTTGACCGGCGGCGTCGATGCCAACGCGCTGCAGCGGCCGAAGCGCTTCTTCGGCGCGGCGCGCAACATCGAGGAAGGCGGGTCGCTGACGATCATCGCCACCGCGCTGATCGACACCGGCTCGCGGATGGACGACGTGATCTACGAGGAATTCAAGGGCACCGGCAACATGGAGATCCACCTCGATCGGCGGATGGCGGAAAAGCGCATTTACCCGGCGATCAACGTCAACCGATCGGGCACGCGGCGCGAGGAGCTTCTGCTGAAGCCCGACATCCTGCAGAAGGTCTGGATCCTGCGGAAATTGCTCTACCCGATGGACGAGCTCGAGGCAATGGAATTCCTGCTCGACAAGGTGAAGGCGACCAAGAGCAATCCGGAATTCTTCGAGAGCATGCGGCGCGGGTAGGGCGCGCGTTCGTTCGGATGGCGCGAAACGGCGCCTGGCATCCGCAATTCGACGTATTGCGAACACCGGGCAGGCCGGGCACCATGCGGGGCGTCTCGTGCCGCGAAACGACACCGGCACAGCATCGTCAACCCAGCGAGGAGGATTCCATGACGCGCAAATACATCGACTGCCGGCTCTTTCCCAGCGACTCGAAATGTTCGGTCGCGATTTCCGCCGATACCGAAGACGAAGTCGTAGACGCGGCCGTCCAGCATGCGATCACGGTCCACAAGCACGCCGACTCGCCGCAACTTCGCAAGCAGATTCGGGCGAGCATCAAGGAAGGGACGCCGTCTTAAGCGGCCGGAGACGACGTTCGTTCCGCCACGCCTGGCTTTGCAGGCAGTGGCCCGAAAAATCGTCTCCGACCCCACTTTGGTTTTCTACCTTCCACGAAGATCAATAGGTTATGCCATATCTTTAAAGTACCTTCCCCCACCCCAACTTGCGGGATATCGCCCGATCGGCGATAATTTTGCGTCCCCCTCGCCACCCGCCCGCCATCCTCGGCGGTGCATCCTGCGGGCGGCGCACGCCCCTTCGGAAGGCCTACGAATCATGAAAATCGACACGCATCCCAAGTACACCGAGATCAACGTCACGTGCAGTTGCGGCAACACGTTCACGACGCGCTCGACGATCAACAAGCCGCTGCACGTCGAGGTGTGCTCCGCGTGCCATCCCTTCTATACGGGCAAGCAGAAGATCGTCGACACGGCCGGTCGTGTCGAGAAATTCCGCCAGCGGTACGGCACGAAGACCGCGACGCCATCGACCTGAGCCGCCGCGCGGTCGCGCTGGTCAAAGAGGCAGCTTCGGCTGCCTTTTTCGTTGCGCTCGCTCCACGTAGAAGCGATCCTTCGCGCATGCGAAGCAAAGGCCGACGCATCCCCTCGGTCTCCGGTTCCGCCGCGCCCGGGGTCGCCGATCCCTGGCGCGCCTGGAAACGGGCCGGGCTCGCCCTCCTCGCGCTCGTCTGGATCGGGCTCGGGCTGACCGGACACGACCCGTGGAAATTCGACGATGCGACGACGTTCGGCATCGCCTCCGAGATGGTGCAGCGGGGCGACTACGTCGTGCCGCACCTGGCCGGCGAGGTTTATCTGCACAGTCCGCCGCTCGTTCCCGCGCTCGGTGCGGCGATGGAGCAGTTGCTGTCACCGCGGCTCGCGCCCTTCGATGCGGCGCGCACCGCAGCCGGCGTGGCGCTCGCGATCACGCTTCTCTTTACCGCGCTGGCAAGCAGCGAACTGGCCGGGCGAACGAAGCGCGTCGTGCCGGTGCTGATCCTGATCGGGTCGGTCGGTCTCTGGGACCGGGGGCATGTCCTCTCCAACGAGCTCGGTCTCATGGTCGGCGTCGCGATCGCCTTGTACGGCTTCGCGCTCTTGCTGCGCCGGCCGTTGGCAGGCGGCGCGTGGCTCGGTGCCGGCGTCGCCGTTTCGTTTCTGAGCCAGGGCTTCGACGGCCCCGGCTGGCTCGCGATCACCGCGCTGATCCTGCCGGCGCTCGGTCCCGAATTTCGCCGCCGCGCGTATCTCGCCAGCATTGGCGTCGCGATCATCGTCGCACTCGCACTGTCGGCGCCGTGGATGGTCGCGCTTTACGTGCGCGCACCGGGGCTCCTGCACGAGTGGCTCGCGACCCAGTCGCTCGACGCGCACATCGCCTGGTTCGGCAATTCGGCGCTCGCCGATCCGCTCTATCACGCGCGCAATCTGCTTTGGTTCGCGTGGCCGGCGTTGCCGCTGATCGCGTGGACGTTCTGGACGCGCGGGCGCGGCTTCGGCGGCGGCATCGCGCAACCGTCGGTGCAGATCCCGATGGTGCTCGCGCTCGTGATCTACGTGAACCTGCTGCTCGTACCTGAACCGCGGCTCATCCAGGCGCTGCCGCTCCTCGTTCCCTGCGCCCTCCTCGCCTCGCTCGAGATCGACTCGCTGGCGCGGAGCTTCTCGGCGGCGCTCGATTGGTTCGGCATTCTGACGTTCGGATTGCTCGCGATCGTCGTGTGGGGCATCTGGGTCGACGCGCGGCTCAATGGGATGTCGCCCGCGATCGCGGCAATCTTTCGCGACACCGAGGTCGGCTTCCAGCCGACGTTCCATCTTGGCGCGGTAATCGTCGCGATGTTCCTGACGCTGCTCTGGATAGCGCTCGTGCGACCCGCGCGGCGCAGCAACCGGCGCGCGCTTCTGAACTGGGCCGCCGGCGTCACGCTCGCGTGGGGTCTTTACTCGACGATCTGGCTGCCCTATCTCGATTCGCGCCGCTCGTATCGCTCAATGATCGAGGAGTTCGCGTCGTATCTTCCCGCAAAGGGTTGCGTCGCGAGTCGCAATCTCGGTGATCCGCAGCGGGCGCTCATGTACTACTTCGCGGGACTCGCGACGGTGCGCGAGGAAAGCGACGCGAACGCCGACGCGCGATGCGACTCGCTCCTCGTGCAATATGGAGCGATAGCGGGCGCACCGCCTTCGGTCGACGGCTACAAGATCGTCTGGGATGGCGAGCGGCGGGGCGACGCGACCGAGCGCTACGTGCTGTACAGGAAGACGTGAAATTCGTCGACGAGGCCAGAATCGAAGTGATCGCCGGCGACGGCGGCAACGGCGTCGCATCTTTCCGCCGCGAGAAGTACGTGCCGCGCGGCGGCCCCGACGGCGGTGACGGCGGCCGCGGCGGCAGCATCGTCGCCATCGCCGATCGAAACATCAACACGCTCGTCGATTATCGCTATACGCGCGTCTTTCGCGCGAAGCGTGGCGAGAATGGCCACGGCAGCGACCGTTACGGACGCGGCGCCAACGACGTGGTCTTGCGGGTGCCGGTCGGCACGATGATCCGCGACGCCGACACGGATGAGATCATCGCGGATCTCGCCTTCGATGGCTCGCGCGCGATGCTCGCACAGGGCGGCAAAGGCGGCCTCGGCAATCTGCATTTCAAGTCGAGCGTCAATCGTGCGCCGCGACAGGCGACGCCGGGCGAGAAAGGCGAAGAGCGGCGGCTTTCGCTCGAGCTTCGCGTGCTCGCCGACGTTGGCTTGCTCGGACTGCCGAACGCGGGCAAGTCGACGCTGATCCGCGCGATTTCCGCGGCGCGCCCGAAGGTCGCCGACTATCCGTTCACCACACTCGCGCCGCAGCTCGGCGTCGTGCGCACGTCGGAGGCGCGAAGCTTCGTCGTTGCCGACATTCCGGGGCTCATCGAGGGCGCGGCCGAAGGCGCGGGCCTTGGCCATCGATTCCTTCGCCACCTCGCGCGGACGCGGCTCTTGCTGCACGTCATCGACATCGCGCCGCTCGATGATGCCGATCCCGTCGACGGCGCGCGTGCGATCGTCAATGAGCTTCGCAAATACGACGCAACGCTTGCCGCCAAGCCGCGCTGGCTCGTGCTGAACAAGCTCGATCTGATCCCCGAGGCGGAGCGCGCGGCGCGATGCGCCGCCTTCGCAAAATCGCTTCGTTACCAGGGACCGCTGTTCGGCACATCGGCGATCGACGGCACGGGGTGCCGTGACCTGGTCTTCGCGGTACAGGCTTGGCTCGACGAGCATCCTGCGGCAGCAGCGTCGAGGGATGATCCGGATGCGCCGCACGTGATGACGCCTGCGCCGGTCGACGAGCGCGGCCGCCGTAGAAAATCGGACGAGCCATGACACCGGTTGTGAACGCATTGCGGGTCGTCGTCAAGCTCGGCTCGAGCCTGGTGACCAACGAGGGCCGGGGCATCGATCACGACGCGGTTGCACGCTGGGCGGCCGATGTCGCGGCGCTCGCCGAGGGCGGCAAGTCGATCGTGCTCGTATCGTCGGGCGCCATTGCCGAGGGCATGCGGCGGCTCGGCTGGTCGACGCGACCGCGTGCGATTCACGATCTGCAGGCCGCGGCGGCCGTGGGACAGATGGGCCTCGTGGAAGCGTACGAGCGCGGGTTCGCACGACATGGCCTGCATACCGCGCAGGTGCTGCTCACGCACGAAGACATGTCGGACCGTCGCCGGTATCTGAACGCGCGAACGACGCTGACGACGCTTCTCGGCTTGCGCGTCATCCCGATCATCAACGAGAACGATACCGTCACGACTGACGAAATTCGCTTCGGGGACAACGACACGCTCGCGGCGCTCGTCACGAACCTGATCGAAGCGGACGTGCTCGTGCTGCTGACCGACCAGCAAGGTCTTTTCACCGCGGATCCGCGCAGGGATGCGTCAGCAACGCTGGTGCAAACCGCGAAGGCGACCGATCCCACGCTCGCAGCGATGGCGGGCGGCGCGGGCAGCGGCATTGGCCGCGGCGGCATGTCGACGAAGCTGCAGGCGGCGAAGCGCGCGGCGCGCTCGGGCGCATGCACGATCATTGCGAGCGGGCGCGAAAGCGACGTGCTCGCACGCCTCGCGCGCGGGGAAGCGCTCGGCACGTTGTTGACCGCGGAACAAGGCTCGCTTGCCGCACGCAAGCAGTGGCTCGCCGATCACGTGCGGCTCGCGGGCCGGCTGATGCTCGACGAGGGCGCGGTGCGCGCGCTCGTACGCGACGGCAAGAGCCTGCTGCCGATCGGCGTCATCGCGGTCACCGGCAGTTTCGGCCGCGGCGAAGTCGTCGGTTGCGTCGCGCCGGACGGGCGCGAGATCGCGCGCGGTCTCGTCAATTACGGCGCGCAGGATGCGGCGCGCATCGTGCGAAAGCCATCATCGGAGATCGAGGCGGTGCTCGGCTACGTCGACGAGCCGGAGTTGATTCATCGAGACAATCTTGTCCTGCTCGCATGATCCGCGAGCAAGATCGCATGACTTTTCGCATTCCATGCTCGAGCGACTGAAGCGCCTCCTGGTCGAGCCGCGCGACGCGTGGATCGCGATCGCCGCGGAGCCTTCCACCGCGCAATCGCTCTACACGAGCTGGATCATGATCCTCGCCGCGATCGGTCCTGTCGCGCTTCTCGCGACGGGACACCACTCGCTGCAGTTCGCGCTCAGCCAGTACGTGCGCTCGTTGATCGGCACGTTCGTGCTCGCGCTCGTCGTCGATGCGCTTGCGCCATCGTTCGGCGGGCGAAAGGATTTTGTCGGCTCACTGAAGCTCGTCGCGTACAGCTCGACGGTGCCGTGGCTCGCGGGCGTCTTCAATCTGTTCGGCGCGCTCGGCGACATCGTGAACGTCGTTGCGACGATTTACGCGCTTTACACGTTCTTCGTCGGCGCGCCGCTGCTCGACAAGTCATCGTCGGACAAGGCCGTGCCGTTCACGCTCATCGTCGTGCTGTGCGCGCTCGTGCTGTTCTTCCTCGCGCGCTTCGCGTTCACGGGCATTACGACGACGGCGCCGGTCGGCACCGGTCTCGGCATGCCGCTGCGTTGAAGAGGCGGCGCTAACGCTGCGCAACCGGCTCAGCGTACGACGGCGGCATCGGCGGATGCGCCCATCCGTAGAGACGCTCGCGCCGCGTCTGCGGACGTCCATGCAGGAAACGATCGAGCTCGCTCAACGCGCGCCGATAGACCTCGCGCTTGAAATCGATCACCGTTTCGAGCGGAATCCAGTAGTCGTGCCAGCGCCAGGCGTCGAACTCCGGATGATCGGTCGCGCGCAGGCTCACGTCGTTGTCACGACCGACCAGCCGCAGCAGATACCAGATCTGCTTCTGGCCGCGGTAGCTGCCGCGCCACTCGCGCTTGATCCAGTGCTGCGGCACTTCATAGCGAAGCCAGTCTCGCGTCCGGCCAAGGACCCTGACGTGCCGCGGCTCGAGGCCCACTTCCTCCCGCAATTCCCGGTACATCGCCTGCTCGGGCGCCTCGCCCGGATTGATGCCGCCTTGCGGAAACTGCCAGGAATGCTCGCGGATCCGTTTACCCCAGAACACCAGGTTCTTGCCGTTGACGATGACGATGGCGACGTTCGGGCGGTAGCCGTCACGGTCGAGCATCGCGGTCACCCTGATGCAATTCGTTGTTGCAATTGTTGCACAGGACGATCGTTGTTGCCTAGCAGCGACAACCGCGCAGCGGTCATCGAACGCCGGCCGTCGCTTGTTGCAGACCGAATCGGGCGTGGGTATTCGGCGCCGCTACGAAAGCTGTCCCGAAAGCTCGGGCGCGAGCCGGAATTGCGACGAACGCGAGAAGATCACCGGGGCCGCAAGGCCCATTCGCCATAGACGGTATTGCGCGCTCACGCGCAATACGCCCATGCCGTAAACGACCGCGCGACGAAAGCCGATCTCGCTCGCCTCCGCGAAATACCGCGTCGGACACGAGATCTCGCCGATGCGAAGGCCGAAGGCATGCGCCTGAACGAGCATCTGGTTGTCGAAGACGAAGTCGTTCGAATTGGCAAGCAGCGGCAATTCGGTCAACGCGCGACGCGCGAATGCCCGATAACCCGTGTGGAACTCCGATAGTTTCGTCCCGATGGCCAGATTCTGGGCCGCGGTGAGGAAACGGTTCGCGGCATACTTGTAGCGGGGCATGCCGCCGCGAAGCGCGTTGTTCCCGAGAATGCGCGAGCCGATCACCACGTCGTAGACACCCGAGGCGATCATGCCGGCCATGGCCGTGATGAGCTTCGGTTCGTACTGGTAATCGGGATGCAGCATGACGACGATGTCCGCGCCTTCGGCCAACGCGGCGCGATAACACGTTTTCTGATTTGCGCCATACCCGAGGTTCTGCGGATGACGATGCGTCGCGATGCCGAGCTCGCGCGCAACGGCGATCGTCTCGTCGTCGCTCGCGTCGTCGACGAGAAGCGTCACGTCGACGACCTCGTGCGGAATCGCATGAAAGCATCGCGCGAGCGTCTTCGCCGCACGGTACGCCGGCATCACCACCGCGATCTTCTGTCCGTGCAGCATCGCGTCAGCGAAACACCCACCAGCGATAAACGAGATAGTTGGCGAACGTGAGCACGATCGTCGTTGCGATCTGCGCCGGCCAGACCGCGACGCCGGAATTGGTAAGCGCCGCGAGCAAGGCCGAATTCGCGGCGAGCTGAGCCGCGATCGCGACGACGAAGCGCGCCCCGGCCGTGGGCACGCCTCGGGTCGGCCGGAATATGTGGGCGTAAGAGAGCACGAAGCGCGTCGCTGCCCCGGCCGAGAATCCCAGCGCGCTCGCGGGCACCGGCGCAGCGCCACCGCGCATCGCGGCGTACATCAACGCATAATGAACGAACACCGCCGCGAAGCCGGTGACCACGTGCAGCGAAAAGCTGTGCAACCAGTGCGCGAGCCCCGAGCCGCGCGGCCGCTGCAGCACCAGGCGAAGGAGGGTCGGGAAATCGGCGCGCGAAAGCGGCCGGCGCTCGTTGGTCAAAGGACACACTCACCGCTTCGCCGATCGAAGCGGGGATCATACCGGCGCGCTACGCGGCAATCGGCCGCGCGCGAACGAGCGCCGCGAGTCGAACTACGGCGATGTCGCGCCGCCGGCGGCTGCCGGCGGCAGGTCAATCGAACCGACAATGGTCGAACGAACGCTAACCGCGATCCCAGTGACCGCGCTCGCGATGCCAGCGCCCGCGGTCCTCGACCCAGCGGTCGGGCGCCCAGTGCCAGCCGCGGCGCGCATGAACGCGATGTCCATTCACCCAGACGTACCGACGGCCGTTCCAGTTCCAGTAACCGGGCACCCACACCCAGCCGGGACGCACGACCGGCACGACCTCGTGCCGCGGCGGCGGCGGGCCGAAGCGGACCACGATGTCGGCGAGCGCGCCTGCCGGCGCGAGGCTCGCGGCGGATGCAGCGGCAACGAAAAGTGCAAGCAAAGTCCTTCTGGCGTTCATCGTGTTCACCTCATGACGAGATGAACCTCAGGTTCGCATAGCGTACTTTCAGGCTCGATCGGCCCGGACCGGAAGAGGCCGTAGGACAAGGCGTAAGTCTCGCGTAGGATTCAGGACGACGGCGCGTTTGTTCGACCGCGGCGCGCGGCGAAGGTCATCGCGCAAGACGACGGTCATCATGCGGTCCGAGGAACAACCGACACCCGCCATCCGTTTGCATCGAGTGTGCGTTTCGAGGAAAGCACCATGCGAATCCTGCTGACATCCCTGCTGTTCCTGCTCGTCGCAGGCTGCGCGACGCCCGCGCAGCGCGCCGCCGCCGTCGAGCGCGAGGTCGACGAGATGATTGCCGTGTACGGGCCGGGCTGCGAGAAGCTTGGCTACAAAGCCGATACCGATCCATGGCGTGAGTGCGTGCTGCGCCTCGCGCATCGCGACGATCTGCAACGTCGCGCGTTTTCGACGACGAACTGCATCGGCCACCGCGGCTTCTTCTCCTGCAGCACGTTCTGACGAGCGTCAGAGCGCGATCGGCGCCAGCGTTGCGACCGTAGCCGCCGCGCTTTCGGAGAAAAGGCCGAGGATCGCGACGAGGCACGCGGCGAGCGCATAGCGAATGACGGCATGCATGGGTTCCTCCTTCGCGTTCGTGTCCGAACGAATACGAGGATAGGAGCTTCCGATCGCGCGTTCAACCGGGTTACGCGATTTCGGGCCACGAAGCGCGCGACGAGTGACGCTTCAGCCTCGCAGCGCGCGCTCGCGCTTCAGGCGGGCGAGCAGCGCATCGCGAAGCGACGCGGCGCGCTGGCCGCTGAATCCGCGCGGCAGCGCGAAACCCGCGCGCCGACGACGATGGCGGGCAACATCCAAAGCAGGATCGTCAGCGCCGGCTTCGGTCCTTCTCCGATCGCGTGGTCCGATTTCGTGGAAAAGCTCGTGGTTCGCCTCGGCGGTCCACTGCCACGCGAGCAAGCCCAGAAGCGCCGGCCGGATGATGACGCCGACCGTGCGTCCGAACACCAGCGCAAGCAGCAACGCGAAATGCGCAATGGCGAGCGCGATGCCGACGCCGACCACGATGCCGGCGTCGAATGCCGCGGTCGCCACTCTCGTGTGCGCGCCGGCGAACTGTGCGAGGCCTAAGAGCGTAGGGCCCGCGGCAACTTCACGGCCGTTCGCATGGCTGACGCCACTTGGCGACACTGAACCGTTTCATGCACGGCGGGGTCGCAGCGCATGCGCATGCGCGAGACCGCGAGCGGTTGATACGATCGGCGGATCGAGCGGAGCTTTCGGCGATCGAAAATCGGCCGGCGAATGGCACGCAACGAATCCGCCGGGCAATGTCGAATTCGCACCGGGCCATTCGTCAAGAGGATACGAGCGAGCGAGGTCGACGCGCATCTGACGCAGCCTCCCTTGCTCGCCTTATAACCTGAACGACTGGAGAAACAACGATGCGATTCATGGTGATCGTTAAGGCAACCCCGAACAGCGAAGCCGGCGCCCTGCCAAGCGAGGACCTCCTCGCGGCGATGGGCAAGTTCAACGAAGAGCTCGTCAAGGCCGGCGTGATGCTCGCCGGCGAGGGCTTGCAGCCGAGCTCGAAAGGCGCGCGCATCGTGTTCGACGGCGCGAAGCGCTCGGTCGTCGATGGCCCGTTCGCCGAAACCAAGGAGCTCGTCGCCGGCTTCTGGCTCTGGCAGTGCAAGTCGAAGGAAGAAGCGATCGAATGGGTGAAGCGCTGCCCCCATCCGATGCCAGGCGAGCGTGCGGTGATCGAGATTCGTCCCTTGTTCGAAGCCGCGGATTTTGGCGCCGAATTCACGCCGGAGTTGCGCGAGAAGGAAGCGCGCGTGCGCGCGGAAGCGGCGAAGCTCTCGAAGGGCGCGCGCTGACGGCGCGCCTTTTTGTCGCGCGAGCGAATGACGGACGAGCAACACGGCGCCATCGCGCAGACGGTCGACGCGATCTACCGGGAGGAATCGCGGCGCATCTTCGCGACGCTCATCCGTCTCCTCGGCGACCTCGACCTTGCCGAGGAGGCTTTGCACGATGCGTTCCGTGCCGCGCTCGAGGCGTGGCCGCGCGAAGGCGTGCCCACGAATCCGCGCGCGTGGCTCGTGTCGGCGGGTCGGTTCAAGGCGATCGACGCGATACGCCGCCGCGCGAAATTCGACGCGATCGACGATATCGGTCTCGACGTGGACGAGATTCCGGACGAAAGCGCGTCGATCGAGGCCGACGACATCGAGGACCACCGGCTGCGCCTCGTCTTCACCTGTTGCCACCCGGCGCTTTCGCCCGACGCGCAGGTCGCGTTGACGTTGCGCGAAGTGTGCGGCCTCACAACCGAAGCGATCGCGCAGGCCTTTTTGACCGGCGCGCCGACGCTCGCGCAGCGGATCGTGCGCGCGAAGGGAAAGATTCGCGATGCGCGCATTCCTTACGAGGTGCCTTCGACGAGCGAGTTGCCGGCCCGACTCGACAGCGTGCTGCGCGTCATCTATCTCGTCTTCAACGAGGGCTATTCGGCGTCGTCGGGACCATCGTTGATGCGCGTCGATCTCGCGACCGAAGCTATCCGCCTCGGCCGGCTGCTCGTCGCGCTATTGCCCGATCCCGAGGCGATCGGATTGCTGGCGCTCATGCTATTGCAGCAATCGCGACGCGACGCGCGCGTGTCCGCCGACGGCGACATCGTGCTGCTCGAAGACCAGGATCGTTCGCGCTGGGATCGCGACCAGATCGACGAAGGCTCGCGGCTCGTTCGCGATGTGTTTGCGTCTCAGCGCTTCGGGCCGTACGCGGTACAGGCGGCGATCGCCGCCGTGCACGCGAACGCGCCGCGAAACGAGGCGACCGACTGGGCGGAGATCGTCGCGCTCTACGATATTCTGTATCGGATGGAGCCATCGCCGATCGTCGAGCTCAATCGCGCCGTGGCGGTGGCGATGCGCGACGGTCCGCAGGCGGGGCTCGCCCTGATCGATGGCATTCTCGCGCGCGGCGATCTCGCCGACTATCACCTTGTCCATGCGGCGCGCGCCGATCTGTTTCGCAGGCGCGGCGATGCGGCGAATGCGCGAGACGCGTATGCGCGTGCGATCGCACTCGCCAGGCAGGAGCCGGAGCGGCGATTTCTGGCGCGTCGGCTCGCGGCATTGGCGGTGTGATCAGCGTTGCGCGAATGTCGATTTCGCTTGCCGCCGTTCGACCAATGAATGTCAAGTACAGGTCGACGCTTCGACCAAGGAGATGACGATGCAATACCTTTTGCTGTGCTGTTTCAACGAAGACCGCTGGCAACGGATTCCTCAATCCGAGCGCGACTCGATCATGCGCGAATACGGCGAGTTCCAGGAAAGCCTGACCGCGAGCGGCCGCTATCGCGCGGGCGCCAAGCTCGCTGGAAGCCACACCGCGACGACGCTCCGCGAGCAGGCCGGCAAACCGGTCGTCACCGACGGCCCGTTCGCCGAAACCAAGGAGCAACTCGGCGGCTATCACCTGGTCGACTGCAAGGACCTCGACGAGGCCATCGCGATCGCACGCCGCATTCCGACGCTTCGCGAAGGCGGCGTGGTCGAAGTGCGACCGGTCGAGTTCGCGCACTAACTTCACGGAGCCTGGCGATGAAATTCCTCTGTCTGATTCGAGGCGAAAGCGTCTTCGAGCCGCTGTCGGTGCCCGAAGCCGCGAAGCGCACCGGCGAATACGCGGCCTACACCGAAGGCATCCGACGAAGCGGGCATTACGTCGGCGGCAATCGGCTGCTGCCGCCTTCCACGGGCATCACGCTGCGCGTGCGGAACGGCAAGCTGACGACAACGGATGGCCCCTACGCCGAAACGAAGGAGCACCTCGGCGGGTACTATCTGATCGAGGCGCGTGATCTCAACGAAGCGATTCTCGTCGCGGCGAAAATTCCCGGCGCGCGCACCGGATCGATCGAAGTGCGGCCTGTCGCCGAGAACGTTGCGACTGCAGAGGCGTCGTCACCGTCGACGCCCGCCCATGCTGTTGTCACCGAAAAGGAGATCGGATGAAAGTCGAACCCTATCTGTTTTTTGACGGCCGTTGCGAAGAAGCGATCGAGCTCTATCGCAAGGTGCTTGGCGCGAATGTCGACATGCTGATGCGCTACAAGGAGTCGCCCGAGCCGCCGCGGCCCGGCATGGTGCCGCGTGGCTCCGAGAACAAGATCATGCATGCGAGCCTTCGCATCGGCGACGCGCGGATCATGGCGTCCGACGGCGAATGCCACGGCAAGCCGCGCTTCGACGGTTTTTCGCTTTCGATCACGGCGAAGGACGAGGCCGAAGCCAGGCGCATCTTCGGAGCGCTTTCCGAAGGCGGCCAGGTGCGGATGCCGCTCGCGAAGACGTTCTTTTCGCCAAGCTTCGGCATGCTCGCCGATCGCTTCGGCGTGGGCTGGATGGTGATCGTCGAGGATCATTGACCGACGAAAACCAGTCCGGGGTCAGACACCGGGTCAGGCACGATACTCGCGAAACGCTGGTGCAAGGACCGCCGCCGCACCCGCGAGTATCGTGTCTGACCCCACACTACTCCGCCTCGGGCGACGACTCCGCCGGCGCCGTGCCTCCCGGTGGCTCGCCTGCCGCGCCGCTGCTGCGATGCTCGGAAGGGCCGCCCGCCTGCGACAAATTGCGCGCGGTGTTGACGAGCGCAACGTGCGTCAACGCCTGCGGCACGTTGCCGAGCGCGCGCCGGTTGTGCAGGTCGTATTCCTCCGACAACAAGCCGACGTCGTTACGTAGCGCGAGCAGGCGCTCGAACAGCGCCTGCGCTTGCTCATGGCGGCCGGCGAGCGCCATGTTGTCTGCGAGCCAGAACGAGCACGGCAGGAAAAATCCCTCGCCCGGCGGCAAACCGTCGACGCCGTGCTCGGTGCGATAGCGAAGCACGAGGCCGTCGACGACCAACTCGCGCTCGATGGCCTCGACGGTTGCGCGCACGCGCGGATCGTCGGGCGGCAGAAAACCCACGAGCGCAATCATCAGGAGACTCGCGTCGAGCTCCTTCGAACCGTAGCGTTGCACGAAGACGTTGCGCGACTTGTCGACGCCGCGATCGCACACTTCGTCGTGAATCGCCGCGCGCACGGCGCGCCAACGGTCGAGCGGACCGTCGAGGCCGTGCTTCTCGATCGCCTTCACCGCGCGATCCATCGCAACCCACGCCATCACCTTCGAATGCGTGAACTGCTGGGGATCGCCGCGCATCTCCCAGATGCCGCTGTCGGGACGCTGCCAGTTCGACGCCAGGAAGTTGACGAGCGTGCGCTGGAATTGCCACGCGTCGGTGTCGAAGGCAAGACCTGCCTCGCGCGCAACGTGCAGCGAGTCCATGAGCTCGCCGTAGATGTCGAGCTGCGACTGCACGGCGGCCGCGTTGCCGACACGCACCGGCGACGAATTCTCGTAGCCGCGAAGCCACGGCAGCACCATCTCCGTCAACTGGCGCTCGCCGCCGACGCCGTAGAGGATCTGCAGTTCCGCCGGATGGCCCGCGGCGGCGCGCAACAGCCACAGGCGCCATTCGCGCGCCTCGTCGTGATAGCCCGCGAGCAACAACGCGTAGAGCGTGAACGTCGCGTCGCGCACCCAGCAGTAGCGATAGTCCCAGTTGCGCACGCCGCCGATCTGCTCAGGCAATGATGTCGTCGCAGCCGCCACCATGCCGCCGGTCGGCGCATACGTCATGGCCTTCAGGATGACGAGCGAGCCGCGTACCGCGTCACGCCATTTTCCGTCGTACGTGCAATGGTCGCACCATGCGCGCCAGTAGCGCTCGGTGGCTTCGAGCGCGGCTTCCGCGTCGACCGGCAACGGTCGGCGCTCGTGCGACGGGAACCACGTCATCACGAACGGCACGCGCTGCCCTTCGCTCACCGTGAAGGCGCCGACCGTGATGAAATTGCGGCCTTCGAGCGCGACCGGCGTGCGCAATTCGAGCGAATCGGGACCCGAGGTTGCACGAAGCGCACCATCCACCTTGCGCACCCACGGCGTGATCGCGCCGTAGCCGAAGCGCATGACGAGCTCGACACGCAACGGCATCGTGCCGCGCAAGCCGACGACGATGCGCACGATGTCTGTGCGATCATCCCATACGGGCATGAAATCGATCAGGCGCACGGCGCCGTCGGCCGTCTCGAAATCGGTTTCGAGGATCAGCGTATCGTGTCGGTACGCACGCCGCACGGACGCGACGCCACGCGCGGGACCGATCTCCCAATGCCCGTTGCCCTGGTCACCGAGCAGCGCCGCGAAGCACGCGTTCGAGTCGAAGCGCGGCACGCACATCCAGTCGATCGACCCGTCCTTGCCGACGAGCGCGCACGTGCGCGTGTTGCCGATTAACGCGTAGTCCTCGATTCGTAGCGGCATTTGCTTGAGGTTTCGACGGTATCCCGAGGCATTTTGCCATTCGACAAGGTTGGCGCTCGCCGTTCCCGAAGAACGGTCCGTCCCGACGCATCAGCCGCGCCAGGCCGCCTCCATTTCGCTCACCAGTTCGGCCTCGCGACCTTCGTAACGCGGCGAGAAATGGAATGGCCGCACGCTGGCAGCACCCGCAAGCCTCGCGATCGTTCCCGCCTGCGTCGCCGTCAGGTGGTTCTTGCGCGCGCCATGCTCGGCATCGCATTCGAGGAACACGCATTCGATGAAGAGCTTATCGATCTCGCGAAAGAGCTCGCAGAGCGTGCGCACGTTCGCCTCGGTGTAGCGCAGATCGGTCGCGTACCCGATGCGCTGCCCGGGCATGACATCGAGGATCAGGTGGCGCAGCTCGCCGACGGTTCGCGTCATCGCGTGATCGCCGCCGCGATCGCGCCAGCGCATGTCGATCGTCGTTGCATCCGGCGCACCCGAAAGCACCGCATGCTTGAGCTCGCGAAGCCACGCGCCGGTCGCGACGCCGAGCGCGTCGAGGCGATTCTTCGCGACATGCACGTGCGCCTTCTCCTCGATCGCGTAGGCGAGGCACGGCACGTCGTGATCGACGAAGCGGGCGCGCACGCGAAACGTCGCCTCGTCATGAACGACGTCGCTGTCCAGCGCGAACGACGCCGTCGATTCACGCACGAAGTTGGTTCGCGTCGAAAAGCGCGCGCACTCGCCACGCCCGTCGAGACCAATCTCGCAGACGTCGAGCACGAGCTCGTCGTAGCGATAGACGACGTTCCATGTGTACGCATGGAGCTTGTGCTCGACCTTCGCGATGAAATCGGGTCCGCCGACGAGCGTGAGGCGCTGTTTGCGCCCGAGCACGATCGCGAGCAGCCGATCGAAGCCCGCGAAGTGGTCCATGTGCGTGTGCGTGACGAAGACGTGTGAAAGCCGCATCAGCTTGCGCGGCGGCAGCGCATCGATGTCGCCGACGTCGAACAGCATTGCCCGGCGCTCGTCGCGGAAGTCGACGTAGAGGCCGGGGTCGCCGAACGCCTCGTTGGTGAGGCGCGGCTCGAAGAGCCAGCGCATCGATCGCGGCGCGCGTTGTCAGCGCCCGAACGTCTCGACGAGCTCGGCGAGCCGTGCTTTCGCATCGTGCAGGATCGGCACGCCGTCGCCGACGAGCAGCGCATCGAAATCGAGCGATAGAAGGGCGACAACGCTGCGGCGCAGGCGCGCCGGATCGTCCATGACTTTCTCGCGCACGAGGCCGCATCGGCCCGGCGGATTGCCGATCACGACGTCGCCGACGAAGAGCAGCCGCCGCGCGGGCCAGTGGAGCACGACTTCGCCGGGGGACTTGCCGGGCGCCGCGACGACCTCGAGCGGGCCAACCCGATCGCCCAAGCGCAACTCGCCGTCGAGCGTCGCGCCCTGCTCGCGCGCGTGCGGTGCATCGTCGGGATGGATCAGCGTGCGCGCACCGGTTCGCTCGCGGATCGCGTTCGCCGCGCGCGTATGGTTGCGATTGGTGATCGCGATCGTCGCGACGCCGAGGCGGGCGATCTCGTCGAGATCCTGCTCGCTCGGTGGCACCGGATCGATGCAGACATTGCCCGCGCCGTCGCACACGAGGTAGCCGTTGAAGTTGTAGCCGTGCGGCTCGGAGAGTCGCGACCAGGTGAAGATGCCGGGAAGGATGTCGTTCATGGATCGCCTCGCTCGGTCGTTTCGTCGTCGACGATTCTAGCCCGATGGTCGCGCTGCATGGCGGCCCGAATTGGCGAATCGTGCACAATGACCGGTCGATGCAAAACGGACGAGGCGTCACGATGGATGGGATCAAGGCTCTTCTTTTCGACGTCTTCGGAACGCTGGTCGACTGGCGCGGCTCGATCGCGCGCGAGGCGCAGGCGATCCTCGGACCGCGGGGCGTTACGCTCGATTGGCCGGTGTTCGCCGATGCGTGGCGCGATCGATACCAGCCGTCGATGGACGAGGTGCGAAGCTGTCGGCAGCCGTTCTGCAAGCTCGACGTACTGCATCGGCGAAACCTCGACGCGATCCTTCCGCGCTTCGGGCTCGAAGCGCTCGACGACGCGACTCGCGCACGGCTCAACCTCGCATGGCATCGCCTCGATGGGTGGCCGGACAGCGCGCCCGGGCTTGCGCGGCTTCGCGAACGATACCGGCTCGCACCGTGCTCGAACGGCAACGTCGCGCTGATGGTCGATCTCGCGCGGCACAACGGTTTTCCCTGGGATGCGATTCTCGGCGCCGAATTCGCGCGCGACTACAAGCCGAAGCCCATCGTGTATCGCACGGCGATGGAAGCATTCGACTGCGGGCCCGGCGGGGCGATGATGGTCGCCGCGCACACGTCGGACCTCGTCGCCGCCGCGCAATGCGGGCTCCGCACGGCGTTCGTCGCGCGACCCTATGAGTTTGGCGAAAACCGCGGCGAGCGCGCGCCGGGTGCGAACGTCGACGTGTCGGTGTCGGGCATCGTCGAACTCGCGGAGCGGCTCGGCGCGTGATCAGCGCTGTGATGTCGCGGCGATGATCGCGCGTGTCTCGACGGTGCGGTAACCCTCCGATTGCGCGGCTTCGCGAAGCTCGCGTGCCGCATCGCCAGAGAAACTCCGCGCGACGATCACGACGAACGCTGGCGCGTCGTGCGGACGATAGTAGAGCGCATGGATGTGGCCGAGCAGGCTTTGCTTCGCGGCGCCCGGCGGAAATGCCGATGGATGAAGATCGAGGGGACAAAGGCGGTTCAGCACGCGCGACGCAACCGCGCCGCCGATCATCCAGGCGACATGGCTCGCCGACACGTCGAAAAGCGCGCCGCCAGCATCATTGAGCGCTTTACGCGCTGCATCGAAATCGCGAGTATCGGCCGACGCATCGGACAGAACGAGCCATGACGCCGGTCCGAGCCACATCGCGAGCGCGTCGTCGTTTCGCGTCGTCGTCATCGCCGTCGACGGCAGCGCGATGTCGAGCAACCGCGAGGCCTGCGACAAGAATGCACGATCGGCCGCATCGCCTTTCACGTTCCATGCGCGCGCGATCGAAAGCTCGCCTAGTGCGAGCGCGTCGTCACGGCGATCGGCGTCAGACACGAAGCCGCTTCCCTTCGGGATCGACGAACACCGGCGGTCCGATTGCAACGTGCACCTTTTCGTTCGCAAGCGGCGACACGGCCCACAGCGTTTCGCCATGGCGGCTGCGCCCGGCCGCGACGAGGGCCAATGCAATGCATCGACCGACCGTCGGGCTGTCGCACCACGACGTGACGTGCCCGAGCATCGGATTCTGCAGCGCGCGATCGGGATCGGCGACGATCTTCCCGCCGCGCGGTATGCGCTCGCCAGCGGGCGCCGTGAGACCGACGAGTTGCCAGCGATCCGCCGCTGTCAGCGCGGGACGATCGAGCAACGGCTTGCCGATGCACCACTTGTCGGCATTGACGAGACGTCCCATGCCGAGATCGCCCGCGGTCGTTCGTCCGTCGATTTCGGCGCCGATTACGACATGGCCCTTTTCGACGCGAAGCGTATTCATCGCTTCGGTCCCGTACGGCATGATGCCGAATGCCGCACCCGCGTCGAGCACCGCTTGCCACATCGCGCGTCCGCGATTCGCGGGGACATGGATCTCGTAGGCGAGCTCGCCCGAGTAGCTCATGCGGAAAACGCGCGCCGCTACGTCGCCGACCGCGGTGTGCAGCCGGCATCGCGCGACGCCGAGGAATGGAAGCGCCTCGTTCGAAACGTCGATGTCGACGAGCCGCTCGAGCACGTTGCGCGACTTCGGACCCGACAATGCCGCAGCCGCCCATTGCTCGGTCACCGATGTCACATGCACGTCGAGATCGGGCCAGTCGACCTGCAAATGCCGCTCGATCGCCTGCATGATCGCGGCCGCATTCGCGGTCGTCGTCGTCATCAGGTAATGCGTAGCGTCGAGGCGCGACATCGTGCCATCGTCGCGAACGATCCCATCGTCACGCAGCATCAGGCCGTAGCGGCAGCGCCCCGTCGGCAGGTTGTCGAAGCGATTGACGTAGACGCGGTTCAGGAATGTCGCGACGTCGCGTCCCTGCAATTCGATCTTGCCGAGCGTTGATACGTCGACGACGCCGACGTTCTCGCGGACGTTGCGCGCTTCGCGGCGCGCGGCGTCGTCTTCGGATTCGCCGGCGCGCGGATACGAGTGCGGGCGCTTCCACAGTCCCGCGTTGACGAAACGCGCGCCTGCCTGCGCGTGCCATTCATGCATCGGCGTAAGCCGTGTCGGCTCGACGTGCGCGCCGTGCGCCCCGCCCGGCAGCGCGCCGAGCGTGACCGGCGTGTACGGCGGGCGAAACGTCGTCGTGCCGACGTCGCCGATCATTCGGCCGACATGCGCGGATAGCAGGCCCATGCCGATCACGTTGCCGGTCTTGCCCTGATCGGTGCCCATGCCGAGCGTCGTGTAGCGCTTCAGGTGCTCGCTCGCGTCGTAGCCTTCGCGCGCGGCGAGCGCGATGTCACGCACCGTCACGTCGTTTTGCAGGTCGACGAACGATTTCGCGCGATGCGCCTCGGGAACCGACCACAGCGGCTCGACGCACATTCGATTCGCACCTTGGCCGAGCGACGCCGATGATTCGCGTGAAGGCGACATGCCGGCACGCGCGAGCGCCTCATCCGCCGCCGCTTCGCCATCGGCGATTGCGCGCGCGACATCGCAATGGCCGTTCACCGCGCCCGCCGTAAAGACCGCCATCGGCGAAATGTCTGGCACGAGGCTCGCGGTCACCTCGTCGTAACGCAGCGTGCCGCGCGCCTGCGAGAACAGGTGCACCGTCGGACTGTAGCCGCCCGATACCGCGATCACATCGCAATCGATCGTCGCCGATTTGCTGTCTTCACGCGAAACGATCGTTACGCCGTGAACGCGCTGGCGCCCGCGTGCGCGCTCGATCACGGCGCCGGCATGGACGTCGATGCCCTTGTCGCGCGCAGCCTGCACCTCGCGCGAGGCGGGCTCGCGACGCGCATCGACGATCCCGGCGACGAGAATCCCGGCGGCGTGCATCGCGAACGCAGCTTCGTATGCGCTGTCGTTGTTCGTGAATACGACGGCGCGCGTGCCGAGCTTCACGGCATGGCGCCTGACGTATCGATACGCTGCGCTCGCTAGCAACGTCCCGGGCAGATCGTTGTTGCCATATGCGATGCCGCGCTCGATCGCGCCGCTTGCGAGCACGACCGCCTTCGCGCGAATCATCCAGAGCCGTTGCCGTGGTGCGCTGCTTTCGCTTTGCGGCGGCCGATGATCCCCGATCCGCTCGAGCGCGGCGACCAGATTCGCATCGTAGTAGCCGAACGCCGTCGTGCGCGAAAGAAGCGTGACGTCGGCGCGTACGGACAGCGTATCGAGGCTAGTCCTCACCCAGTCGGCGGCGTTGCGTTCTCCGATCTTGGCATCGGTATCGGCGAGCATGCCGCCGAAATCCGCCGATTGCTGGCAGACGATCACGCGCGCGCCGGAGTCCGCGGCGCGACGCGCGGCGGCGATGCCTGCGGTTCCGCCGCCGATCACGAGCACGTCGCAGTGCGCGTACTGATGCTCGTAACAATCGGGATCGGGGGCGCTCGCCGCGCGTCCCATGCCGGCGGCGCGGCGGATGAAGTGCTCGTAGCGCATCCACCATCGCGGCGTCGGCGGCCACTTGAACGTCTTGTAGTAGAAGCCGGCGGGCAGGATTGGCGACAACGAGTTCGCGATTGCGCCGAGATCGAAGCGAACCGACGGCCAGCAGTTCTGGCTTCGGGCGACGAGGCCTTCGAAGAGCTCGACTGTAGTCGCGCGCGTGTTCGGCTCGCTTCGCGCGCCTTCGCCGAGTTGCACGAGCGCGCATGGCTCCTCGACGCCGGCCGTGACGATGCCGCGTGGCCGGTGGTACTTGAAGCTTCGCGCGACGAGATGCACACCGTTCGCGAGCAACGCGGATGCGAGGGTGTCGCCGGCATAGCCCTCGTAGCGCACGCCGTCGTAGGTGAACGCGAGCGGACGCGAGCGATCGATCGCACCGCCATCGGATAAGCGCCAGCGTTGCGTCATCGGATGGGCGCGCTATCGAGAATGTCGTGCGTGCGCGTGTCGCGACGCACCTTGAACCAGCTTCGGCAACCCGCGGCGTGATACCAGAGCTCGTCGATCGGACCACACGGATTGTCGCGAAAGTAGACGTAGTCGATCCATGCGGCTTGCGGCGCATCGGGCGCGGGACGCGAGACGCTCGCGTCGCCACCGTACGTGAACTCGATCTGCGCGCGCGGCCCGCACCACGGGCATGGGATGAGCATCATGGTCAGCCGCGACGGGGCGCCCCGAGCGACTGACTAGCCCCCCGGGGGGCAGCGAGCGCGGCGAGCGTAGGGGGATGTTTCATCTCAATGCGCCCACGCGTAAGGGCCCGCGCCTTTCTCGTCGATGGCGCGCCCTTCCGCGAATCGCTCGAGCGAGAACGGCGCGGCGAGCGGATGCGGTGCGTCGTTCGCGACCGTCGACGCGAGCACGAACCCCGACGCCGGCGTCGCCTTGAACCCGCCGTAGCACCAGCCGCCGGTCATGTAGAGATGGCGTACCGGAAGCTTGCCAATGATGGGGCTGCCGTCCATCGTCATGTCCATGATCCCGCCCCACGTGCGCATGAGGCGCAGCCGGCCGAAGCTCGGAAAGAGCGCAAGGCATGCGCTCACGACGTGCTCGATGCGCGGCAGGTTGCCGCGTTGCGCGTAGGAGTTGTAGAAGTCGAGGTCGCCGCCCATCACGAGCTCGCCCTTGTCCGACTGGCTCACGTAGAAATGCACGGCGCCCGACGTGACGACCGTGTCGAGCACGGGCTTCACCGGCTCGGAAACCATCGCCTGCAGAACATGCGACTCGATCGGCAGGCGAATGCCGGCCATCGTGGCGACGCGACTCGAATTGCCCGCGACGGCGATCGCGATTTTCGATGCGCCGATGTCGCCTCTTGTCGTGGCAACGCCGGTGACGGCGCCGCCTTCGATCCGCATGCCCGTCACTTCGCATTGCTCGACGACGTCGACGCCGAGCGCATCGGCCGCGCGCGCGTATCCCCACGCGACCGCGTCGTGGCGCACGGTACCGCCGCGCGGCTGCAGCAAACCTCCGACAATCGGAAAGCGCGCGCTTGACGAGCAATCGAGATTCGGAATCCAGGCCGCGATCTCGTCGCGCGACAGGAACTTCGCATCGATGCCGTTCAGTCGCATCGCGTTGCCGCGCCGCATCGCCGCGTCTGCCTCGGCGGGCGTATGCACGAGATTCAGCACGCCGCGCGGGCTGTACATCACGTTGAAGTCGAGCGTTTGCGAAAGGCGCTCCCACAGTTTCAGCGAAAACTCGTAGAAGTGCGCGTTCGGGTCCAGGTGATAGTTGGAACGAACGATCGTCGTGTTGCGGCCGGTGTTGCCTAGGCCGATGAAGCCTTTCTCGAGCACCGCGACGTTTCGGATGCCGTGCTCCTTCGCGAGGTAGTACGCGGTCGCGAGACCGTGGCCGCCGCCGCCGATGATGACGACGTCGTAGCTCTTTTTGGGCGACGCGCGGCGCCACGCGCGCGGCCAGCGCTCGTGACCGCTCAGCGCGTTTCCGATCAGCGAGAAGATCGAGTAGCGCTTCACGTTACAGCACCTGCGACAGGAACGCGCGCGTACGTTCCTTCTGCGGATGATCGAAAAGCTCTCCCGGCGGGGCCGACTCGACGATCGTTCCGCCGTCGGTGAACAGCACCCGGTCGGCGAGCTCGCGCGCGAAGCGCATCTCGTGCGTAACGATGATGCACGTCATCCCCTCGCGCGCGAGCTCGCGGATCGTGTTCAGCACTTCCTTCACCGTCTCGGGATCAAGGGCCGCCGTCACCTCGTCGAAGAGCATCACTTCCGGCCGCATCGCAAGCGAGCGCGCAATCGCGACGCGCTGCTGCTGTCCACCCGAGAGCTCGCCGGGATACGCATCGCACTTGGCCGCGAGCCCGACTTTCGTCAGCAGCGCGATCGCCCGCTCTCGCACCTCGTCGCGCGGTTCGTGCAGCACGTGCACCGGCGCCATCATCACGTTCTCGAGCGCCGTTTTGTGCGGGAAGAGGTTGTACTGCTGAAACACCATCGACACTTCCTTGCGAAGCGCGATGCGCTCCTTGTCGCTGCGAAGCGCGTTCACCTCGAACTCGGCGACGCGGATGGTGCCCTTGCTGATCGGGACGAGACCGTTGATGCAGCGAAGAAGCGTCGACTTGCCCGAGCCCGACGGACCGATGATGCAGATGACGCCGCCCTTGGCCACGTCGAACGAGATGCCCTTCAGTACCTCGAAGTCGCCGAACGCCTGGTGGACGTCGCGAAGCTCGACGATCGGCTCCATCACTGATTGACCGCGTAGCGCGCCTCGAGACGCACCGTCCAGCGCGCGATCGGGTAGCAATAGACGAAGAACCAGAGCAGAACGTACGCGTAGAACGCGAGCAACAGGCCGGGACGATTTTCGGCGGACAGCGCGCGCTGCGTGAGCGTCATCATCTCGTTGACGCCAACGATCGACGCGAGCACCGTCGACATCGTGAGGATCGCGTACAGGTTCATCCAGGGGGGCAGCATGCGCTTGATGCATTGCGGGACGACGATCATCCACATCGTCTGGCGGCGCGTGAACGCGAGCGATGCTGCCGCCTCCCATTGCGTCGTCGGAATCGATTGCACGGCGCCGCGGACGATCTCCGAGACGTTCGCCATAACGGGGAGCGCGAGACCGAGCGTCGCCTTCGTCCAGTCGGGGATCGGAATCGTCACGCCGAGCAACGTCACCTGGAACGGCAGCAGGAACATGCAGTAGAAGAGCAGCACGAGCCACGGCGCGTTGCGGAAGAAGTGCGTGACGATTACCGCCATCTTTCGTATCGGCGCGAGAAGCGAAATTTGCGCGTAGCCGAGGAAGAAGCCGGCAATCGTCCCGGCTCCCATGGCGATGAAACTGATCGCGAGATTGAAGACGAACCCACGCGCGAGCAGCGGCGACCACTTCCAGATCGTCGCGAGGATCGGCAGATCACCGGCAGCCGCTTGCGCCTGTGCGAAGGCGCAGCCAGCGGCGAAGAGCACGACGAGCACGATGCCTTGCGTGAGCGTCAGCCGAAACCGAGGTCCTGCGCGGCGTTCGTCGCGCGCTGCTGCCGCGAGACGCGCTGCGCATGGAAGCAGCACCGGCATCGTCATGCGCCGAATCCCGGAACGCGCATCACGTGCTCCAGGCGATGCATGAAATAGACGAGGATGCCGACGAGCAGCAGGTAGCAGATCAAAAGCACGTTCATCATCACCGGCACGTTGAGCTCGTCCGACCAGATCTGGCTCGAAACGTAAAGCATTTCGGGCACTGCGATCGCGTACGCGAGCGTCGTCGTCTTGACGAGGTTCACGAGGTTGTTGTTGAGCGCGGGAAGGCTGATGCGAAAAGCGAGCGGAAAGACGATGCGCAGATACGTCGAGAGGCGGCTGAAGCCGAGCGATTCGGCGGCTTCGATCGTCGTGCGCGGCACCGCTTCGATGCCCGAGCGAAAGATTTCGACGTTGAACGCGCCGGCGAAGAATGACAGCGACACGATCGCCCAGGCGACGTTGCTGACCAGCGGATGGCCGCTCGCCGCGGTGATGACATTGCCGAGCCCGAAATAGAAGAAGTAGAGCTGAACGAGCGGCGGCGTGTTGCGAAACGCCTGGATGTACCAGTAGACGATCGTGCGCGCGATGCGAAAGCGCGAGCCCTGGATCCACGCCCCGACGACGCCGATGACGAGCGAGAGCAAGATGCAGACGACGGACAGCAACACCGTCATCAGGAAGCCGTGCGCGAAGCGCGTGCGGTCGAACACGTCGTAGAAGATCGTCAGGTTGATGCCGGTCGTGTCGTACAGCCACCGGAACCAGTTCCAGACGAACTGCATCGGCCGCTCTCCCGTCAGCGGACTTGTGTGGCGGCGCCCGGGCTACGCAAGCGCCGCCGCACGATGCGCAAACGAGTGCGCGCTATTTGACGTACTTCTCGTGCATCTCCTGCGCGAACTTCGTCGGCTTGATGCCGTACTTCTTCTCGAGCTGCTCGATGAACCCGGTCTTGTGCCAGTCGATGATCGTCTTCGACATGAAATCGGCGAAGTCCTTCTCGCCCTGCTTCACGGCCAATCCCCACGGCTGCACGAGGATCGACTCGAGCGGCATGTCGTAGTCCTTCCATTCGGGCTTCTGCAATTCGCCGACGATTGCCGTGTCGTCGTACGCGAACGCGACGCAGTTGCCGTTGCGCAATGCGGAGTACGCTTCGGCGGTGCCGGGGAACGCGACGCCTTCGATGCCGTACTTCTCCTGCAGCTCCTTGTTGTAGAACGAGCCCTGGATCAGGCACACCTTCTTGCCGCGCAACTGGTCCCAGCTTCTCAGGTTCTCGGACTTCTTCGCCATCACGTTCGTGCCCGAGGCATAGTAATCGGGCTTAACGATGTCGACGATCTTGGCCCGCTCGGGCGTGTCGCTCATCGTCGCGATCAGAAGGTCGATCTTGCCCTGTTGCAGGAACTGGATACGGTTCGACGCAACGACCGGGACGAGCTCGAGACGTACGCCAAGTCGCTTCGCGACGTCGGCGGCGAGATCCGGCTCGAAACCGACGATCTTGCCCGACGGATCGAGATAGCCGAACGGACGATAGTCCGCCTTCGTGCCGACTACGAGGACGCCCTTCTGCTTGATGTTCTGCAACTCGTCCGCCCGGGCGTTGCCGAGGCCCGGCATGCCGAGCAGAAGTACGGATGCCGCGATGGCGAGCCATCCTTTACGCATTTTTCTCCTCCGTTTTCGTGTTCGTGGACGATGGACGCTGTGGGGCGTCCTGCCGACATTGTGCCGCAAGGACGGACAGTCTGGCGTCATCGGGAAAAAGGGGCCCGGGGAAAAGGGGCCAGGTTCGATTTATCGCGTGGAAAAGGGGCCAGGCTCGATTTTCGCGATAAATCGAGCCTGGCCCCTTTTTCCAATTGCTGGCACCGACTTCCTACCGCCGCGCGAGGTTGCCCTTCATCTCGCTCAGCGCCTGGTCGAAGATTGTCATCGCGAGGTCGATGTCCTCGCGCGCGACCGTCAGCGGCGGCGCAATGCGCCACACCGAACCTCGCTCGGGGCGGCGCCGGATGTTCATGCTCAAGCCGAGCTCGAGGCAGCGCGCGGTCGTCAACGCACCGAGCTCGTGATACGGCTCGCGCGTCTCGCGGTCCTTGACGAGCTCGATGCCGCGCAGAAGCCCCATGCCGCGCACGTCGCCGATCTCCTCGTGACGATTCATCAGCTCGCGAAGGCGCGCGGCGAGATACTCGCCCATCTCGCGGCTTCGCGCGAGCAGGTTCTGCTGCTCGATCGTTTCGAGCACCGCAAGTCCGACCGTCGCAGGCAGCGGATCGGACACGTGCGACGTGTAGAACGAAAACCCGCGACGATGACACGTTGCCTCGATCTCGTCGTTCGTGATCACGGCCGCAAGCGGAACGCCGCCGCCGAGCGTCTTCGATACGGTCATGAGATCGGGCGTCACCCGAAGATGCGACGCGGCGAACCAATGGCCGAGCCGGCCGAACGCCGTCTGCGCCTCGTCGAAGATCAGAAGCATGTTGCGCTTGCGCGTCTCGTGCGCGAGCGTGTCGAAATAGCCTTCGGGTGGAACGATGACGCCGCCGGCGCTGATCACCGGTTCCGCGATGACGGCCGCGCGCGCGCCGGTCGACTGCATGTCGTAAAGCTCGAAGCCCACCTTCATGCACGTCAGATCGCAGCGATCGCGGCAATGGCGGATCGGGCATCGATACGCATTGGGCTCGGGGATCACGTGCGTGCCCGGCATGCCGGGGCCGTAGCCCTTGCGATCGCTCGCGAACGAAACGCCGCCGGCGTTCGCCGTCACGCCGTGCCACGAACCGCCGAGTCCCACGACCTCGAAGCCCGCGGTCGCGAGCTTCGCCATCTTGATCGCGGCTTCGTTGCTTTCGCTGCCGGTGTTCACGAACAGCGACTTGCGAAGTGGCGCAGGCAGGATCTGCGCGAGCGCGTCGGCGAGCTGCACAACGCTTCGCGGAATCATCCCCGAGAAGAGATGCAGCGCGCTGTCGCAGCTTCGCTTGATCGCCGCCACGATATTGGGATGATTGTGGCCGACCGTCGCGCACATCTGCCCAGACGTGAAGTCGAGGATGCGGTTGCCCGACGCGTCGAATACGTACGCGCCCTGGGCCTTCTCGACGACCTCCGGATACGCGTCGCCGCCGTAGCGGATCAGGTGCTCGCGAAAGTCGGGCGCGGTGTCAGGATTCACGTTGTCCAGGCACGTCGACGATGTGCGCCGCGTGGCCGGTGGCCGCGAGAAAGCGTTCGAGCTGGCGATGCGGGATCACCATCGTCGCGTCGTTGACGAGCGGATGCGCCTGCACCGCATCGGCCTCCCAGAGCCGGCGGTCGAGGACGAATTCGACCGCATGCGTCTTGTCGTTGACGAGCGCGAGCAGGCTCACCGATCCCGGCGCGATGCCTAGGCTTTTGCGCAGCCGCTCGGGCGACGCGAAGCCAAGCCTGCCCGCGCCGAGCAGAAGGCCGAGCGAATTCAAGTCGACCGCGAGGTCCTGGGGAACGGTCACCAGGATGTGGCGCGTCCCTCTCTTGTCGCGCAGAAACAGGTTCTTCGTCTTGGCGCCGGGGAGATCGGGAACGAGCCGCCGCGACTCCTCGACGGTCATCACCGGCGAATGCTCGAAGCGTTTCGCCTCGATGGCGTGGTGGGCAAGGAAGGCGGTGAGGTCCATGGCGCAACGCGGCGAGCGCACGCTCGCCGCGTTGGGGCGCTGCGCCATGCCGGACCTCGGATTGTAGCTGCCCGGCGCGCTCTTCCGCGCCGCCAATTCTATTGCGACTGCTGGCAGCTTCCCGTGTTGATACAGGTTGACGCCAACGCGCACGTCACCTTCTGGTCATCGAGCGTGCATCCGCATGTCGAACCGAACTGCGAGCACCACGCCTGCTGGCTTCGCGCCATCGTCTTGTAGGCATCGGAATTGGTCGTCACTTTCGTGCCGGTCGATGCACACGCGGCGAGCATGCCGCAAAGTGCGGCCGCGACGAGACTATGGGAAATTCGCTTCATGATTCGTCACCTCTCCTTGTCGATGGCTTCGGATGCGCCCGGACTTCTCAGGATGAACCGGTCGTTAGAGAGGGCTTGTTCGTGGGTGGTTCGCCGCCAGCCTTTCAATTTCGAGGCGCACCGCGCAAGCGAGCGACACCGCATTGCGTGGGCCACCGATACGTTTTGTCGATCAATGCAACAGATCAACGCACATCAAGCGGCGCAGCGGCGGCTAGCCCGAGCATGCGTGCGGAAATCGCATCGGTCGCGTAGTCGTCGAGCGTGAGGTAGCCGCCGAGGCGCGCATCGAGCGAGGGCGGATCGAAGCGGCAGAGTCCCTTGTTCGGATAGTGCGTGAGCTCGCCGAGATACGGCCTGCCGCCGACCTCGTAGAGATCGACGCGAACGAAATCGACGCCTTGCGACAGCGCTTGCGCCGCCTCTATCATCGTCGAAAGCGAACTCGGCGGCGGCTCTGCAGGACCCTGCGCGCCCTTGATCGTCCCGGCGATCGGCTGCCACCGTTCGTCGTAGAGCGCCTGCGTGTGTCGGGTGAATCGGTCGGCGTCGACCTGGATCAGACGCACGACGCCGCCGAAGACGAACAGCTTGTAATCGGCGGGCGTCCCGCCGTCTGCGCCGTACAGCAACTCTTCGACGAAGACTGCGCGCTCGATGTTCCGATACGCCCATTCGCGCGCGACGATGCTGAAGTCCGAGGCGAGCCAGCGCCGCATGAGACGCACCAGCTCGTCGCGCGTCACCGCGCGTTTGTCGGGCACCGCGCGAAGCCATCCGCTGCCGTGGTTGGGCTTCAGCATGAACGCATCCGGCAGCGCCTGTAGATCGAGCGACTCCGCGCGCCTGTCGTGCCAATACAGCGCCGGCAGCGCAAGCGTTGGCGCTACGCGCGACACGTAATTGCGCACCCGCAGCTTGTCGGAAAGTAGCGAAAGGAACGTGCGGCGATCGCTCAGGATCTTGACGAGAATCTTCTCGTTGAATCCCGATGGTCGATCGAGATTCGGCGCGCGGCCGAACGCCTGACCGTAAAGCGACGAGACGTAAGTGCGGTCATCTATGAAGCGCGCCGCGAGGCGCCGCCGCAGGTCGATCTTGCGCTCGCGAATGCGCGCGGACCAGGACGTCACGATGATCGAAAGGCTTCCGTGACGCCAGAAAAAGGGGCCAGGCTCGATTTTCGATAAACCGAACCTGGCCCCTTTTCCCGCGAAAATCGAGCGTGGCCCCTTTTTCCGAACGCGTTTGCGCCCATGCGTTTATCAGACCCTGGATGCGTCGATGCGGAAGAGTCGCGTGCGATCGACATCGGCAAGTCGGGTGACGCCGAGCATCCCCATGTCGCGCACGATCTCGGTACGAAGGATCGCGATTGCATGCGCCACGCCGGCCGCACCTGCGATCGACGCCGCGTACGCGAACGGCCGCCCGACGAACACGAACGACGCACCGAGCGCGATCGCCTTCAGCACGTCGGTTCCGCGGCGAACCCCGCCATCCATCATCACCGGCACGTCGCGCACCGACGAGACGATGTCGGGCAGAACGCGCAACGCCGACACCGCGCCGTCGAGCTGGCGGCCGCCGTGGTTCGACACGATGATGCCGTCGGCGCCGCCATCGCGTGCCCGCCGCGCGTCGGCCTTGTCGAGGACGCCCTTGATCAGAAGCCGCCCGCTCCAGAGCTCGCGCACGCGTCGCCAGTGCGACCAGTCGAGTCGTCCGCGATCCGAATAGTCGCGCAGCACCTTGCGTGACAGGATAGGCGCGCCGCGCGTGGCGAAGTTGTTCTCGAAATGCGGCGCGCCATGGCGCGCGAACGTCCGCAGGAATGTGCCGAAAAGCCAGCGCGGATGCGTGATGCCATCGACTGCGAGACGAACGCTCGGCCGCAGCGGCGTCGTGAAGCCCGCGCGAACGTTGTTCTCGCGGTTGCCCGCGATCTGGCAATCGACGGTCACCACGAGCGTTTCGATCTTCGTTCGCGCGATGCGTTCGATCAACGCCGCGTTGCCGTCGACGTCGCCCGGCAGGTAGGCCTGGAACCATGTCGACGGGTACGAGGCGGCGACGTCTTCGACGCGGATGAGCGACGTGCCGCTCATCACCATCGGGATGTTCGCGTCCTGCGCGGCCTCCGTGAGCACGAGATCGCCGCGATACGCGTAGAGCGCCGCGAGCCCGAGCGGCGCGATGCCGAACGGCGTGTCGTAATCGTGTCCGAAGAGCGCCGTTCGCGTCGACACGCCGGAGACATCGACGAGCGCGCGCGGCAGGAAGCCCAGCTCGGAAAACGCGGCGCGGTTATCGCGAAGCGATCCGTCCGTTTCGGCACCGCCCGCGACGTACTCGAAGACCGCGCGAGGCAGGTGCCTGCGCGCGGCGCGCTCGAAATCATCGAGGCAAAGAAGCGATGCAAGCCGCCTTGGCGTCACGGGCCTGCCCTCTGCGTTCGCATCGGCTCGTTGTCAGCAATCTGAAAAGCGCGGCAGTCTACCTCGGAACGCGAATTGCTGTCGCGAGGGCCGCGCACGGTGTGATGGCGAAGCCCACGCGCACAGCACGCTTCGCCGCGAAGCTCAACGACTACGAACAACGGAAGGCTCTGCCGACCATGATCGCTTCCCCGAACGGCGCTTTGCGACGCATTGCGTCACTCGCTCTCCTCGCCTGCGTCTCGCTCACGAGTTCGTTCGCTGCCGCCGAAGGCAGCCGCACGCTCTACCCGTCGACCTACAATGCCGCGGGCTCGCGCGCGAACCTCGACGTCGAGGGAAGCCTCGCCACCGCCTGCTCGTCGGGCTCGGTCTGCTACGCGGGCGTGGTTCGACGCAACGGCTTTCTCTACGTTTACGCACAGGCCGGCGAATACGTCCTGCTCGGATCGCACAGCCGCAACGCCGGCGGCGACATTCACGTCTACAACCCGCAAAGCTTCGGCACGCCCGGCAACGAGACGCGTCCCGCGAGCGCCGATTTCACGTGCTCGACGGCCGGCGGCGGATTCATCGCGGATCGCAACGCCGAGCTCGCGGGACCGAACAGCGCCGACGGCACGGGCGTGGTCACCAATGGCTATACGCCCTGTGCGTACCACGCGCCGATCACGGGCATTTACGGCGTGCAATTCACGGCGGCCACGAGCGGTGCCGGCGGTCCCGACGGCGTGATCGATCCGCCGAACATCGATACGCTGACCCTGTCGGCGTGGGACGTCACGGTCCGCGCCGATGCGTCCTCGACGTCGGACATCAACGGGCGGCTTTTCACCTACGCATGGGTCGCGTACACCGGCGGCAACTCGCGACCGCTGTATTCGACGCTCTTCTACGTCACCGGCGATGGCTACCGGTATCGCCAGGATTTGCGCGGCCTCGACCCGAACGGCTTCGCGCTGTACGGCAACCTCGCGGGCTTTCTCGACAACGGCGATCCGCTTTACAAGGACATCCGCGGCAGCGAAGCGCTCGTAACGACGCTTCCCGCGGGCGTGACATCGCAGGATGCGCAGTTCCCGATCTTCTTCTCCGACGCGACACCGGGCGGACCGAACGAGGCCGAGATCGCGAAGGTGCTCGGCGCGCTCGGGGTGTCGTCGGTCCCGCCGGTGCCCGTCGTCTCGGGGGTCGCGTTCCAGGGCAGCATCTCGGGGTCGGAATCGAGCGTCGGCGCGGGCGGCAACTTCACGTTCACGTCGACCAACACGCTCACGTATCAGATCGTCGTCAGCGCGGACGGCGTCGATTTCGATCCCGCCACGCCGACGAATCGCGTGCTGACCGGTTTCGCGTTTTCCGGCAGCCATTCGGTCTACTGGAACGGCAAGGACAACGCGGGGAACGACTTCCCGCCGAACACGGTTTCACTTCCCACGTATCCGTTCCGGCTGACGGGCCGCAACGGCGAGATCCATTTCCCGATCATCGACTCGGAGGGCAATGCCAACGGCGGCCCGACGATCGCAAAGCTCAACGGAACGACGGGCACGACGGTCTACTACGACGATCGCGGCTACGTCACGTCCCGAGGCACCGCCGTCGGCATCGACAACGGCTTCCTCTGCGGCGCCGCGTCGCCGACGCCGCCGACACCGGATGTCGCGTTGCTCGGGGTCGATTCCAACGTCACGACGTTTTCCGGCCACTACTATCGTTTCTGGCCGGGCAACGGCAACTCGAACTCCGATTGCAATTCGACCGCCGGCTTCGGTGACGCCAAGGGGCTGAACGTCTGGACGTTCGAGTCGACGACAGCGCAAGGCGGTGCGCTCGACATCGTCGCCCCGAGCGTCGCCGTCGACGTCGGCGTCGGCCTCACGGTACCGTCGAGCGCGCTTCCGGGCGCCACGGTCAACGGGACGCTCGTGTTCCGAAACGACGGCGCGTCATCGACGGCGACGGGCGTCACCTACGCGTTCACGCTTGGAAGCGCGGGTCACTTCCCGACCGCCGCGAGCTTTCCGACACTGCCAGGCACGACCTACAACGCGGCAACAGGCGTGGTCACGTTCTCGAGCCTGCCCGGAACCCTTACCACCGGACAGTCGATCAGCATTCCGTTCAGCTATACGGCGCCGATTGCAACCGGCGCCGTGGCTGCCAACGCGACGATCGGCGCGAGCAACGAATCGGTGGGCGCGCCTTCGCCCGACACCGCGAACGGCAGCACGACGATCGTATCGACCAGCACCGACCTCGGCGTCGATGTCGCGAGTCCGGCGACGGTCGCCGCCAACGCCACGCTGAGTTATACGCTGACGATCACGAACAACGGCCCGGGCGACGTCAGCAACGCGGTCGTCAACGACCCGCCGGTCGCGAACTTCACGGCGACCGGCGTCGCATGCGGAAGCGAAGCCGGCGGTGCGATCTGCCCGCTTTCACCGACGGTCTCGCAATTGCAAAACGGTCTTGTCATTCCGACGCTGCCAAGCGGCGCGTCGCTCGTGATCACGCTAAGCGGCACCGCAGCGGCGAGCGGATCGATCACCGACGCCGCCACCGTGAGCCCGCCCTCGGGCATCACCGACACGAACAGCGCGAACGACTCCGATTCGGCGACGACGACGATCGTCGGACCGCCCTCGGCCGTCGACGACAACGCGACGGTTGCCGCGAACCAGACGCTCGTCGAAGGAACGTCCATCCTCGCCAACGACAGCGGCAGCAGCATCGCGCTCGAAAGCGTGACGGGGACGTCGACGTGCAATACCTTTCCGTGCACGATCGCGACCACGCACGGCAGCGTCGTCGCGCAATCGGACGGCACGTACGTCTACACGCCGACGACCGGCTATTCGGGACCGGATGGTTTCGCCTATCAGATACAGGACAGCGCCGCGCAGACCGCCAACGCGAATGTCGCGATCGTCGTGACGCCCGTCGCGAATCCCGACACGGGCAGCGATGTCGTCGACGGCGCGAGCGGCACGCCGGGCACGGATCTGTTGTCGAACGACATCGGCAGCGCGTTGTCGATGGCGTCGATCGGCGGTTGCTCGACATTCCCGTGCACGCTGGGCGTCATCGATTCCTCGAGCGCGACGCTCGGCAGCGTCGTCGTGCAAAGCGATGGCAATTACGTATACACGGCGAGCGCGGCGGGAACGAGCGTGGCGATCCCCTATACGGCGAAGGACAGCAGCGCGCAGACGGCGAGCGCTTCGCTCGTGCTGACCTCATCGTCGACGCCGCCACCGGTGGCCACCGGCGATTCGGCGAGCGGCCCGGCGAACACGCCGATCAACCAGGCGACGTCGATTCTCGCCAACGATAGCGGCACCGGCATCGTGCTCGCGAGCGTCACGGGGACAGGACCGACGTGCTCGAGCTTTCCCTGCACGATAGCGACCGCGCACGGCAGCATCGTCGTGCAGGCGAGCGGCACGTACGTCTACACCCCGGCGAACGGGTTCTCCGGCACCGACAGCTTCAGCTACACGATCCGCGACGTAGCCGGACGTACGGCGAGCGCGACGGTGGCGCTGACGATCGGGCCAGTCACTGTTGCTTCGACCGGCGAGCCGATTCCGACGCTGTCGACGTTCGCGCTCGCGTTGCTCGTGCTCGGACTTGCGATGCTCGGCGTGCGTACTCGCGTTCGCGTGGTCAACCGGAAACGATGAGCGAATCCCTTGTCGGCCTTTGGGTCAGCCACGACGGCCGCATGCGCGTTCATTTGCACGCGGACGGCCGTTTCGACGAGACGCGCGTCGGAAGCGCGCGCACGTTCCATGGGATATACAGCGTGGACGGCGAGCGCAT
Organism: Casimicrobiaceae bacterium; assembly: GCA_035308425.1. Classification (GTDB taxonomy): domain Bacteria; phylum Pseudomonadota; class Gammaproteobacteria; order Burkholderiales; family Casimicrobiaceae; genus VBCG01. The sequence continues at coordinate 535 of DATGGP010000061.1, read as the reverse complement.
CCATTTCCGCGATCCGACGACGGGCTACGAGGCGAGCGGCGAGTTGCGCGAAGACGGCTTCGTCGCGGATGGTGTCGAGTTTCGGAAGGAGTAGCGTGTGTCAGCGCTTGCGCTGCGACGGCCGCCACTTGAGGAAGCGCCGCTCGAAGAGCGTGATGAGGCCGATGCCGGCCGTCGTGAAAAGCGTGATCGACAACAGCGCCGCGAACACGAGCGGCGTATCGAGGTTGAACTGCGCCGACAGCACGAGCTGACCGATGCCGCGGTTGCCGCCGATGAACTCGCCGACGATCGACCCGACGAGCGCGAGCGGAAACGCGACCTTCAGCGCATCGGTGATGTACGGCGTCGCGTGCGGCAGCCGCACCATGGTGAAGACGCGAAAGCGCGAGCCGCCGGCAAGGCGTGAGAGGTCTAGGATGTCGGGCTCGATCTCGCCGAGGCCCGTCATCGCGTTGACGAAAATCGGAAACAACGCGAGCAGGAACGCGAGCAGGATCTTCGACTCGAACCCGAGCCCGAACCAGATGACGAA
>DATGGP010000060.1:0-20967 GCA_035308425.1 Casimicrobiaceae bacterium | reverse complement strand
TCGTACACTCGCACGGGAAAAGCGGGACGAGGGGCTAGCGACGGGGACGTGCGTGCCTTGCGGAAAAGGGGCCGGGCTCGACTCGATTTTCGCGTCGATAACCGACCGCGCCACGAAAATCGAGCCTGGCCCTTTTTTCTGCCCCTCGTCCCTCACCCTGCCTTTGCCGTTGGCATCCGCCCGTACTTGTCGTCGAACCGCACGATATCGTCCTCGCCGAGATAATCGCCGCACTGCACCTCGATGATCACGAGCGGCTCGCGGCCGCGATTTTCGAGCCGATGCCGCGTCTCTAGTGGAATGTAAGTCGACTCGTTCGGATGCACGTCGAATTCGCGTTCGCCGTTCGTCACGCGCGCGATGCCGCGCACGACGACCCAGTGCTCGCTTCGCCGGTGATGAAGTTGCAGCGACAGGGCCGCGCCGGGACGTACCTCGATCCGCTTGATCTTGAATCCCGGCGCTTCCTCGAGCAACGTGTACGTGCCCCACGGCCGGCCCACCGTGCGATGCAGCTTGTACGCCTCATGGCCGCGCGCCTTCAACTCGCCGACGACGTCCTTGACGCGCTGCAGATGATCGCGATGCGCGACGAGCACTGCATCCGCGGTGTCGACGATGACGAGATTTTCGACGCCGACCGTCGCGACGATGCGATCCGCCGCGTGCACGTAGGTGCCTCGGGTCGCGATGACGACTCGCTCGCCCTGGCCGCCGTTGCCGTCGCCGTCCGACGTCGACAATGCGGCGACCGCCTGCCACGAGCCGACGTCGCTCCAATCGAACACACCGCGAACGACCGCGACTTCGCCGGCTTCGGCGGCATGTTCCATCACCGCGTAATCGATCGAGATGTCCGGCACCGCGGCAAAGAGCGCCGCGTCGATTTCGAGCATCGAGCCGCTCGCGAGATCGTCGATCGCGTGCGCAACCGGGCGCACCGATGCTAGCACGCCCGGCGCATGGCGTGCGAGCGCATCGACGATTGCGTCGGCGGTGAACGCGAACATGCCGGAGTTCCACACGTAATTCCCGGCGGTGAGATAGTCGCGCGCCGCGGCGAGCGCCGGTTTTTCCACGAAGCGCCGCACCGAATGCACCGCGGGCGCATCGCCTTCGGCGGGTTCGAGCGTCGCGCCGCACTCGATGTAACCGAATCCGGTTTCCGGATGCGTCGGTGCGATGCCGAACGTGACGAGCTTGCCGCGCATCGCGAGTTGTCGCGCGCGGTCGACCGCGTATGCGAACGAGCGCTCGTCGCGAATCAAATGGTCTGCCGGCATGACGATCAGCACGCGATCGCCCATGCCGCGCGCCTGCGCGCAGAGCGCGCCGATCGCGACGGCAGGCGCCGTGTTGCGACCGAACGGTTCGAGCAGGTACACCGCCGACATGATTGCGGCCGATGCGTACGTGTCCTTGGTATGGAAGTAGTAGTCGCGATTGGTGATCGTGAACAATGTGTCGACGCCGGGAAGCGCGAGCGCGCGGCTCGCGGTCTTGCCGAGCAGCGTTTCGCCGTCCGGCAGCGGCATGAACGGCTTCGGCGCGGCCTCGCGCGACAACGGCCAAAGCCGCGTGCCTGCGCCGCCCGAAAGGATTACCGGAAGAATCGTTGTCTCGCGCATCGTTGTTCCGCTTCGAAATCGAAACGCAACTCTAGCGCACGCACGACTGTAGGACAAACTTCGACAACATCATCCGGATGGCGCCGATACGGAGCGTGCAAAGTTTTCCCTACGATGCGCCTGTTGCGACAAAACTTCCGAAAGGAATTCGATGCCCCTCCATGAAATGCTGAACGCTGAACCGACCACCGACATTGTCGTCGCGCTGCCCTTCGTGGCCGCCGCGCGTGCCGCGTCAGCGCCGGCGCTCGGCCGTTTCGGACGCTTGTACGGCAGTTCGAGCGTCATGCAAGAGGTCTACCGGATGATCGAGAAGGTCGCGCCGACCGAAGCCACGGTGTTCATCACCGGCGAGTCGGGTTGCGGCAAGGAGTTGGTCGCACGCACGATTCACGAGCGAAGCGCGCGCGGACATGGCCCGTTCGTCGCGATCAATTGCGGTGCGATTCCGCAAAACCTGATCGAAGCCGAATTGTTCGGCCACGAACGAGGGGCATTCACCGGCGCGAACCGCCAGCATCGTGGTTGCTTCGAGCGTGCCGAGGGCGGCACGCTGTTTCTCGACGAGATCACCGAAATGGCGCCCGAGATGCAGGTACGCCTGTTGCGCGTGCTCGAAATGGGCCGCTTCATGCGCGTCGGCGGAGACGGCGAAATCAAGACGAACGTGCGCGTTCTGACGGCGACCAATCGCGATGCGCTCGACGCCGTGCGCGATGGGCGGTTGCGCGAGGATCTGATGTATCGGCTCGCGGTGTTCCCGATCCCGCTGCCGCCGCTGCGCGAGCGCGAAGGCGACACGGAGCTTCTCGCCGAGCATTTCCTGCAGAACCTGAACGTCGAGTCCGGCACTTCGAAGCGCTTTTCGCGCGCCGCGCTGACTACGATTCGTGCCTATCACTGGCCCGGCAACGTGCGCGAATTGAGAAACGCCGTGCATCGTGCTTTCATCATGGCCGAGGACCTGGTCGAGCTCGACCTCGCCGGGCTCGCCTGCCCCGCGGTAGAGGGCGAATGCCTTCGAGTGCCGGTCGGGACCTCGCTCGCCGAGATGGAGCGGCAGGCCATCTTCGCGACGCTCGACCATTGCCGCGGCAACAAGCGTCGTGCCGCCGAAATGCTCGGCGTCAGCCTGAAGACCCTGTACAACCGGCTTACCGCGTACCAGGCCGAAGGTGCTCGACTCGCGTCCATGTAGGTTAGAATCGCGCGACGCGCGAGACTACGGGCATTCGATGATCCGAATCTTGATCGCGGACGATCACGCGATCGTCCGCGCCGGGTTGCGGCAATTCATCGCCGACCAGGTGGATATGGAAGTGACGGCCGAGGCCGCGACCGGCTCGGAAACCGTCGCTGCCGTGCGCGCCGCGGAATTCGACGTCGTGCTGCTCGACATCTCGATGCCGGACAAGAACGGCATCGATACGTTGCGGCTGCTTCGTCACATCAAGCCCGATCTGCCGGTCCTGATGCTCTCGGCGTACGGCGAGGACCAGTACGCGGTGAACCTGCTTCGCGCCGGTGCGGCCGGTTATCTCAACAAGGAGGCCGCGTCCACGCAGCTCGTCGGCGCGATTCGCACCGTCGTGCAGGGTCGCAAGTACGTGAGCCCATCGCTCGCGCAGATCCTGGCGGACGGCGTGTCAGGCGACGGCGAGAAGCCGCTGCATGCCGAGCTTTCGCAACGCGAGTTCCAGATTTTCTGCAAGCTCGCGTCGGGTGCGGCGGTGTCGAAGATCGCCGACGAGCTCAACCTTTCGGTGAAAACCGTGAGTACCTACCGGACGCGGATACTCGAGAAGATGGCGATGAAATCGAACGCCGATCTCACTTATTACGCGATCAAGAACGGACTCATCGAATAGGAACGACCGGTGCGCTCGCGCGCGTCGCCTTACAAACCATCCCGGCGAACCTTCCCACGCGAGATGCAACTGTCGCAGACAACTTCCACCAACGAGCACTCGGCGCACGAGACGGGGACGCCGACGGATCGAAGGGACGTGGATAACGAGAAACCGCTTCGCGTCCTGCTCGTCGAGGATTCGCCGCTGATTCGCGAGCGCCTTGCCGAGTCGATCGCCGATCCCGGGCGCATCGAGATCGTGGGACAGGCCGATAGTGAGCAGGCCGCGATCGGCATGCTGAGCGCAGCGCCGTGGGACGCGATGGTGCTCGATTTGCAGCTTCGCCACGGCACCGGCCTCGGCGTTCTGCGCGCGCTGATCTCGCGGCGGCCGCCGAATACGAAAGTGATCGTCCTCACCAACTACGCGTTTCCACAGTACCGCGCGAAGAGCATGGCGCTTGGCGCCGACTACTTCTTCGACAAGGCGCGCGAGTATCACCGCGTGCGCGAAGTCCTCGACGATCTCGCTTCCGATCGCGGCTTCGACGTGCATTGACGGTCGCAGTCGGCGAGTGTGCAGGGCCAGCGTACGAGTGTGGCCTCTGACCGCACTTGCGGCTGCGTCCGCCGCGCGCTGACGACACATGTAAGAATTGCCGGACTGCCTCGCGAGACGTTCCCGTCGGCGTCGATAGTCACAATGGAAGTGACTGATACAGAAGGCTTTTTGTCGTGGCACGCGGACTGCATTCACGAGCGTGCGGCCTTTCGCAAGCGGCTCGCGCGTCATCACCCACCACGAAAGGGGACATCCATGAAACGGCTCATCGCACTCGCGCTCGCCGCGACGTTTGCCTTTCCATCGTTTGCGCTGCTTACCGGCTGCAATACGGTCGAAGGTGCAGGCAAGGACATCGAGGCGGGCGGCTCGAAGGTCAAGGAGGAGGCGCGCGAGAACAAGAAGTACTAAAGACGCAACGCTCGCTTTAGAGAACGCGGCGCCTGGAGTCGATGACAAGGCTCCAGGCGCCGTTTGCTTATGGCCAAGGCTCCGGAATCGCAGGCGCTGCCGCGGCGCCAACGCGCGACCGTCACCGCGCTGATCATCCTTGCGACGCTTGCCGCCTGCGCGGCCGTCAAGGTCGCGGCGCCGTTCCTGGTTCCCATCGTTGTCGGGACGCTCGCGAGCTATTCGCTGAAGCCGCTCGTCAACGGCCTCGAGCGCATTTACGTTCCGCGCGCCATCGGGTCCGCTGTCGTGCTGCTCGTCATCGCCGGAATTGTCGGCGTCGGCGTATTTCTCCTTCGCGACGACGCCAGCTCGGCACTGGCGGAGCTTCCCGAAGCCGCGCACAAGATTCGCATCGCGGCGCGCGAAACCGCGCAACAGCCGACCGGTCCGGTCGGACACGTTCGCGCCGCCGCAGCGGAGTTGAATCGCGCCGCTGCCGAGGCGACTGGCGCGCCGCCGTCTGCCGAGACCGCAGTGCCTCCGCCGCCCGCGGCGCCGAGCGCCATCCAGCAATGGGCGAGCGAGCAATCGGCGAAGTTTCTCGAAGTCATCGTCCAGATCGGCGTCGCAGGCCTTCTTGCGTACTTTCTCCTCGCCGCCGGCGATGCGTTTCGGCGCAAGCTCGCGCACCTGGCCGGCCCGACGCTCGCCGCACGACGCATCACGGTCGAGATCCTTGACGAGATCGACGCGCAGGTGCAGCGCTATCTGGTGACGATGCTCGTGTTGAACTCGTTGATCGGATTGGCGACGTGGGCGATCCTGCTTGGCTTCGGCGTCGACCACGCGGTGCTGTGGGGCGTGTTCGCGGCGATCGTCCACATCGTTCCGTACGTGGGCTCGGGGTTGACAATCCTCGCGACCGGCATCGCGACATTCGTTCAGTTCGAGAACATCGCGCGAGCGTTGATCGTCGCAGGTCTGGTCGGCGTCGCCGCAACGCTGATCGGCATGGGCCTCAGCGCATGGATGCTCGGGCGCGCGTTTCGGATGAACGCGGTCGCGGTGTTCGTCGCGCTCATCTTCTTCGGTTGGCTCTGGGGCGGTTGGGGATTGCTCGTCGGCGTGCCGCTGCTTGCCGTCGTGAAAACCACTGCCGAGCGCATTCCCGGGCTCGAGCGCATCGCGGTGCTGCTCGCTGAGAATCAGCGACCGAACACCGCACCCCCACCGGCGACGGCGGAAGCAAAGACGTAGCGCGCAATCCTCGACAAGGGCGACGTCTTGACGGCTTGTCCGGCGACCCCCAGCATCGGTTGTCCTACAAGAACGCGCCGAAGTTCCATCGCCGTGGTTGCAAGTTGCAACCTCCGTGCGTAGACGTAGGACAAGTCATTGACGATATGCAATTTTTGCCTTGGCACACCGGTTGCAGATCTGCTCGCGATCGGACCGTCCGCGTCCGCACCACAAGGAGAATCGTCGATGAACTGGGATCGCATTCAAGGGAACTGGAAGCAGCTCACCGGCAAGGTGAAGGAACAGTGGGGCAAGCTCACCGACGACGAGATCGATCGCATCGCCGGCAAGCGCGACCAGCTCGCGGGGAAGCTGCAGGAATCGTACGGCATCACGAAGGACGAAGCCGAGCGGCAGATCGATTCCTTCGAGAATCGCTACGGCAATTACGACACCGCGCGCGACGTCAATGCGCGCCACTGACCGGAGGACGCATATGTCACGACTGTTGATCAGCCTGCTGGCCGGCGCCGGCATTGCGTTCGCGGGCGCTGCAAGCGCCGCGGACACGCACGGGATGTCGCGCGACCAGTACAAGGCGCAGAAGGATCGCATCGAGGCGCAGTACAAGGCCGACCGCGACGCGTGCAAGTCGATGAAGAACAACGCCGCGGACGTCTGCAAGGCGGAAGCGAAGGGCAAGGAGAAGGTTGCGACGGCCGACCTCGACGCCGACTACAAGAACACCGCGAAGGCGCGCTATGACGCGCGCGTCGCGAAGGCGGACGCCGACTACGACGTGGCGAAGGAGAAGTGCGACGATCTTTCGGGCAACCGCAAGGATGTGTGTGTCAAGGAAGCGAAGGCCAACCACACGAAAGCCAAGGACGAGGCGAAGGTGGCGCGCACCGACCAGGACGCGAGCCACAACGCCGCGGAGAAGCGGGCCGATGCGCGCAGGGACGCACGCAACGACACGCGCGATGCGCAATACAAGGTCGCGCTCGAGAAGTGCGACGCATTGAGCGGATCAGCGAAGGACCAATGCGTCAGGGACGCGAAGATGCACTACGGCAAGACGTGATCGTCGACGTGCGCGAAGCGCACTTCCAGGGGAAGCGGCCGGAGCAAACTCCGGCCGTTCTTTATGTCGCGGGTTGCGGCGCGCTCGCGTGCAGCAACGGCGGCCCGGCAGGCGCCTCCTCCGAAACGGGCGGCGCCTGCGTCGATCGAGCGGGCAACGGGATGAAGACTTCGATGGTCGTACCGGTGCCCGGCCGACTGCCGATCTTGAACGTGCCATCGAGCGCGCGCACGCGCTGGCGCATGCCGGCGATGCCGTGCGAAAGGCGGCTCGATTCGACGCCCGCCGGCAAGCCGCCGCCGTCGTCGTGCACGATCAGCGATACGCCTTCGGCATCGCCCAGCAGTTCGACGTCGACATTGCGCGCGCTCGCGTACTTGACGATGTTCGTCAGCGCCTCCTGCACGATGCGATAAAGCGTGATCGACACTTCGGGTGGCAACTCGAGGTCGGCGAGATTCAATTCGCAGTGCAGGCCGGCGCGCTCGCATGTCTGGCGTACCTGCCAATCGATCGCCGACGAGATGCCCAGGTTGTCGAGCAGCGTCGGCCGCAGCTCCTCGATGATCCGCCGCTTCATCTCGACGCCTTCGTCGAGGATCGTGAGCGCGCGGTTGAGCTTCTCGGCTGCCTCCGGCAGCGCGGCCTTGCAACGTTGCACCGCCCACGCGACATCCATTTTCGCGCCGACGAGAATGCCGCCGAGCTCGTCGTGAATGTCGCGCGCAAGCCGCGATTTCTCCTCTTCGCGCACGGTCTGCAGGTACGTCGATAGCTCCGACAACTCCTCGGTGCGTGCCGCGACTTCCTGCTCGAGCCTTCGTTGCTCCTCGATCAGCATGCGTCGCTTCGCCTCGCGGGCACTGATCTCGCGCCGGGCGAGCGCCCACACGACGAACAGAAGCGCGATCGTGAAGGCGGTCATCGTCAGCATGCCGACGCGGCCGAATTCGATGTCCTGCGCCCAGCGTGCACCGCCTCGCCGGGACGACACACGAAGCTCGTCGAGAATGGCTTGCGCCTGCGTGCGCAGCTCGTCCGTCAGCCGCTGGGAAAGCCCCGTGTTGATCAACTGGAGCGCCGCTTCGCGGCCGCTGCGGTCATTGAGCGCAAGCGTCGACTCGAGCTCGTTGAGCTTCTTGCCGATCAGGACGTTCAGTTGTCCGGCGTGGTCGATCATCACCGCCGTGCCGTTCGCGTTGACGAGCTCGCGCAGGTGGCCGAACGTCTGATCGATCTTCGGCAGCGCAGCCTTGTATGGCTTGAGATACGACGGTTCGCCGGTCAGCAGGTAGCCGCGCTGGCCCGCTTCCGCCGCGCCGATCAGCGCGAGGGTCTCGTTGACCGCGGTTTCCATCTCGAGCGCCGCGGACATCGCCTTGTTGGCGAACTCGAGGCGCCGATAGCCTATCTCGGCGAAGCCCAGCACGCCAAGCGACACGATCACGCCAAGCGCGAGCGGCAGCATGACGCGCAGCGGAAGGAGACGCTTCATCGAATCCTTAACGCGTTCCGCGCGAATACGACGACGATATCACTATACGTTGACTGGGTATGAACGCTCAACAATGATCACGTCGGCGTTTGTCTTACAAAGGTATCGGCGCAGTGCCTATAGAGGCACGTCGGGCGCTTCAATAGACTGCGATTTATCCGGGTTGTTCGTAGATACGGCCTCTTGTTCGCTGGAACGACGGCGAGGACGTCATGTTGAAGTGGTCTCTTGTCTTCTTTCTTCTCGCCGTTGCGAGCGGCGTGCTCGGCATCGTCGATCAGAACATCACGACTGCGGTGATGGCGCAGGTCCTGTTTTTCGGCAACGTCGTGCTGTTCGTCGTATTCATGTTGCTGGGATCGATCGCGACGCCCTCGATCGACGCGCACTCGGCCGACATGCCGCAACGCAAGCGCTTGCAGCGCTGAAATTCATCGTCTCCCTCCCCCTCGCGCCCAAACGAGGGGCCCTCGACGCCGCTCCCACATAGCGGCGTCTTTTTTTCCCGTTTTCCCGACGCCGATTACTTCGACTGGCCGGCGTTGCCGCCGTCGGACGGGCGGCCGCTATCCTTCTCGAGCGCGGGATCCGAGTGGTTGTTGACCTGGCCGGCCTTGGGCATCTGCGTCGATTCCTCCTGTGCAGTAAGCGCGCCGTGCCGCGGATGGTTTGCCGACGTGTCCTCGGCGGCGCCGGTCATGCGCTTTCCGTCGGCACCCGACATGGCTTTCTTCTTCGCGGCATCGGCTGCCGCCGTATCGGGCGCTTTGTCGGCCTGATCCTGCGCGTTCACCACCTGCTTCTGTTGATCGGGCGCGCCGCCCTTCGATGGTAACGGCTTCCCTGCGAACTGGTCATCCGATGCGAATGCGAGCGCCGCGTTCGTTCCCGGCGCAGCATCGTTCGCGTTCGGCGCGACCGGTGTGCGCTCCGCCGGCGCGGGCGGTGCGCTGCCGGTGATCGGCTGCACCATCGCCGTCGGCTGCGCGACGCCTGGCGGCGTCGATGTCGCTCGGTTGGAATCCTGGCTGTTGCATGCGGCCAGCGCGAGCGCGACGCCGCCCAGCAACAATGTGTTCATGGGGTTCATGCGATCTCCTGAAAGACGCGATTCCGGCGATGCCAAACGCACATCACCACGGACCGGCCAGTATCGCCGGGTATGCGCTTGCAGAGCCTAGCGCTATAGCGCACACGCGCGTAGCGGCCCGCTGCGCAATTCGGTGTAGGAACGACCCGACGATCGGTCCACGAATTGCAGTCCTCCCACGCAAAGGCTTCGCGGGTGGCGTGCATCATGTCGACGCAAGCGTTTGGTTCCCCAGATAATTGCGAGTTCCGTTCAAATGGCACGATTGCTGCGAGTGCCATGCACCATCGGGGTTGCGGCCCCTTCGTCCTTCGAGGAGGCGAAAAAATGCTGTACTACGCCGTCGTGTTCTTTATCATTGCGTTGATCGCTGCGCTCTTCGGCTTCGGCGGGATTGCCGCCGGCGCCGCAGCCATCGCGAAGATCCTGTTCGTCGTATTCCTCGTCGTCGCGCTCGTGACATTCCTGCTGTCGCTCGCGCGACGCTGATCCGGAGGTCGCCATGGAAGACAACGCTCAAACGATGTCCGATTCGCTATCCGATTCGATGTCCGCGCAGGGGAACGGAAGCATCAACAAAATGACCAAGCCCGTGTCGCCCGATCTCGAGCGGTTGACGCGCGATTTCCGAACATTCATCGCCGATTGCGAAACGCTGTTTCGCAACGCGACCACGCTGTCCGGGTCGGGTGCTGCGGTCGCGCGGGAGCAGCTCTCGGAAGGGATGGCCGCTGCGAAGATCAAGTTCGACGCGATGCGCATGACGGCCGCGGATCGCATGCAGCGCACGCGCAACGCCACCGAAGACTACGTGCGACGCGAGCCGATCAAGGCCGTCGCGTGGGCGGCCGGCATCGGAGCCGTGCTGGGGCTCCTGATGTCGCGACGTTAACGGAAGGAAGATCATGCCGAATGACAGACGCGGGGAGAGCGGAACGCCGTTCCTGACCGACGTGAAAACGCTTCGCGAGCGTGCGCGCAAGAACATGGATGCCGGCGCGGTCACGTCGAATTACGGCGCCGATCCGAAGATCGTCGTCGACGTGCTGAATTCCGCGCTCGCCACCGAGATCGTCTGCGTGCTGCGCTACAAGCGTCACTACTTCATGGCGCAGGGCATCGCGTCCGAGTCGGTCAAGGCCGAGTTCGCCGAACATGCGACGCAGGAGCAGGACCACGCCGACCGGCTCGCCGAGCGCATCGTGCAACTGGGCGGCGAGCCCGATTTGAATCCCGATACGCTCACCAAGCGCAGCCATTCGGAATACAAGCCGGGCGACTCGCTCGTCGACATGCTGCACGAGGACCTCGTCGCCGAGCGCGTCGCCATCGAGAGCTACCGCGAGATCGTCGAATGGCTGCGCGGCAAGGATTCGACGACGCAGCGACTGCTCGAGGAAATCCTCGCCGTCGAGGAAGAGCACGCCGAGGACATCCAGTCGTTGCTCGCCGGGATGAAGGCCTGAATCGTGGCTCGTTCGCGACTTGAATCGACCTTTCGGCGCCGCCATTTGTCCGAATGGTCGCGCGGAATCGTTCGCGACGGCGTATCATCGAATATCCAGCGCTTGTCGGTTTAAGCCGGCTCGCCCGCATCATTACCGGGGGTGTACTGGTTTCGACGGGGGTATCGAAGCAGCGCGGGGCATGCCGAGGCGCTTGTCCTCGTAAAACCCGAGCAATCGCAAACTTAACTGCGAACGACGAAAGCTACGCTCTGGCGGCTTAATCCCGCCGGACCTCGCACCGGGCGGCGCTCAGCTCGGGTGATGCGCGGGTAACACCGCAACTCACGGCGAGGACATTTCGAGCGATCGCGCTCGTCCGGGTCACTTGGATGAAGCGCTAAAGCAAGGTGACTGGTTCGACCGCAGCCTGTCCGCCGGCGTCGGGAGAACGAGAGCCAAACGACGAGACTAAGCATGTAGTCCCGAATGCGGAGGGCTTCCGGACGGCGGTTCGATTCCGCCCACCTCCACCAACTTGCAGAATGACGGCCGCCGCGAGCGGCCGTTGTCGTATCCGAACGCCTTATTCGCGCGTGCGATAGCACAACGCGTCCACCAGAAGCGCGAAAGCCGGGCCAGGGCTGGCGGCGACCTGGCCGTCGACGCGCGCCATGGTGGTCGATGCAGCGCTGGCGGCCGTCGGGCTCGGCTATGTCCTCGAAGAGCGCGCGATTGCGCACTTCAAGTCGGGTGCTCTGGTGCGCGTGCTCGCCGATTGGTGTCCTCCGTTCCCGGGGTTCCACCTGTACTACCCGGGCCGGCAGGTATCGCCGGCGCTCGCCGCCTTCATCGACGCGATCCGCCTGCGACGCTCGGCAAAAGCGCGTCGCCAGTGATCGCGATCGATTCGATCTCGGATCAGTACGGAGGAGGTGATTTCGAGTCGCTCAGTCGATCATCCACGGCAGCTTCGGCCCGCAGCCAGTCGTCGAGATCGTGGCCGTCGGCGTAGCCGCGTTCCGCGTAGAGGTGATAGGCCCCTTCGCTGATCAGGCGATGTCGCGCGTCGAGGTCGATCGCATCGTGACCGCTTTGGACGAACGGCTGATCGCGCTCCACATCGCCTTCCACGACCGGTGCGTTCTTCGACTTGCCGCGCATCGCCTTGATCTCTCGCCTCGAACCCTTGCCTGCCTGTTGAACGTGTGCCATTGCTTCATCTCCGTGCGTCGACAAATACCACGTCCGATGATATCGCGATCGGCGAGGCGCGCGAAGATGTGAAGTCGTCGTTGCCGTGCGCGAACGCGCGCCCGTATGAACACGTACGCGATCATGCGGTCGCCTCGATCGCGTGCGGGACGCTCCATGCCGCGTTCGAATCGGACACGACCAGGCGATGCTCGTTCGGCGGGACGTACAGCTCCTGGTAGTAGACGTTGAGGCCCGCGCGCGCAGTGGCGACGCACTCCATGAACAGGCCCATGGTGCCGGTTCTGACATGGATCGCGCGGCAGATGTCGACGGGAAAGCGCGCGAGCAGCACGCGCTGGCCGATCTGCGTGATCGGCAGGTGAAAGTCGCGGCCGATCACCGCCTTCAGGTTGGCGCCCTCGATCTCGCGAACCGGTTTCGTCAAAAGCGACCCGAAGCGCGCAGCGTTCATGTAGAGGCGGCTGTACACGAAGAACTCGTCGCCGATTCCAAGCCGGCGATCGATCTGGATGACCGCGTCTCCGCCGGGTGCGACGTAAGGCGACCACGCACCCTTGCTCGCGATCCGGCTGCGTGACAGCAGCTTCGGATATACCGGCAGAAAGGCGCTTCCGTCGGCATTGAGGAAGCGGCAGTGCCACGGCGCTTCCATCTGTTGCCGGCTCTCGGAGACGAAGCTGCCGCTTCCCTGTGCGCGGGTCACGATGCCTTCCTCGACGAGCGAGCGCAGCGCGCGCTGCACGGTGCCGAGGCTGAAGGGTGTGCAGCGGACGAGCTCCGCTTCCGTCGGAAGCTTTTCGCCGATCTTCCAGTAGCCGTGCTCGATCGCACCGGCGATCGCTTCCCGAAGCAGCGCGTATTTGGGCAAGCCGCGGATGGGCTGCCTACTGAACTTCTCGAAAAACGCCGCAACGCGTTGGTGGTGCTGTTCGCGCTTTACCGAAGACACCGACGTCGCGGAACGGACGCCGGCGGCAGTCACCGCGCGCATCGTTCGGCGAGCTTTGTCGGGTGGATCACGACGCATCGTCGGTCTCCTTGCTGCGGCAAGGCACTATATAGTAATGTAGCAGTCACCCGCCGATGCGCGCGCCTCGGCACGGGCGCGCCAGCATGGACCCGAAGAATCTCCTGATCATCATGTCCGACGAGCACAATCCCAAGGTGCTCGGCTGTCACGGACATCCGCTCGCCCGTACGCCGAACATCGACGCGCTCGCTGCGTCTGGAACGCGCTTTTCCGCGGCGTACACGACCTCGCCCGTATGCGTGCCCGCGCGGGCTGCCTTCGCGATCGGCAAGTACGTCCACCAGATCGGCTTCTGGGACAACGCCGATCCCTACGACGGGTCCGTGCCGAGCTGGCACCATCGATTGCGAAACGCCGGTCACCATGTCGTCTCGATCGGCAAGCTTCATTTCCGCGGCGGCGACGATTACGGGTTCAGCGAGGAAATCATCCCGATGCATGTGATCGATCGCAAGGGCGACCTCATGGGGCTCGTGCGCGAAGATCTGCCCGAGCGCGGCGCGTCGTGGAAGATCGCCAGGTGGGCCGGGCCGGGCGAGACGCCTTACACGTTCTACGATCGCGAGATCGCGGCGCGGGCGCAGATCTGGCTTCGCGAAGAGGCCGCGAAGCACACGGGCAAGCCGTGGGTCATGTTCGTCTCGTTCGTGTGCCCGCACTTCCCGCTGACGGCGCCGCCCGAGTTCTACTACCAGTATCCGCTCGAGCGCATCGATCCGCCCAAGCAATACGACCGCGGCGAGCGGCCCGCGCATCCGTTCCTGCGCGATTATGCCGGCAGCTTCGTCTACGACAAGTACTTCGACGGGGACAAGCTGCGCAAGGCGATCGCGGGCTACTACGGGCTGTGCTCTTTCCTCGACGACAATATCGGACAGGTGATGCGCGCGCTCGCGGAGTCGCGGCTTGCCGATTCGACGCGCGTCCTCTATACGAGCGACCACGGCGACAACCTCGGCACCCGCGGCCTGTGGGGCAAGTCGACGATGTACGAGGAAACCGCCGGCGTGCCATTGATCATGGTCGGCGCGGGCATTCCCGTGGGCCGCGTCGTCGCGACGCCGACGAGCCATGTCGACGTCTATCCTTTCGTCATGCAATGCGTCGGCGCGGAAGTACCGAACGACGGCCAGCCCGGGTACTCGTTGTTCGATATCGCGGAGGGCTTCGCGCCGCCACGCACCGTCCTCTCCGAATATCACGGAATGGGATCGACGACCGGCGCGTTCATGATTCGCAACGGCCCGTACAAATACGTGCATTACGTACGCTATCGGCCGCAGTTGTTCGATCTTGCGCGCGATCCCGAGGAGCTTCGCGACCTCGCCGGCGACCCGGCCCATGCGCGGGTGCTCGAAGAGTGCCGTGCGCTGCTGTACGCGATCTGCGATCCGGAGGACGTCGATCGCCGTGCGAAGGCGCGACAGCGCGTGCTTCTGGAGCAGAACGGCGGACGCGAAGCCGTCATTGCGCGTGGCGATCTCGGTTTTTCGCCGCCGCCGGGCGTGCAGCCCGTTTTCGAATAGCGGCTCGCGCGATGCCGCGCGAGGCGCGCGGGCCGCAACCATCACGGAGGAGCGATGATTGGGAATCGAGTGAAATGCCTTGCCTTCGGCCTGCTCGTCGTGGCGGTCTGTGCATCGGGCGGCGCATTTGCCGAGACCGGCGAGCTGCGGCTCGGACATCAGCTCGGGCTCGGTTACCTGCAGTTCTACATCATGCACGGCCTCGGCCTCGTCCAGAAATACGCAACGGCCGAGGGGCTTGGCGAGCTGAAGGTCACGTACAAGGAAATCGGAAGCCCGTCGGTGCTGAACGACGCCATCCTTTCCGGCAACCTCGACATGGTGAGCGCCGGCGCCCCGCCGTTTCTCAACATGTGGGATCGCACCAAGGGTAATCTCGGCGTTCGCATGCTGGTCGCGCTCAACATGCAGCCGATGCGGCTCAACACGAACAATCCGAGGTGGAAGACGCCGTGCGAATTCAGCACGTCCGATCGAATCGCCGTCCCCGGCGTGAAAACGTCGACGCATGCGATCCTGCTCGACATGCTTGCCGAGAAGTGCCTCGGCCCCGCGAAGCGGAACTTCTTCGAGAGCCTCGAGATTCCAATGAAGCATCCCGACGCGGTCATCGCGCTCACGTCCGGCAAATCGGAGATCACCGGGCACTTCGCGACGATTCCGTATCAGAACATCGAATTGCAGAAGCCCGGAATCCACACCGTCGTCAGCTCGTACGATCTGATGGGCGGACCGTCGACAGTGACGGGCGTCTGGCTCGCCGCGAAGTTCTACGACGACAACCCCAAGGTCGTGCAGGCAGCGTTCAGGGCGTTCGAGGAGGCGACCGAGATCATTCGCAAGCAGCCGAAACGCGCGGCGACGATCTACCTGATGCTCGACAGGTCGACGCCGCTCGACCAGCAGCAGGTCGAGCAGATCCTGACCGATCCCGAAGTCATCTATTCGCTTGCGCCGCAGAAGATCATGGTCTGGGCCACCGCCATGCACAAGATAGGCTTGCTTGAGAACGAGCCCAAGGACTGGAAAGAGCTGTTCTTCCCCGTCGCTTACGAACTGTCCGGCAATTGATGGACGACATGCGCCCGGCGCCGACGACGCATCGGCAACCCTTCGATGCCTCGGCCATGAGGCTTCACGGCCCTGCGCAGCAGGACGAGCAACCCGAAACTTCGATCTACGAGGAGTTGCTGCCGCTCGCCCGTGCGCGCATCCTCGAGCTCGGCTGCGGACGCGCGGAAGCGACGCGGGCGATCGCCTCGCGCCATCCCGATGCCCGGATCACGGCGATGGAAGTCGACCGGGTTCAGCACGAGATCAATCTCGCGCATCGCGACCTGCCGAACGTCGCATTCGCCGAAGGCGGCGCACAGGCGATCCCCGCACCGGACGCGAGCTTCGACATCGTCTTGATGCTGAAGTCGCTGCATCACGTGCCGCACGATCTGCTCGACGCGGCGCTCACCGAAATACATCGCGTGCTCGTCGCCGGCGGCGTTGCGTGCATCGCCGAGCCGGTGTTCGACGGCGCCTACAATGACATCATACGCATCTTCCACGACGAAGAGCGCGTCCGGCACGCGGCGTTCGACGCGCTGCACCGCGCGGTCGCCGAGAAGCGCTTCGAGCTCGTGGCCGAGCGCTTCTTCCTCGCACCGGTGGCGTTCGCGTCGTTCGACGATTTCGAGCGTCGCGTGATCGGCGTCACGCACACGCGCCATTGCCTGTCGTCTGCGCAGTTGGCACAGGTGCGAACCGCGTTCGAGGCGCATCTCGGCCCGGATGGCGCGCGCTTCCGCCAGCCGATGCGCGTCGATCTTCTACGCAAGCTTCCATGAAAAAACCGAACCTGCTCGTCATCCTGATCGACGACCTCCGCTTCGACGAATTCGGCGTCGGCGGCCATCCGTACATGAAGACGCCGAACATCGACCGGATCGCCAATGAAGGCGCGCTGTTCGAGCGCGCGTTCCATACGACGCCGATCTGCTCGCCCAATCGAGCGTCGATCCTCACCGGCCAGTACGCGAGCCGCCACGGCATCATCGACAACGTCGCGCGTGACGCCGCGAGCCATCGTCTGCCGAACTACCACCTCGCGCTGCAAGGGCTCGGCTACGAAACAGCGCATATCGGCAAGTGGCACATGGGCAACGACGGCAAGCCGCGCCCCGGCTACGACTACTGGGTCGCGTACGACGGCCACGGGCGTCTCTACGATCCGAAGCTCAACGAAAACGGCACGTACGTCCAGCATCACGGCTACGTCACCGACATCATGAATCGCATGGCGGTCGAGTTCGTGAAAAAGGAGCACGACAAGCCGTGGTCGCTCTTCTTCGCGCACAAGGCCGTGCATCCCGACGCCGAGCAGGCCCCCGACGGCACGTTCCGGATGGACGGGTATCGACCCGCCGAGCGGCACAAGGACCTCTATCGCGGTTGCGTATTTCCGAAGAAGCCGAACATGCTTTCGCCATCCGAGATCGTCAAGCAGAAGCCCGCCTGGGAGGAGGCGTTCGCGCTCAAGAAATCCGACGCCGCGCGCACGCTGCTGGATGCGATCCACGCGGGCGAGCAGGAGGAGATCAGGCTTCGCGCGTGCATGATGGCCGCGGTGGACGAGGGCGTCGGCATGCTGTTCGACGCGCTTGCATCGAGCGGACAACTTGACGACACGCTGATCCTGTTCCTCGGCGACAACGGCTATTTCTTCGGTGAGCACGGCCTCGGTCCCGAGCGGCGCTTCGCGTACGAGGAAGGCATTCGCTGTCCGTTCATCGCGCGTTATCCGCGAGCGATCGCGCCGGGCACGCGCATCGGTCGACTCGTGATTTGCCAGGACATCGCGCCGACGCTGATCGAGCTTGCCGGCGGCGAGCCCGGCGCGCAGATCCAGGGGCGGTCGCTGCTTCCGTTACTGCGCAGTGATCAGCAGAACTGGCGCTCGTCGTTCCTGATCGAATACTGGGCAGAGAACGCGTATCCGTGGCTCGTCGGCATGACGTACAAGGCGATCCGCACCGATCGCCACAAGTACATCCACTGGGTCAATCGCGGCAAAAGCGGCGAGCTCGACGAGCTCTACGACCTCGACCACGATCCTTACGAACTGGCGAACCTCGTTGCCCAGCCGTCGTACGCGGACACGCGCGAATCATTGAAGGCCGATCTTCGCGGGCTCGTCAACTTCGCGCTGGGACTTTAGCGCGAAGAATGTCGAGCAGCCCCGTGAGATCGCGCATCTCATGGTCGGGTAGGACCTGTCGCGATACTCCATTAGGTGCGACCTTATCGATGAACTTCTCGTCGTAGCCCGCGCGGCGCAGCAAGGGTAAGACTCCTCCGTTGGCTGCTGCGCAACCCGAAGCAAGGTCACCACCGGTGAAACCGGCGGCCTCACGTACGCGACCGCACTGATCGGCGATATCTTTGCCGTCGTCAATCCCTGGCGAACGATTTCGCGATGTATCGGCGCGCCGCGCGATCGCGCGCGTTTCGTCTACCCGGTGCGACTCGGCTATTGGCCGGCACTCGCGTTCTACACGGCGCTGATCTGGCTCGAGCTTTTCGTGTTGCCGAAGCCCGTCACGCTCGGGATCGCGCTCGTTGGCTATACCGCGCTTACGCTGATTGGCGCGCGGGTCTTTGGTGAACGGGCATGGTTTCGCCACGCCGAGATGTTCTCGGTGTTGCTTCGCCTCGTCGGTCTGCTGGCGCCGATCGAATACGCGATCGCGGCCGACGAGAAGACGGTGCAACTTCGCGCGCGCGCGCCATTGTCGGCGGTGATCGGCTCTCGTCCCGAACACGTGAGCCTTGTCGTCTTCGTGCTCTTCATGCTTTCGTCGACGACGTTCGATGGCTTGCACGAGACGCTCGCGTGGATGAACGTCTACTGGAAATGGCTGCTCGCTTTGGCGAAGCCGCTTTGGCACTTCGACCTGATCGCGTCGCAGCGCACGCTCGAGCATTGGTACGTCGCGTTCCAGCACGCGGCGCTCGTTCTGTCGCCCTTCGTCTATTTCTCGGTCTACGTAGCAGTCCAATTCGCGGTCAAGGCCGCCGCGCGGAGCGCGATCGGCGTGCGCGAGCTGGCACTTGCATTCGCGTTGACCGTGCTGCCGATCGGCCTCGTCTACAACATGGCGCACTACTGGACCGTGCTGCTGATCCAGCTTCCGAGACTGCCGTACCTCCTTGCCGATCCGCTCGGCCGCGGTTGGATCGTGCCCTTCATCGGGACGCCGCCCGCCGAGCGTCCGCCACTCGACATGGCGTCGGTTTGGAACACCGAAGTCACGCTGATCGTCGTCGGCCACCTGGTCGGGGTGTATCTTTCTCACCGGATCGCGCTTCGCGTCGCGCCGCGCGGCGCTCGCGAGCCAGGTTCCGATGCTCGTTCTGATGGTGGCGTACACGGTGGTCGGCCTCTGGGTGATATCGCAGCCGCTCGCGCTCGAACGATGATTCAACGTGGAGGAACCCCGGCTGCGCGACCATCTCTAAACCGACTGGCCTTGCAACCGCTTCGTCACGGGCCGAAGATGCCTGGCACGTCCTGCCGTTTCTGCTCGAGCCGCAATCCCGCCGCGGCCAAGTTCTGCAACGAGTGCGGCTCGCCGCTCGATCTGAAGCCGTGTCCGCATTGCGATGCGATCAACCATCTCGCGGTCGATACGTGTCATCAGTGCGGCGCGGCACTGCCGACCGATTCGGCACCCGATGTCGCACGCGGCGAGCACGATGCGACGCAAGCGCCATCCGCGAATTCGTCGGATGCCGTCGCCGATACACCAATGGAAGCGGCGCCGACATCAGGAAAGATGTCGACATCGGACAAGATTCCGACATCGGAGGCGCCATCATCGGAACCGGTGGACGCGCCGTCCTCGCCCGTGTCGCTCGATAGCATTCCCATTGCGCTCTCGAATCGCTTCGACGACACGCCGCTTCGATCGCCCGAACCCTCCGCCGCGCGTTTGGCTCGCCGCCGTGAGCCAACGCTCGAAGCCGCGTCGACACTGGCATCCGCGCTCGCGCCATCGATGGCGACGACCGTGCCGGAGCGCTTGCAAGCATCCGTGCTGACGCCGGCGATCGCGTTCGGGAGCAACGCGGGCGCAACTCCCGCGCAGGCTGCCACGCCTTCGGAAGCACGCGCTCCCGCGCCTGCACGTGCGCCGGTGATCGCGCACACGAAAGCCGAGCAGATTTCTCCCGCCACGCTCGCCGCGTCCGCGGACGATCGATCGATTGCGCGCTGGCGCACTCTTGGCGTGATACCGGACACGCCCGCCGAGGCACGACGTCGCCGCAGTGTTTCGTACGCGGCAGCGGCCATTGGCGTAGCGCTTTGCGTCGCCGGTGTCGGGGCTTACTACGCCTCACAGGGCGCCCACATGTCGGACGCAATGGACGTCGCCCGCGCGGTTCCGTCGCGGGTCCAACAGTGGTTCGCGGCCATCACGACGCCGGCATCCATGCAAGATTCAAAGGCGGCGCAAGATGCCACGCCGTCGTCGACGCCCGACACATCTCGGAATGCAGCGACGTCCGGTGCGTCGACGGATACGGCGACACCTCCACCTGCCGCCGAAGCTTCGCAACCGCCCGCGTCGAGCGATACGACAACGGCGCCGTCGAACGCGCAAACGACACCGGGCGACGCGAATCAGGCACCCGAATCCGCAGCGCCAGCACAGGCAGAGGATGACCAGGAATCGGCGCATCGCGAGGCGTCGACGAAGACTCCCGCGCAGCCCTCTTCCGAAAGCGAAGCATCCGCGTCGACAAGGGCGCCCTCGACTGAAGCGAAGGTTCCGCCCGTCGCATCGACGCAGCGCGCGACAACATCGTCGAGATCGTCGACGCGCGCGAAACATCGCACGACGACGCGCGCCGCCGTCACACGACCCATCGCACCACCGCCAAATGTCGACAAGGACGCGGCCGCAACGCAACGTCTCATCGAGCACGATCTCGCGGGCTTCCTTCCGCCTTCACGATCAACCGATCGGCCTTCGCAATAGTTGCGTGATTCACAACCGGCCGTTCGGGCGCACGCGTCGCTTTTTTTTGGCGATCGGGCAATCGAATGTCGCGTGCCCTGTCATGCACCTGAACGCAAAAGAACGTTAAAGCGCGCAACAGTTCAACACCTTCGCGCCGTCCCAAAGGACGTCGGCGGACGCATCGAACCGTGGATTGCGCTGGCATCGTGACCAGACCATGCCATCTCACGCGAGGATCGTGCTGAAATATGCGTTAGAAGTGGCTCCAGGAAATCGGACAGTCGGATAAGTGGTAGCTCTGCTCTAATGGCGACATTGTCGCCGAGGAGCAGGAGAGATGAAACGACCCCGCCGTAACCATTCAGCCACGTTCAAAGCCAAGGTGGCGCTGGCC
>DATGGP010000059.1:0-57369 GCA_035308425.1 Casimicrobiaceae bacterium | reverse complement strand
TCCTGACGCGGCCACGACGCACGAATCGGCCGGCGATTCCGAAGCTCGAGCTGCTCCACGCGAAGGTCACGGCCGAGCTCCACTGCGGCGTCGATCAGCGCATCTTCGGCTTTGCGATCGCGTGCGAGCGGGCCGCCGTAGACGCAAAACGGCAGCGAAACGAGTGAATGGCCGAAGAGCGCGCTCTTTGTTTGCGCAAGCGGCAGAACGCCGCGGATGTCGTCGCCCGCCTCGGCGATCAGGTAGTGGCAGCGATGGCCGAAAATTTCCTCGACGATGCCTCGCCACGCGGCGCGATGGAAGAACGTGGCGTCCGGCGCGTCGTCGACGAAGCGATCCCAGCGCGCGGCATCAGCGTCGCGAAACGGGCGCACGTGAAGCGACGCGGCATTGTCGACCGGCGCAACCGATTCGGCGAGCGCCGACTTCATGCCGCAGCCCCGCCCAGATACACGCGATCGGCGCGACTCCACGAGAAATCGCGCAGGAGACACGCGAGCCTCGGCGCCATGCGGCGCAGGTTCACGTAGTGTCGGAATCGCGCCTTGCGTCCCGCGCCTTCGATGCGCGGCTGCTCGGCATCGAGCTCCCACGGATGGAAATAGAACATCGCGGGCTTCGCATCGTGCCGGTTGATCCGTGCGATCGACCAGCGCGAAAACGCGTACGGCAGAAGACGGAAATAGCCGCCGCCACCGGCTGGCCAGTTACGATTGCCGATGCGTATCGTCGCGACCGGAATTTCGAGCAAATCCGGCCGCACTTCATAGGCGAAGCGCGGCGCGTGCGGGTCGCCGTAGTGATCGTGATGGATCGGATAGACGCTCGAGCTGTAGCGATAGCCGGCCGCGGCGATCTCGTCGAATGCCCATGCGTTCGCGGGGCCGATCGAAAAGCTCGGCGCGCGATAGCCGTTGACCGCGCGACCGGTGACGTCCTCGATGATCGCCTTCGCGAGCCGGATGTCGGCGGAAAATGCATCGGGCGACTGCTCGCTCGCGCGCTGATGGTCGAAGCCGTGGCTCGCGAGCTCGTGGCCGCAGTTCGCGATCCTGCGCAAAAGCTCGGGGTAGCGCTCCGCGATCCAGCCGAGCGTGAAGAACGTCGCGCTCGCGCCCGCGTCGGCGAGCAGCGCGAGGATTCGCTCGATGTTGCCCTCTACGCGGCACTCGATGCCGTCCCAGTTATCGCGGCTCACCTGCGACGCGAACGCCGACACCTGGAAATAATCCTCGACGTCGATTGTCAGCGCATTGACGATCGGCGCAGATGGCGCGTGCGCGCGCGAAAGCTCGGGTCGCGCGACGAGCGCTGTCTCCGCGGTCACGACGACGCGACTGGCGTGCGGCGCATTTTCAACAACATTCATGCCGTCACCGCCTCACCAACACCGCGCCTTGCGAGCCACGTTTCGAGGTGATCGGCGATCCGCTGCGCCGCATGGCCATCCCACAACTCGGGCACGCGACCACGCTTGCCCCCGGTCGCGACGATGTCGTCGACGCACGCGGCAATGCGCGCGCGATCGCGGCCAACGACGGTGTTCGTCCCCTGCGACACGGTGATCGGACGCTCGGTGTTCTCGCGCATGGTGAGGCACGGAACGGAAAGCGCCGTCGTCTCTTCCTGGATGCCCCCCGAGTCGGTGAGCACGAGCCGCGCCTGCGAGAGAAGCCCGAGCATTTCCAGATAGCCCTGCGGCTCGAGGACCGCGATGCGCGCGCCTTCGAGCGCGGACTCGAGCCCGAATTTCGCGATGTTCGCGCGCGTTCGCGGATGCATCGGCCAGACGAGCGGGACGCCCGCCGCGACGTCGCGCAGGATATCGAGCGCCTGCAACAGCGCATCGGGGTGATCGACGTTCGATGGCCGATGCAGCGTGACGGCGCCGAAGCCGTCCGGCGTCGAGACGAATGCGCCATCGAGTCCCGCGCGACGCAGCGTTTCGGCCGGCGCGATCGCGCGCGGCTTGTGGTGAAGCAGAGAATCGATCATCACGTTGCCGACGAAAAGCACGCGCGACGCGTCGATCCCCTCGCGCGCGAGATTGGCGGCAGCATCGCGCTCGGTCGTATAGAGCACGTCGGCGAGCTGGTCGGTGACGAGCCGATTGATCTCCTCCGGCATCTCGCGGTCGTAGCTGCGAAGGCCGCCTTCGACGTGCACGACCGGCACGCGCTTCTTGCTTGCGACGAGGCTCGCGGCGAGCGTCGAATTGACGTCGCCGACGACGATGACGACGCTCGGCCGGAGCTCGTCGATCACCGGCTCGAAGCGGCGCATCACCTCAGCGGTCTGCACCGCATGCGTATTCGAGCCCACTTCGAGATTGAGATCGGGCGCGGGCAGGCCGAGGTCTGCGAACAGCCGCTCGTTCATGGCGATGTCGTAGTGCTGCCCGGTATGCACCAGCACGATGCTCGGCAGCCCCGACTTGCGCGCAAACGCGCGCAGAAGCGGCGCCATCTTCATGTAGTTCGGCCGCGCGCCGACGACGGCGACGATCGGCCCGATCGGACGCAGGATCTCGCCCATCATCGGCTTCCGGGCGTCCCCGGCTTTTGTTGCGTGCGCTCGCCGTGCAGCACGCGGTGCAGGAGATCGACGGCGGCGCCGACGGTGTTTTCGAGGCGCTCGATGCGCTCCTCGAGCGTGCGGAAATGCGACGAGAACGCGCCCGAATCGGCCTGCTGCGACTCGAAACGCCCGGGGACCGGGTCGCGCAGGGACGAGGTGCGAACCGCGGCAAGCATCGTCTCGGGGCCGAGCTCCTCGCGAATCTCGCGCGCGATCGCCTGCACGTCCTGCGCCTGGAACGCGTGCTTCTCGCCCAGGAAACCCGCAAGGAGCAGCCGGTTGCAAAGCGTGTTGATGCGCCGCGGAATGCCGCCGCTCGACGTGTGGATCAAATCGAACGCGTCGGGCTCGAAGCGCGGGTCGCCCTTCCATCCAACGCGCGTGAGGCGATGCTCGATGTACGCCTGCGTCTCGGCCTTGTCCATCGGGCCCAGGTGATACGACGCCGTCACCCGCTGGCGAAGCTGCTGCATCTGCGGGCTCTGCATCATCTGGCGAAGCTCGGGCTGCCCGATCAGGAAGCTTTGCAAAAGCGCCTGGTCGCCGAACTGGAAGTTCGACAGCATCCGCAGCTCCTCGACCGCGCGCGGCGAAAGATTCTGCGCCTCGTCGACGACGAGGAGCGCGCGCTTGCGGTCGATTGCGAGCTGGCAGAGAAACGCCTCGAGCGAGGCGAGCAGCGTCGCCTTGTCGATCGTCTTCGCCGGCAAGCCGAACGCGACCGCGATCGAGCGCAGCATGTCGTCCGCGTCGAGTTGC
This sequence comes from Casimicrobiaceae bacterium, assembly GCA_035308425.1. Lineage (GTDB taxonomy): Bacteria > Pseudomonadota > Gammaproteobacteria > Burkholderiales > Casimicrobiaceae > VBCG01. The sequence goes on along the minus strand of DATGGP010000059.1, from coordinate 54,033 downwards.
GTGCTGACGAGCTGCGCGGCGACGAGCTGATCGCGGTCGATCTGCTCGAACAGATTGCGCACGAGCGTCGTCTTGCCCGCACCGATCTCGCCAGTGATGACGATGAAGCCCTCACCCTGGTGCACGCCGTACTGCAGATATGCAAAAGCGCGCTTGTGACCGCGACTGCCGAAAAAGAAGGCGGGATCGGGATTGAGCTGGAAGGGCTTGCCGGTCAGCCCGTAGAACGTCTCGTACATGGCGCGATCACCGGAACACGTGCGTCATGCCGACGAACGCCGCGGCCTCGTTGAAGTCAGGATTGACGTCGGACCAGAAGCGCTGATAGCGCAAACCGGCGAATACGCTGGTCGACCGCGACAGCGGCGCCGACAGCGTCGTCTGCAGCGTCGCTTGCGTCGAATGCGCGTTGGTGACGTCGTTCGCGATCGCGCGCGTCCAGGCGAAACTCGTCGCGAGCGAATAAAGCGATGTCAGCCGGTGCGTCCAGACGACGTTCGTGCCGGTTTGCGTGTTGTTCGTCTGCGCGAACAGCAGAAGGTCGATCGGCGACGGATTCGCGCTTTTCACCGGCGCGCTCTTGGTGCGAAACGCGGTCAGGAAAATCGTGTTGCGCGCTCCGAGGAGACCCACGCTTCCTTCGACGCTGTCCTGCAGCGTGACCTGGTTCGAGAAGAGGCTGATCGGGCTCGTCAGCAAGGACGGAATGCCGCGTTCGCTGATCAGCTGGTCGACGATCGTCTGGCGCTGCGTCGGGTCCGACACGCGCGACGCAAAGAGCTGGTTCAGAAGCGTGTTCACGTTCGCGCCGACGCCGAGCGTCGCAAGCTGCTGCGGATAAGTCGTGATGTCGCGAAAGGCTCGAAGCGACCAGACGGTGAGCCGCGTCGTCTCCTGAATCCCGACCTGATACGAGCTGCCGAAGAAGCGGTGCTGCCATTGCGCGTCGACGTTCGTGCGGTCGCTCGGCTTCCACCTGACCTCCACGCCGTAGATGGCGGAGTTGTAGCCCGCGAGCGGAAAGCGGTTGTCCTCGTAGCCGCCGATCGCGGCGAGTTGCCAATCCGGCTCCGGCCGCCATTCGACGCGCGCGCGTTCGATCTCGGTGATGAGCGTGCCGCTGTCGGTGAAATTCGTGTCGAGCCGGTCGTAATCGAGCGCGAACCCCAAAGGCTTCGGCGTCTGGTCGAGATGGCCGGTCACCTCGTTCGAGTACGCCTGGTTTCCGGTGGCGGCGATGCCGTTGGCGACCGTCCACGTATTGCTGTCGCGCAACTCGTAGTTGATGTCGTTCGCGCCCTGTCCCTTGAAATAGGGAGAGACCATGTAAGACTGCGCGGTCGCGCGATTGACGGTCGCGGTCGCCGCATTGACGGGGCGCGGCCCGAACGGCGAAACGGAATCCTGCGATACGTTCGCGCTCGCGTCGATGAAGAAGAGCTGCTGCACGAGCTCGGCCTTACCGGTGAGGTTCACCTCGGGGCGAACCGCGTTGTTCTCGCTGCCCGTTCGCGCATAAAGCAGGATGGGCAGCACGATCGAGCCCGTCACCGACGTATGGGCGCCGTGCTCGCTCACCGCGAGCGCCGGCTGGATCTGCGTCAGGAAATCGCCCTCGCGCTGATCGCCCGAGCCGAGGTTCACGTTATTCGTCGCCTCGAGCTGCGCGGTGATCGATGGCGTCAGCCGCCACGTCTGCGCCGCGGCATGCGCGCTCGCCACCGCAAGCGTGATCGCGCTCGCCGCGCAGCCGAGCGCGCGGGAAGCGCTACGGCGCGTCATCGTCCCGGTAGTACCCGTAATACGTCCCGACCTCGGTCTGCCTCGCCTTGTTGAGCGCCATCAGCACGACGTCGCAGGTCTCGATCGTCGCGAGCGCCTGCGTCACCGCGTGGTGCGACGTCGCATCCGCCGCGACGACCATCACGATCTGTCCCATGTGCGTCGCGAGAACGCGCGCCTCCGTCGTCGGAAGCAGCGGCGGCGAGTCGAAGATCACGATGCGGTCCGCGTAACGCGACGCGAGCTCGCGCAACAGGCTCGCCATCTGTTCGCTCGCGAGAAGCTCGGTCGCTCGGCGATGCCGGGAGCCGGCCGGCAGCAACGCGAGCTTGTCGACGTTCGTCTTGACGAGCGCATCGGCGAAGTCGAGATCGTCGCGCGTCAGAAGATCGAGCAGGCCCGGGCCGTGCGGCGAGCCGAGGATCGACGGAATCGACGGATGCGCGACGTCGCCGTCGACGAGCAGCACGCGGCTGTCGACTTCCATTGCGATGCTGAGCGCGAGGTTCAGCGACGTGAACGTCTTGCCTTCGCCCGGCAATGCCGACGTCACCATCACGAGGTTGCCGTTTCGTACGCGCACGCCGCCCTGCCCGACCGCGTTTCGGATGATCGGCCGTTTCAGCACGCGGAACTCGTCGGCGATCTGGGACTTGAGCGCATCGGGCGTGACGAAACCGCGCTGCTTCAGCATCGCGAAATCGATGTCGATCACGCGGGCCGGGTGCTCGACGCGGGACGCCGGCGCGCGGCGCGGCTCGTCGTGAATCGCCGGACGCGGCGGCGCTTCGTGGGCGATCCGCGTATCGAGCGCGCGCACGAACGCCTCGGGTGTTGGCGCCGTTTCGGCCGCGTGAAGCGGCGTACGCGGTTGCGCCTCGGAAATTTCGGCGCCCGCGCGGCGCAATTCCTCGAGCCGCTTCGCGGCCTGCTCGATCAAACTCATCGCTGGTGCATGCTCATATGACGTTCGGGCTGACCAGCAGCACGAACGCGAACACGGCGCTCATGCCCGCGACGAGTCCGCCGAGCCCACCGGCGAAAAGCCACGCGCCGCGACGGCGAGCGCGACGCAACGCCTCGCTCGGCAGCATCGAGACCATACCGAGAATGGGGCGCTTGGTGATGTCGCGCAACGTCCGCGCGTCGTGGAACGTGGGCATCATCTGGCTCGCGATCAGGCTCGCGAACAATCCGGCGCCAATCGACAGCGCGGCGACCAACCCGAGCAGCGCGAGGCGGTTTGGCGCCACGGGCTGGGGCGATACGCGCGGCGGATCGATGATCTTGAACTGCACCGCGCCGGTGTCCTGAACGTCCTTGCCCATCGTGGCCGATTCACGCCGCGAGACGAGGCTCTGGTACGTGCGCTTCTGCACGTCGTAGTCGCGATTGAGCTGCGTGTACTCGGCCTCGATCTGCGGCACGAGCTGCGCCTGCGCCTTGAGCTGCTGGAACTGCGATGTAAGGCCTGCCAGCTTGGCCCGCGACGAGGCGACGGCCGCCTCGGAATCGGCGAGCGAGATGCGCAACTGCTGGAACACCGGGTTCTGGTCCATCGGGTTCTGCGCATGCGGCGCCTCGGCGGCCATCGCCTTGCGCCGTGCGTCGAGCTCGGTCTTGCGCTGCGCCTCGAGCTGGCTGATCAGCCTGCGCGTCGCGATGACATCGGGATGCTCCTCGGTGTACTTGCGAAGCAGCGTATCGAGATCGCGCTTCAATGCATTGATGCGCGAGTCGATCTCGAGCGTGACGCCGCCGTTGTCCGCGGATGCGTCGTTCGCTTCCGGCACGTAGATCGGCGTCTCGCCCGCGAGCTGGCGCTTGTACGAATCGCGCGACTGCTCCGCCGACTCGAGCTCGAGCTTCGCCTGCTCGATCCCGGTCGAAAGCGCCGACATCCGCGCGAAGTAGTCCTGCCCGTCGCGGTTGATGCCCATGTACTTGATCCGGAAATCCTTGATCTTGTCTTCGGTGGCTTGCAGCGTGTCCTCGTAGCGCTTGATCTGGTCGTCCAGGAACTTGACCGCGCTCTGCGTATCCTGGAGCTTGTTGCCGAGGCTCGATTCGACGAAGATGTTGAGGAGCGACTGAACGACCTTGCGCGCGCGCTGCGGATCGGCGTCGCGATAGCTGATCGTGTAGAGATTCGCGCCGACATTGCCGCCGAGCTTGATCGACGCCATCACCGTGTCGACGAGCTCCTCGCGATCCTGCGGGCTGTTCGTGCGCAAGTCGAGGTCGGCGAGGCGAATCAGCTTCTCGACGTTCGGCCGGCTGATCAGCGTGCGGCTGATCAGCGCGACCTGCTGGTCGACGTTCGGCTGAATGGCCAGGCCGGCGAGCAAAGGACGCAGCAGCGTTTCGGTGTCGACGTAGACGCGCGCGCTCGCCTCGAACTTCTCGGGGATCTTCGAGACGACGGCGATGCCGACGACCGCGACGATCCACGCGCACGCAAGACCGATCCAGCGGCGGTGCCACATGCCGCGGAGGTAGACGAGCGCCTGTTGAATGATCTCTTGCATGGCGAAGCTATCCGGATTGTTCGATGCCCCTGCGCCTTAGAACCAGCTCTGCGGGATGATCAGGATGTCGCCCGGACGCATCGCGACGTTCGCCGTGATGTCGCCGCGCTTGATCAAGTCGCGCAAGCGAACGCTGTAGAGCTTGCCGCCGTCGGCGACGCGAAAGATGCGCGCCGCATTGCCGTCGGCGAAATCGGTCAGGCCGCCCGCGGCGATCATTACGTCGAGCACCGTCATGTCCCTGCGATAGGGAAGGATCTGCGGCTTGGTGGCTTCGCCGATGACGCGCACCTGCTCGCTCGACGGCCCGGTGAAATTCGTCACGATGACGGTAACGACCGGATCGCGTATATATTTGACGAGCGCCTTTTCCATGTCGCGCTCGAGCTCGGTCGGCGTCTTGCCCATCGCCGGCAGATCGTCGATCAGGGGCGTGGTTATCATGCCGTCGGGACGAACGGGAACGCTCATCGACAGCTCGGGATTGCGCCAGACGATGACGTTGACGACGTCCGAAGGTCCGATGTGATAGTTGTAGTCGACGCTCGCGATCGCGCCGGGCGCGGGAGGATACGGATTGGTCGCGCATCCGGCAAGAGCGATCGTCAGTGCGGCGAAGGCGAACGCCGCGAACCAGCGGCCGTACATTGGTAGGCGGCGCCGCGACATCCCAATGCTGTCAATCATGCTTCCTCCCTATGCATAAATCGGCCGATGGAATGTGGATCATAGCAGCGCTTGCGAACGGGCAGCCTCAAAGCAACCCGCAGTTGCAAGCAGCTTCCATGCCATCGAGTGATCTTGCGGAGCGGCATTGCGCCAACGTGCTCCCGACGCTCCGCGCGAAAGGACACTCATGGTATCGAATCGCGATGGCGTTTGACCGGCGGGCCGATGAGCGTTCATCGGCGACGACAGCCACGTCCCGTGCCACGTCCTGTGGGCGACAAGATCGTTGTGGTGCGACGACAATTCGATCGCGATCGGTAAGAAGGTTCGATTTGCATGCAGCACCTCGCGTCGTGCGAGCCGCGGTCATGTCGTGTGCGCTGGCGTCGACCGCGGCGCTCGCGCAAGCGCCTGGCGATGCGCAATCGGATCCGACGTCGATGCGCACCGACGATGCGCCGCGCGTGTCGATCCGGATTGCGCCGGCGCTCTTCGATCGTCTCATCGCGGCCGATGTGCCGGGATCGAAGAGCGAGCTCTTCGGCGATGACACCGACCAGGCGCCGAAAGGCGAGTCGCGCGAAAACCTGTTTGGCGAGGAGAAGCCTGCCGGCCCAACGCCTGCGTGGCACGGGTTCGTGCGGGGCGAGCTCGCTTATACGTACGGGGAGCCGGAGCACTGGTCGAAGATGCTGGTGCGCGCGGAGCTCGACGGCACCGGCTCGCTCTCGGAGAACGTCAAGTACAAGATCGGCGCGCGTCTCGACTACGACTTCGTCTACGACGCGACGAATTTCTATCCACCCGACGTGCGGCGCGATCAACGTTTCAATGCGTTCGCGCGCGAGAACTATCTCGACATCGGCGCGGGCGACTTCGACTTTCGCGTCGGCCGCCAACAGGTGGTTTGGGGCGAAATGGTCGGATTGTTCTTCGCCGACGTCGTATCGGCGAAGGATCTGCGTGAATTCATCCTTCCGGATTTCGACGTGTTGCGCATCCCGCAATGGGCCGGGCGCGCCGAGTATTTCAAGGGCGACTTCCACGCGGAAGCCGTGTGGATCCCCGTGCCGAGCTACGACAACATCGGAAAGCCGGGCGCCGAGTTCTTTCCGGCCGTGCCTTCGCCTCCACCCGGGTTCGCCACGCTTTTCGACAACGAGCAGTTCCCGCGCCGCACGCTCGGCCACACCAATTTCGGCCTGCGCCTTTCGTACTTGAAGAATGGCTGGGACGCGTCGGGCTTCTATTACGACAGCATGGACGCGCAACCGACGTTCTATCGCCAGGTCGTGCTCGCGCCGCAGCCCGCGTTCGTTTATCAGGCGCGGCACGATCGCATCTGGCAGACGGGAGGCACGCTCGCCAAGGATCTCGGGCCGGCCGTGTTCAAGGCAGAGCTGGTCTACACGCAGGGAAGAAGCTACGACGTGTTGCGGCTTGCCGACGAGGACGGCGTGGTGCGACAGAACACGCTCGACGTGATCGGCGGCCTCGATTTCGCCTTGCCCGCGGACACGCGGCTCGACGTGCAACTATTCAATCGCACGTTCTTCGACCACGATCCCGATATCGTGCCGAAGCAGAACGAGCCGGGTGGCAGCTTGCTTGTCAGCCACAAGTTCGGCGATCGGCTTCAGGCCGAGGTGCTCTACATCGCGAGCCTGCGCCGTACGGACTACATGATTCGGCCGCGACTAATCTACGATGTCGAGCGCAACTGGCAATTGATCGCCGGTGTCGACATCTTCGGCGGGCCGCCGCTCGGCTTCTTCGGGCAATTCAGCAACCGAGACCGCGTGTATACCGAAGTTCGCTACGCATTCTGATTGCGGTCAATCGGCGCGTCGGCGGAACGCGTATTTCCAATCCTCGCCGCTGCGAACGCCAAGGCGCACGATTTCCCCGTCTTCCAGGTCGACGCGCCGATCGGCCATGTCGATGACCTTCGGATCGTGCGTCGAAAATACGAACGTCACCTTCGTGTCCTGATTGATGCGGCGCATCAGCTTGAGAACGCGCCGCCCCGTCTTGTGGTCGAGATTGGCCGTCGGCTCGTCGGCGAGCACGAGCTTCGGGTGCACGGCGAGCGCGCGCGCGATCGCGACGCGCTGGCGCTGACCCCCGGAGAGCTGGTTCGGCCGCTGCTTCCCTTGCGGCGTCAGCCCCACCATGTCGAGGTAGTAGCGCACGCGATCACGACGCTCGCGCCGACCGATTTCGGCAAGCTGCAGAAGCGGATATTCGACGTTCTCTTCCGCGGAGAGCACCGGCAGCAGATTGAATGTCTGGAAGATGAAGCCGATCGTTCGCGCGCGCAGCGCCGCGAGCTGGTCGGGCGTTTTGCCGCTCACGTCTTCACCGTTGATGTAGACGCGCCCGGAGGTCGGCGTGTCGATGCAGCCGATCAGATTCAGGAGCGTCGACTTGCCGCTACCCGACGGTCCGGCGAGCGCGAGAAAGAGTCCGGACTCGACCGTCAGGTTGACGTCGCGAAGGGCGGTGATGGTGCTGTCGCCGAGCCTGTAGTCCTTGCCGACGCCAACGAGCGTCGCCACGCTTTGCGCTACACGCCCCGCGCTTGCCATGAAAGCCGTCGAGCGCTCTGCCGTCGATCCGGAAAAGCCACGTGGCCGCCCGACCTGATCGGCCGTATTATCGAAACGTTCCAATGCCCGATCGGCGGTCTCTTCAGTGTCGACGGATTTGACATCCGCTCGGGGGCGAGGGGCGACGCTCATACGTAAGTCGCGGTAATCATTAGGTTTATTAGCGTGGCCTGCTTCATGCTTAGGATTCGCCGCCTCCAATAGCATCTGACGAGGGCGGGATTTCAATCCAGGAGAAGACGAGTATGAACGCCATGAATAGGATAATGAAGGGAATGGGGCTTGCCGTGGCCTTCGCGGCGGCGCTGGGGCTCGGAAGCGGTACCGCATCTGCCGCCGTGTTCAACCCATTTCAGGTCAGCGAAGGCTCCGTCCCGGGTGCCGTATCGAACACGTTCACAGCGGACAAGATCACCGGCAATTACACTGAGGTCATCACGTTTGGGGCAGGTAATACATTTACCGTCTCGCTTCTTTGGCAAGCCGGTCAATTTGCGAATAACTGTCCCAGCCCCTGCACGATCGTCAGCCCGACGCAATTGAATGGTTTGCCCACGACGGGTTACGGCCTCTATGCCCTCTATCAGTCGTCCGGCACATTCTCGACGAGTGGTGCCGTCACGACGTTCACCGACACGCCCGGAAGCGGTTCGCTGTCGGTTTCGATCGACCCGCTCGAAGATACGACGTTCACTCCACCGGCTAATGGTTCTGCGCCGTGGACCGCAGCAAACACCTCGGACGACTATCAGATTGCCACAGGCACGCCGTTAGGAGGTACCGGAACGCTGGACCCCTCACTCCCCACGTGTTCCACCGGCATTAACTGCGGAAGCTTCGGCACCACGACGTCGTTCCACCTTACATCAACGGTGCCAGGCGGAACGGACTACTTCACACTGCCCGTGCCCTTTTACGACCTGTCATTCCAATCGGGGCAGTTGGACAACTTCGCAGTCAGCGGGACGCAGACGATTACCGGTTCTCTCGATGTCACGTTTGCCCGTGCCCCCGAACCCGCGACGCTCATGCTGCTCGGCGTCGGCCTGATCGGACTGGCGGCTGTCTCGCGGCGCCGCAAGCAAGGCTGAGCCTCGAAAACGACGCTTCTCCGAAAAATCCCCGGGCGATCCCCGGGGATTTTTTCGTCCTCGCGATTCACACGTTCGCGCGCAGCGCTTCGACGACCGGCATCCGCGACAGGCGGCGCGCGGGAACCAGCGATGCAATGACCGCAGCCGCGAAGCCGGCGAGGCACGCCTCGCCAACGATTCGGGGAACGACGCGAATCGTCGCGACGTAGCCGAGATTGGCGTTCGGCGGCGGCGGCATCGGAATGCCGATTGCCGATAGCGCAAGGGCCACGCCAATCCCGATTCCGGCGCCAAGCGCCGCGCCGATCGCGCCCAGCACCGCGCCCTCCACGACGATCTGGCCGAAGACGTGGCGCGACCGGTTGCCGAGCGCACGCATCGTGCCGAACTCGCCGACGCGCTCGAACATGCTCATGTTGACGCTGTTCGCGACGCCAAGCAGCACCATGACGAGCATGATCGCCTGCAGGATGCCGAACTGCTGTCGATAGAGGTCGACCGTCTTTTCGTAGAAATCGTTGAGCTCGACCCAGGTTTTCACTTCGATGGGGCGCCCCGCAAACCTGCTGCGAAGCGCCGTGGCGACGGAATCAGTGTCCTCGGTCCGGTCGAGCGACGCCACGAGAACGCTCGTTGCGTCGGTGCCGAGCAGGTCCTTCGCGGCTTCGAACGAAATGCGGACTGCCCGGGCATCATAGTCGCGCGAATACGTGCGGAAGACGCCAAGCACGTCGAGGTCGACCGAATTGAGCGCGCCCTGATCGGTGTTCGCGAGCAGGGTGACGTGATCGCCGGGACGAAGCTTCAACGCATCGGCAACGCCTTCACCGACCATCACGCCGAAACGGCTGCGATCATCGAGCGCGCGCCCGGCGACGATTTGGAGATACGTTCCGAGGCGTGTTTCCTTGTCGGGCTCGATGCCCTCGCCAATGATGGGCCAGTCGGCGCGGCCGTTGCTGATGAGGCCCGAGAAGCGGACGCGTGCGAGCACGTCGCGAACGCCCGGCTGCGCCAGCATGATCGCCCTTGCATGCTGCTGGTCCGGGAATCGATAGCGCTCCGGCGCTGCCGCTCCTGATGTGAAATACCCGCGCTTCGCGACCTGAAGATGCCCGGTCTGCGAGTGGATCGTCGCCTCGCCGAGCTGAATCAGAAGGTCGCGAAAAAAGCCGCCGCTGACGATCAGCGCCGCGACGCCAAACGCGATCGCGGCAAGCGTCAGGGACGTGCGCAACCCTTGGCGGAACAGGTTGCGTAACGCGAAACGCAGCACGAGCGGGCAGACTTCAGCGATTGCGCCGCAACGCGTCGACGATCACCATTCGCGACGCCTTCCACGCGGGATAGAGCGCGGCAATGATGGTCGTCGCGATCGCCAGAAGCGCCGCGGCGAGCGTCGCCGACGGCGTCACGAGAATCTGTGCGATGTATCCGTGTGCCATGCCCGGCGGCGGCGGTACGGAAATGCCGATTACCGAGACAATGCGTGCGAGGGCCGCTCCCACGGCGATGCCGATTCCCGCGCCGAGCACGCCCAGCAACACGCCCTCGACGAGAAAGCGGCGAAGGACGTGCTTGCGGGTGCTGCCGAGCGCCATGGCCGTGCCGATCTCCGTCGTGCGCTCCATGACACCCATCGTGAGCGCATTTCCGATCGACAGCACGATCAAGAGACCGATGATCGTTCGCATGACGCCGACCTGCCGCGAGAACAGCGCCGCGCTCTTGTTGTAGAAATCCGAGAGCTTCGACCACGGCACGGCCTCGAATGCCGTGGTGCCGAGCACCCGCTCGACCGTGGCCAGCGTGTCGCTCGTCTGGGCAGTGTCGTGCAACAGCAGCACCCATGTATGGGCGCCATCGACGCGCTCGAGCTTTTGCGCGGTGCCGATCGAAAGGCGCAGCGCCGTGTCGTCGTACGCTTTGCTCACCGTCGTGAAGACCCCCCGCACGCGAGCCTCGGTCCCGTTGATGCCTCCCTTCGCGGTGTTGACAACGAGCACGACGTTGTCGCCGACGCGTACGCCGAGATTGCGGGCAAGGCCTTGTCCGACGATCACGCCATCGCCCGTGGCGCTTTCGAGCGGTGCGCCCGCGACCATCGTCAGCGATGCGGTCAGCGGCCCTTCCGCGATCGGATCGATGCCCTCGCCGACGAACGGGACCGTCGCGTCGCCGTGGCTCGCGAGACCGTTGACCGCGAGCCGGGGCGCCACGGTCCGCACAGTGGGCAGGTTTCGCAATGCGCGAAGCTCCGGAGCATTGGCGGGCAGCACGTAATCGAACGGCGCGGCCGCGCCGTGCGCGGTGTAGCCGGCACGGTGCACACGGATGTGTCCGAGTTGCGTATGGATCATCGCTTCCCGGTAGTGAAGGAAATTCCAGTCGATGAAGCCGCCGGCCAGCATCAGCGCCGCAACGCCCACGCCGATCGCGCAAAGGCAGAAACCGGAACGGCGCCACTGCCGGGTGACTGCCCACCATCCCACGGTGACGTCCGCGCGAGCGACGCGCAACGATGCGGCGATTGCGTGCAAGGACATCGCGTGCGAGCGAGGTCAGCCTTTGATGGCCGACCCCGCTGTTGATACAGTGCGCCCTATCATGGGTGCGATAAGCCGATTGTCGTCGTTCTCGCAGGACCAGGCGTTTGCCCGAAACATCGGCTGGCTCACGCCCGACGAGCAGATTCGCCTTCGCACCAAGCGTGTGGCGATTGCCGGGCTCGGCGGCGTCGGCGGCTCGCATCTGCTGACGCTCGCAAGGCTCGGCGTCGGCCGCTTTGCCATCGCCGACTTCGACACGTTCGAGCTTCCCAATTTCAATCGCCAGGCGGGTGCGCTCGTGAGCACGCTCGGGCGTGCGAAAGTATCGGTGCTTGCCGACATGGCGCGCGATATCAACCCGCTCGTCGAGCTCGCCATGTACCCCATTGGCGTCGACGCATCGAATGTCGCGAGATTTCTTGACGGCAGCGACCTGTACGTCGACGGCCTCGACTTCTTCGCGTTCCAGGCACGCAAGCTCGTCTTCGCCGAATGCGCCCGCCGCGGCATTCCGGCGACGACCGCCGCGCCTCTCGGGATGGGCGCCGCGCTGCTCAATTTCATGCCCGGCGGCATGACGTTCGAGCAATACTTCGCATGGGAAGGTTGCGACGAGCAGGAGATGGCCATCCGGTTCCTCGTGGGGCTCTCACCGGCGATGCTGCAGCGGCGCTATCTCGTGTTTCCGGAAGCAGTCGACTTCGCATCCCGCCGAGGGCCGTCCACGACGATGGCGTGCGAGCTCTGCGCCGGCATCGTGGGCGCCGAGGCGCTCAAGATTCTTCTCGGTCGCGGCAAGGTCGTGGCGGCGCCGCGTGGACTGCACTTCGATGCGTACCTCAACGTGCTGAAAAGGACCTGGCGACCCGGCGGCAACCGACATCCGATCCAGCGCGTCGCGCTTCGCATCGCGAGGCGCATGATGGGCATCAGGAAGCGTCGGGACCGGCGATGAGCATGAGATCCGCAGCCGATGAGGCGCAATCAAGGCCGAAGAAGGATAGCATCGCCCTTGCGTACGCGTCCCCGCCGTGGTGGTACGACGTGCGCGGCTTCTTCATTCTGACGTTCGCGTACCGCAGCACGCTCGGACGCCAAGTGCGCTTCTTCGGGCGCAACATGCGCGGCCGGCATCTCGAGGTGGCGATCGGAACCGGCACGCTGGCGGGCATCGTTCTTCGGTGGCGACGACGGCGGCGCATGCCGTCCGTTCGCCTCGTCGGCATCGATTACGCGCAACCGATGCTTGCCGGCGCGATGCGCCGCTTCGCGGGCAATCAGGACATCGAGCTCGAGCACGCCGATGCGGGCGCGCTTCCTTACCCGTCCGAAAGCTTCGATTCCGCGAATATCGCCAATTCGGTCCACTGCCTGCCAGATCCCGATGCCGCGTTTCGCGAGATCCATCGCGTACTGATGCCCGATGGCCGCCTCGCCGCGAACGTGCTTCTGTTTCCGCGCGGCACGCCGCCTGCGAGATGGCTCGCCACGCGGATCAATGCATGGGGCATGCGCAAGGGAATCCTCGTCTCGCCTTATTCCCGCGAGGATGTGCGAAAGCGCCTCGAAGCCGCGGGATTCGAGATCGTCGAGGAACAAGTCTCGGGGAACGCGTACGACGTAGTCGCACGCAAGCCCGGTTGAGGCCTTGGTGGCCGGAATGCGTCGGCGATCGGGCATCGACCATGCCCGCGTCAAGCGCTATCCCAGCGCCCTCAACCTCCGCTCGATGAGCACTTCCTCTCGCGCGGCAAACGCATACGGATACAGCGATCGCTCCATCGAGGCGAGATGGGGACTGCCGCCGACGCGCCCGATCTCGGATTGCGCATGCCGAAGGCAAAGACGCAGCAGCAGCGCCGGGGCGCCGATCCGCGCATCGGCCCGCATCGGTCCGGCCGGCTGGAAGCCGAGCATGCGCCGATAGAAGCTCTCGTGTCGTGGATTGACCTCGATCAGCAGGTCGGTGCAGCGGTGAATGCGCCTGGCATAAATGAATGCAATATGAAACAGCGCGGCGAGCAGCGGCTTCGAGTGGACGTTGTTCTCGATCGCGAGGCGCGTAAATTCTGCGAGGCGATGCCCCTGGTCGCGTAGCCGATCCGCCTCCTCGGCGTAGAGGCCATCGACGAAAAGACCTTCCGAAGAATCAAGACCGACGGTCACCGTGCCGGCGGTCGCGTCGTTGTCGTGGGCGGCTATCGTGATGCGACTCGGCGTACCGGCCGCCTGGTCCCCCACCGCGTAACCCCTCCACGCGTAACGGCGCTGAATGAGATAGCTCGCCTGGGATCGACGCTCCTGTGTATTGGCGAGACGAACCTTGAAGAGGCTGGTCTGCGGCTCGATCGCCAACCGACGGGCGTCGGGATCCTCGACGCACAATCGGACCGGCGGGGGGTTGTGGGGAATTGCGGTGATCGTATCGCCTGCGATCGGGGCTCGCTCGATCGGGCGGCGTCTAGCCAATGCAGCCAATATGCACCCTCGTCTTCATTGGTTCATTGCATGGAAGCGCAGCCGAGCCGTCGACTACACGTTGAAAGACGGCGGGAGTCTAACTAAGAATTTTGGTCGCCGATAGTGTCTCTGATCGACGACGCGACTAACGGCTCATTTCGTGCCGTTTGCCCGTGAGTGCCTGAATCGATGGCAGTTGCGCGGGACGACGCGTGGCATGCGAACCACGCATGCGCAGTAACGCGCATCGCCGACGTTCGCGCGATCGTCCCGCGCGCGAACGGCCGTTTCGAAAATGTGCGCGCTACAATGGCAGGCCCTTCGAGAGTGAGACGGCCGTATCCTTAAGCCGAACCGCGGACACGACGCATGTACCTGCCCGAATTCCTGAATCTCGGCGCAGGCTTTCGCAAGTACTTCCGCGCGCGGCCCGCGCTCGATGATGATTTGCGCCGCGCGGTCTTCGCCATTCGCCATGCGGTGTATTGCGAAGAGCTGGGATACGAGCCGCTACGCGAGGACCGCCTCGAATCCGACGCGTTCGATCGACGCTCGATGCACTGCGTGCTTCAGTCGGTATCGACCGGCGAGTATGTCGGATGCGTGCGCCTGGTGCTCGCCGACCGCAACGACCCCGGCATCGAGCTTCCTTTCGAGATGCTTTGCCGCGATTCGCTCGATCGCGGCATCGTCGACCCGTCACGGCTCGACCGCTCGCGAATCGCGGAAGTCTCGCGCCTCGCGGTGATTGCCCGCTATCGCAGGCGCCGCGGCGAGCAGAAGGTACCGCTCGGAATCAATGAAAGCGATTTCGGAACGCCGGATCGGCCGCGCTTTCCCTACATCGCCGCGGGCCTTTATCTCGCGATGATCGCGCAGGCGAAACGACAGGGTATCGATACGCTTTTCATGCTGACCGAGCGCAGGCTCGGCAAGCAACTCGCGCGGCTCGGTGTCGCTCTCCAACCGATCGGACCGCCGATCGAGCATCGCGGGCTGCGATATCCGTCGATGACGTCGGTGCAGAAGGTAATCGAAGGCTTCAGCGTCTTCGTGCGTCCGCTCTTCGCGACGATCACCGAGGAGATCGACGACGCGTACCGCCAGGAAGAGCATCGCATGCCTGCGTGATGCGATGGCGATTCACTCGAGCTTCTTCAGATAGTCCTTGGTGAAAACCTTGTCCGGAAGATCGCGCAGCTTCATCGCGCTGTAAACGAGCACCGATTTCTCGCCCTCGCGCAACGCGTCGGTCATCACGAGCTCGGTCGGCCGAAGCTTGCCGAGCACCTTGTCGTACTTGCCGTACGTGCAGGTCTTCAGAAGCCGGTTCGACAGCGAATAGAACTCGGCCTTGTACGGCGCGGAATTCGATTCGCGCACCCAATAGACGACGCGCGGATAGGTGACCGAGCGATCGACCGCCGTCAACTCGAGCACGTTGTACTTCTCGCCTTCGATCGTCTCGGTGCGCACAAGCTTCGGGTTGTAATCGCCGGTGAAGTTGGCGCGGGCGAGATCACCGTTCGCGACCTCGCCGGTCAATCGCTGCGAAAGCGACAGGCGAACCGGCTGCGAAACATTGGGGAGGAAGACCCAGAGGTCATGCTCCTTCATGAGCAGGATCTGTCCGTGCTCCGACGCTGGCTCGGTGACCATCACGACGGTGTTCTCGTTGCCTTTCGACAGCACGCGGTATTTGCGCTCGTCGGTCGCCTTGTCGGTGCCTGTCGTGACGATCGCCACGTCGACCTGAAAGCCTTCGCCGGGAAAGCGAATGCGATCGGCGTCCTCGACGATCCTGCGCGCGTTCGCATCGTCCCGCGCAGGCGCGGCGTCGTCGGCGCGCGCGACGCCACCCTGCAAAGTGAGCAGCAGGCCGATCGCGAAAAAAATGGCGTGTCTGGTATGCGTAGTGCGAATAGAAATCGATACCGCGCGCATCGCGCGATAGGTGCGAAGCCAACCCACTCGGGTTCGCGGGCCGATGAAACGCGTGACGCGCTCGCGTCGCAAGTGAAAGCGGTGGCGCGCCCGACAGGATTCGAACCTGTGACCCTTGGCTTCGGAAACCAATACTCTATCCAACTGAGCTACGGGCGCATCGCAGCGATCGATTATAGCGGGCGCCACTTCGCGGGTCAGCATGCAAGACGCCGACGCACGCGAACGAACGCCGGGCGCGTGAACCGTGCGTCGCTATAATGCAGCGCTTTGGCCGCGCGAGAGGCAGTTGGCTCGCCTTCAGATCCCGAAAACGCCATGCCGGAACACGACCCGCACTCGTCCCCGATCAAGACGCCGAAGCAACTCGTCATCGTCGTCCTGCTCGCGTTTGCCGTGCCGATCGCCGTAATCGGACTGCTGTCGCAGCTTTTCACCAGCATGCCGCGCGACACGCACGAAGACCCGGTGCACGTGCTCGAGAGAATCAAGCCGGTCGGCACCGTCGTCGTTGCCGAAGCGGTTTCAAGCGGCAACATGACCGGAGCGCAGGTGTTCGTGCAAGTCTGCAAGACGTGCCATGAAACGGGGCTCGCCGGCGCGCCCAAGGCCGGGGACAAGCCCGAGTGGGCGCCGCGTATCGCCGAAGGCGAAGCGACGCTCGTCAAGCACGCGATCGAAGGTTTCCAAGGAAAGACGGGCGCGATGCCGCCGAAGGGCGGCAATCCGGACTTGACCGACGACGAAGTGCATCGGGCCGTCGTCTATCTCGCGGACCAGGCGGGCGCCGGATGGAAGGAGCCCGCATCCTCGCCCTCCCCAGCCACGCAGACCGCATCTGCAGCTCCCGCATCGACGGCGCCTCCGGCAACTACAACGGCGACGGTCGCGAGCACGGCATCGGCGCCGCCGCCTGCAGCGAGTGCGGCAGCGGCAACATCTGGCACTGCGGCGACGACGAAGACCCCAAGCGCATCGAGCGCCCACGAAGGCAAGGCCGTGTACGACGAGACGTGCCACGTATGCCACGCAACGGGCCTCGCGGGATCCCCGAAGTTCGGCGACAAGGCCGCGTGGGCGCCGCGCATCGCGACCGGCATGCCCTCGCTCTACAACGCCGCGCTCCACGGCCTTAACGCGATGCCGCCGAAGGGCGGCAATGCGTCGCTCAGCGACGCGCAGGTCAAGGCCGCGGTCGATTACATGGTGGCGGCGGCGAAGTAACGATTTCTAGCGCGACACCATCGCCTTCAGCGCCGCGAGCCGAGCGTTGCCCTCGACTTTCGCGCGCGCGGCCTCCTCGGCCGAAAGCGCGCGGTCTGCATAGCGCAAATCCTCCTGGGCGAGCTCGGCCAGGAACCGCGACGGCGTGCAATCGACCTTCTCGCCTGCGCTTTTGCGCGTGCGGCAAAAGGAGCGCGCGTCGCGCCGATCGAGTGTCGAATCGAGCCATTCGACGTAGCCGATCGCGCGCAGGAGCTCGTCGAGCAGGCGTCCTGCCGGCTCGCGCTTCGCGCGATGCTGGATCGCATTGACAAGCGTGCAGAACGCCTCGAGCGCACCGCGCTGGCGCGACGGTAGCGACGAGACGAGCTGCGCGTCGAATGCGGCCGCGAAGAGGCTCGACCGCCGTTTCGCGGCGATCTCGCCAAGGGATGCGAGCGTCGCCTGTCCCTATGCCGCGACACGGCGATCTCGGCTTCGGCGTCCTCGTCGGCCGCCGGCGTCACGCGCAACGGCTCGCCGTGCGCGAGCTCGGTCCAAAGCCGCTTGTCGAACAGCTTGCGATTGTTGCCGATCAGCGCATTGGCTGAGCGAAGGATGCGCACGGTCGAACGATATTCTGCTCGAGCTCGATGACGCGAAGCTGCGGATAGTCGCGCGGCAGCGCCGCGAGGTTGTCCAGCGTGCCGCCTGTCGGCGTCGAACAGCGTGCCCGGCAGCGCAATCAGATCATCGAAGTCCACGGCGCGGTAGCCCGAAGTGCGTCGCGGTGGCCCGCGTACGCGCGTGCGGCGACAAGCGCGTCGCCGTCGTTCGCCTGCTTCAACGCGCTCGCCGGATCGACGAGCGCGTTTTTCCACTGACCGATCTTCCACTGGATTGCACGGGTTTGGGACCGGTCCGCTGTCGCAGCAAGCTCGGCGACGATCGGCTCGATGTCCGGGGGATCGAAAATCGAGAAGCCGCGCGGCAAGCCGAGCGCTGAGCCTTCTTCGCGCACGATGCGAAGCCCGACACTGTGAAAGGTCGAGATCGCGACGGCCGATGCATGCGCCTGCGTCGTAAGCGCGCCCGCGACGCGTTCGCGCATCTCGAGCGCGGCCTTGTTCGTGAACGTGATCGCGAAGATGCGTGCCGAATCAATGCCGCGCGCAAGCAGTGCGCGATCTCCGCGGCGATGACGCGCGTCTTGCCGCTTCCCGCCCCCGCGAGCACGAAGAGCGGGCCGCTGTCGTAGCGCACCGCCTCGCGCTGCGCGGCGTTCAGGAAGAACTGCAACAGGACGTGAACCGTCGTTCGCTACAATGCGTCGATTGTACCGTCGCGACGCTTTCGCGCGTTCGCGCGAAGACGACGCTTGCTCGAGCTTCCCAATGGCGCATTACGCGATCGGCGACGTCCAGGGATGTCACGCCGAATTCTGCGAGCTTCTGTCGCTGATCGGATTTTCGGCGCGCAGCGACCGGTTGTGGCTGACCGGCGATCTCGTCAATCGCGGTCCCGACTCGCTGTCGGTGCTGCGTGAAGTGCGCGCGCTCGGCGATTGCGCACAGATCGTGCTCGGCAACCACGATCTGCATCTTCTGATCGTTGCGGCCGGACATCGGCCGTCCCATCGCGACGATACGCTCGCGCCGATCCTCGCCGCACCCGATCGCGATGAGCTGATCGCGTGGCTTTCGCGCCAGCCACTCGCGCGCGCCGAAGACGGCATGCTGCTCGTCCACGCCGGTGTCTTGCCGCAATGGACGACGCCGCGCGTGCTCGAACTCGCCCGCGAGGTCGAGACGGTGCTCGCGGGCGATGCGCGCGCGCCGTTTCTGCGTGCGCTCTACGGTGACGAGCCGCGCACATGGCACGACGATCTCGAAGGCTTCGATCGGCTGCGCGTCATCGTGAACGCGCTCACAAGGCTCCGCTTCTGCACTGCCGACGGGCGGATGGATTTTCGCGAAAAGCGCGGCGCAGCGCATGCGCCGCCGGGATATGACGCATGGTTTTTGCACGAAAAGCGACGCACCGCATCGTCGCTCGTCATTTGCGGCCACTGGTCGACGCTCGGCCTTCTGCTCGCGCCCAACGTGCTGATGCTCGATTCCGGCTGCCTGTGGGGCGGCGCGCTCACCGCGGTGCGATTGTCCGACCGTCTCGTTTATCAGGTGGGAAGCCGCTCGCCGGTAATCCCGATGCCGCGCGAATAACGGTTGCAGCCTGGACGCGACACGAGCAATTGACTTCGCGATAATGAGTATCACTGTACATGCGAACAGAACTCGTGACCACGCTCAAGCGGCAGGCGACCGAACTGCTTTCCGAACTCGAGCGAAGCAAGGAACCGATTCTGATCACTCAGCACGGCCTGCCAAGCGCATACCTCGTCGACGTCGAAACGTACGAATCCCTCGAACGCCGGATGCGCATTCTCGAGGCTACCGCGCGCGGCGAAAAGGCGATCGATGAGGGACGAACGGTTTCTCACGCCAGGGCCCGGCAGCGCATGGCGCGATGGCTCGGGTAATCTGGACCGAGCCCGCGCTCGCCGATCTCGACGCCATTGCCGATTACATCGCGCTTGACAATCCCGAAGCCGCGAAGGCGCTCGTGCGAAATGTCTGTCGGCGCGTCGAGCAGCTCACTGACTTTCACCTAAGCGGGTTCAAGCCGCGAGAATTCAAGGGTGGCGGTATCGGCAACTGGTCGAGCGACCGTGCCGGATCTTCTATCGAAAGGATGGTCCGCGTGTTTACATAGTGCATGTAATGCGCGCCGAGCGACTCTATCGACCCGGCGTTCTCGCCAAGCGAGTCATGGCACGAACCTGACACGACTGCACGCGAGTCAACGCCGATTCACGCTGCCTACGGGGAAGCAGCCGGTAATCCCAGCGCCGCGCGAATAGCGGCTTCCGCTTCGCCCGCAAGCTCGCGGCGCTGCCTTCCCCCTGCAGGCAACGGCTTCGTCGCAATGAGCTCGACCACGAGCGATCGCTCGCCGCAGATGCGCCAGAACGAGCCGAGGAACGTGAGGTCGTCGTACGCCGGCGCGAGCGAAAGCTCTCCCGTCGGCGTGCGATAGCGAATCGCAACGGGTTGCACGAAGCCTTCGGCGTCGATGATCGGCTGCAGAAGCGATCCCTTGAACGGCAGCACTTTCGTGCCGTTCGTCACCGTCCCTTCCGGAAACACGGCCACGATGTCGCCGTCGTGGAGCGCTTCGGCGATCTCTCGATTCACGCGATGCGTGTCGCGACGGCGCGCGCGCTCGATGAACAGCGTGCCGACGCCGCGCACCAGTCGGCCGATCAGCGGCCAGCGCGCGATCTCGGACTTCGCGATGAAGCGCACGGGACCGATCGCATGCAGCGCAAAGATGTCGAGCCACGAGACGTGATTGACGACGACGAGGACGTTCGGATGCGCGAGCGCGCCGACCGCGCGAATGTCGACGCACATCAGGTGGAGAAGCCGCCTCGACCAGCGCCGGATGCGCACCCGGCGCGCGTGCGCATCGAGCGACGGAAACGCGAACAGCACCGTGCAGAGCCCGCGAGCGAAGTGCACGATGATCCGCGGGATCCGCCACGATCTGCGAAGCCACGCGGTGGCAGGCGCGACTTGCCGGCGCACGCGTGTCGGATGCGCGTTCAGCGGCGCGCGCTCACCACGGCCACTCGCCGAACGCGGCGCGGTAGCGCTGCGCAACGATGTCGCGGTCGATCACGTGATTCTGGCCGCCGCGCGACGCGATCTTGATCGAGCCGAGCACCGATGCGAGCTGTCCGGTTCGCTGCCAATCCCATCGCTTCGCGATGCCGTAGAGGAGTCCCGCGCGATACGCATCCCCGCATCCGGTCGGGTCGACGACCTGGGCAGCGGGTGCGGCCGGAATCGCATGCGTTTCGCCGCCCGCGTGGATGACCGAGCCCTCGCCACCGAGGGTTACGATCACCGCGTCGAGACGTTTCGCGATATCGCCGATCGACCAGCCGGTCCGCTCGGCCAACAGTTTCGCCTCGTAGTCGTTGACCGCAAGATAGCTCGCGTGCGCAATCAGCGCGGCGAGCTCCGCACCCGAGAAAAGCGGCAGTGCCTGGCCCGGATCGAACAGGAAGGGAATGCCCGCCGCCGAAAATTGCGCGGCGTGCTGCTGCATGCCTTCCTTCCCGTCGGGCGCGACGATGCCAAGCACGATGTCGCCGACGTCGGCCACGCTGTTTCGCTGCGACGCGTTCATCGCGCCCGGGTGGAACGCGGTGATCTGGTTGTCGTCGAGGTCGGTGATGATGAACGCCTGCGCCGTGTAGGCGTCCTCGATCATCCGAAAGCCGTCGATCGCGACGCCGAGCTCCGTAAGGCGTGTGCGATAGCTCGTTCCGTCCTTGCCGACCGTGCCCATGACGATCGGCTCGCCGCCGATCGCGCGAAGGTTGTACGCGATGTTGCCCGCGCAGCCGCCCCATTCGCGCCGCATGTCGCTGATCTGGAACGAGACCGAGAGCATGTGCGTCTGGTCCGGCAGGATGTGCCGCGCGAAACGATCGGGAAAAACCATGATCGTGTCGAACGCGAGCGAGCCGCAGATCAGGGTTCGCATGGTGCCGGAAGATTAGCCCGAAAATCGGTGCCAGAGATGTATTTCCCGGCGTTGGCGTCACGAATCGCAACGCATGATCGGGAAATACATCTCTGGCACCGATTTTCTCGGCGCCGTGTTCCCGTTTGTGCCTACGCCGCCGCGCCGTTCATCGCCTCGCGGCCGATCTCACGGACGATGTATTGCTGTCGTCTCGAAACAGGCAGCGACTCGGTGATGCCGTGCAGCAGCACTTCCCAATGTGCATCGCCATCGTCGTTCGCGCGTCGCTCGAAGCCGCGGATGAAATCGCGCGCGACCAGGCAATTGCGATGCACGCGCACGAAGCGCGCGCCGAATTCCTGCTCGAGCCTCGTCAGCGATTCCTCGAGCAGGTATTCGCGCTGCGCGGTGCGGATCGTGATGTACTTGAGCTCGGCCTTGAGGTAGATCACCTCGTCGACGGGAACGAGCACGACGCGCGAGCGTTCGGTCACGGACAGGAAGCGCCGCGCCGCCGCCGGCAGTTGGGTGAGCTTCTCGATCGTCATGGGCTTCAATCGCGGTACCTTCTGCAACGCGGCCAACAGTCGCTGGACGCGAACCGGCTTCACGAGATAGTCGATCGCGTGCACCTCGAACGCGGCCAGCGCATGCTGGTGATAGGCCGTCGTGAAGATCACGACCGGCGGCCGCGAAAGCTTCAGCAAATGCCGCGCCAGCTCGATGCCGTCCATCAGCGGCATATGGATGTCCGTCAGCACGAGGTCGGACGGCGCGGAATGCAGGATGTCGAGCGCCTCGCGGCCGTTCTGCGCCTCACCGACGATCGAGATCGGCAGTACCGCGGCGCAATCGTCGAGCAGTTCGCGCAGGCGATGGCGCGCGGGCGCCTCGTCGTCGACGAGCAGGATGCGAAGCGGTGCTTCAGGCATGATCGACCCTCGGTTGCGAAAGCGACGGCAGGCGCTCCGTCAGCCGCGGCTCGCGTCGCTTCTCGGCACCGGGCTCCCCTCGGCGCTCACGCCGCGACGCGTCGGACGAATGGCCGCCTGCCGCCGACGCTTTCGCCGTGCGGTATGGCATGCGGATGTGCACTTCGTAGACGTCGCGATTGACGCGCGAGTCGAGCCTCGCCTCGGCGTCGAAATGCAGCGCGAGCCGCTCGCGAATGTTGTCGAGCGCCATCCGGTTCCCCGCGTGGTGACGCGCGCCCGTCGCGACGTACGGGTTGCGCAGGATTGCGTGCACCTCGTCGCGTGACAGAAAGATGTTGATCGACAGCACGCCTGGCGTCGGCGACGACTCGATGCCGTGATAGACGGCGTTCTCGAGCAGCGGCTGCAGCACGAGCGGCGGCACGAGCGCCTCGGCCGGCATGCTCTTGACGTTCCAGTCGATCACGAGACGATCGCCGAGGCGAAGCTGCTCGAGCTCCAGATATTGGCGGCAAAGCTCAACCTCGTCCGCGAGTGGCGCGAGCTCGCGGTTGTCGCGCATCAACACGCGAAAGAGATCGGCGAGATCCTCGAGCGCGGCTTCGGCGCGCCTCGGCTCACGTCGCACCAGCGACAGCACGGCCGTCAGGCTGTTGAAAAGAAAATGCGGTCGAATGCGTGCCTGCAACGCCTGCAGGCGCGCCTCGGTGATCGCCGGCGAGAGCGCGCGTGCGCGAAGCCTGAAATAGCCGATCAGCACGAATTGCGCGATCAATGCGAACACGAGATGGCGTATCGGCGTTCCGCGCGCGCCGATCGTCATGGCGGGAAAAAGCGCATCGATCCCCAACGCAATCGCGCACGTGACGAGCGTGACGATGGCAATTGCGTAGCGGTCGCCGGCCTTCGCGAGCAGTGGCTGCACGAGCCACAGCACTGCGAGCTCGGCGAAAAGCTGCGGCTCGACAAACCCGGTCAGCGTTGCCCATTCGGTGGCGAGCGCCGGCAGACGCGGCTCGCGCGCATAAGCGATGAGCAACGTCGCCCCGTTGACGGCGAGCAGGATGCGCAGAATCGTTCCCAGGTTGCGCAGATCGGGCAACGCGGGCGCGGCCGGCTGTTGTCTTATAATTCCCTGCATAACGGACGCGAAATGCAAGCATCATGCCGGATTGCCGGCACGAGGATGCCGGCAATAGCATACCGCCCGCGAATCGCGCCGTCCTTCTGCGTCGCCTTTGTCGCGGCCTGATGTCCGAAGCCTTTCGCAAGCGGGCCCCGCTCATGCGGACTTAGCAACGTCCATGCCCGGCAAACGACCCACGACCGATCCCGTGAAGCCGCCGCCAGCCGACGACGCCAACGTGACGCCGAGCGGCACCTGGTCCGCGCGCTTCGCGGAGCCGATGTCGGCGCGCATGCAGCGCTTCAATGCGTCGGTCGACTTCGATCGCAGGCTCGCGCATCACGACATCGAGGGCTCGCGGGCGCATGCGCGAATGCTTGCGGCGCGCGGCGTGATCGGCAACGACGATTTGCACGCGATCGAGGGCGGGCTTTCGCAGATCGACCGCGAGATCGCGCAGGGCGAATTCCGCTGGCAGCGCGAGCACGAAGACGTGCACTCGAATATCGAGCGACGATTGATTGCCCTCGTCGGCGACGCCGGCAAACGCCTGCACACCGCGCGCTCGCGCAACGACCAGGTCGCGACCGACGTCAGGCTGTGGCTGCGCGATGCGATCGACGCGCTCGTGTCGCAACTTCTCGCGTTGCGGCGCGCGCTCGTCAATCTCGCGTCGCGCCATGTCGACACGATCATGCCGGGATTCACGCATCTGCAGGTCGCGCAACCGGTCACCTTCGGCCATCACCTGATGGCCTACGACGCGATGCTCGGGCGCGACGTCGAACGCTTTCGCGATTGCCGAAAGCGCGTCAATCGCATGCCGCTCGGCAGCGCGGCGCTCGCGGGCACGAGCTTTCCGATCGACCGCGAGCACACGGCGCGCGAGCTCGGCTTCGATGCGGTGACGACGAATTCGATCGATGCAGTGTCCGATCGCGATTTCGCGATCGAGTTCGAGGCGGCTGCCGCGCTCGCGATGGTTCATCTTTCGCGCTTCGCCGAGGAGCTCGTGCTGTGGTCGTCGCCGCGCTTCGGATTCATCGCGCTCGCCGACCGCTTCTGCACGGGCAGCTCGATCATGCCGCAGAAGAAGAACCCCGACGTGCCCGAGCTCGTGCGCGGCAAGTCGGCGCGCGTGATCGGCCATCTCGTGTCGCTGCTCGTGCTGATGAAGGCGCAGCCGCTCGCGTACAACAAGGACAACCAGGAGGACAAGGAGCCGTTGTTCGACACCGTCGACACGCTCTGCGACGTGCTCGCGATCATGACCGATCTCGTCGCGGACGGCATCACGGCAAACCTCGAACGCATGCGTGAAGCGGCGCTCGAAGGCCATGCGACCGCGACCGATCTCGCCGACTACCTGGTGCGAAAGGGCATGCCGTTTCGCGACGCGCACGAAGCGGTTGCGCGCGCGGTGCGTGAAGCAGAGGCGCGTCGCTGCGATCTTGCGTCGTTGACGCTCGACGAGCTTTCCCGCATTTCGCCGTTGATCGATGCGGACGCCCGCCGAACTCTGACGCTCGAAGGCTCGGTCGCGAGCCGCGACCACGTCGGCGGCACGGCGCCCAACCAGGTGCGCGCCGCCATCGACGCGGCAAGGCGCGAGATCGGAACGATAGATTGAAATAGCGCAATCGGGAGAACGGATGAAACGCAAACTCGCATTCCTCGGCCTTGGCGTAATGGGCTATCCGATGGCGGGCCATCTCGCGAAAGCCGGTCACAACGTCACCGTCTACAACCGCACGTCGGCGAAAGCCGAGCAATGGGCGAAACAACACGGCGGCCTCGCAGTGCCATCACCCGCCGATGCCGCGCGCGACGCGGAGATCGTGCTGATGTGCGTCGGCAACGACAACGACGTTCGCGCCGTCGCGAAAGCCGCGCTCGCGGGCATGAGCACGGGCGCGATCCTCGTCGATCACACTACGGCGTCAGCCGACGTCGCACGCGAGATCGCGTCGGCGGCAAAGGGGCGCAACGTTTCGTTCCTCGACGCGCCGGTCTCGGGCGGCCAGGCTGGCGCCGAGAACGGCAAGCTCACGATCATGGTCGGCGGCGACGCCGACGTGTTCGCGAAGGTGAAGGACGTGCTTGCGCTCTACGGGCGCGCCGTGACGCTGATGGGCGCGACCGGCGCCGGTCAGCTCACGAAAATGGTCAACCAGATCTGTATCGCCGGGCTCGTGCAGGCGCTATCCGAAGGCATCAACTTCGCGCAGCGTGCGGGCCTCGATCCGAACCTCGTACTCGACGTCATCAGCAAGGGCGCTGCGCAATCCTGGCAGATGGAGAATCGCGGCAAAACGATGGTCGAGGACAAGTTCGACTTCGGCTTTGCTGTCGATTGGATGCGCAAGGACCTCGGGATCTGCTTCGCCGCCGCGCGCGAGAACGGCGCAGCGCTGCCGGTTACCGCGCTCGTCGATCAGCTTTATGCCCGCGTACAGGCGCGAGGCGGCGGACGGTGGGATACGTCGAGTCTGATTCGTTTGTTGCGGGATAGATGAAAATCGGGAAAGCAAAAGCGGGATGAGGGGCGAGGGGTGAGAGGGGCCACCGGAAACATCTCACCGAAGGCACTCTCACCCCTCGTCCCTCGCCCCTCGTCCCGCTTTTGATTCCCCATCGCCCGGTTCTTCGTCCACGCTGTCCCCGTCCACGATTCGCACCTCGTACGTGATCTGCGCCGTGTGCGCGAGCATGATCGTCGCCGAGCAATACTTCTCCTTCGAAAGCGCGACCGCGCGCTCGACCTGCTTCGCGTCCAGGCCACGGCCCGCCACCGCGTAGCGAAGGTGAATGCGGGTGAACACTTTCGGTTCGTGCGGTGCGCGCTCCGCATCCGCATCGACGACGCAGTCGGCGACCGGCTGACGCGCGCGGTTCAGAATCCAGACGACGTCGAAAGCCGTACAGGCGGCCGCGCCCGCGAGCACGAGCTCCATCGGTCGCATCCCGATGTTGCGCCCGCCCGCCTCCGGTGCGCCGTCGACGACGACCGCATGGCCGCTGCCGCTCTCGGCGACGAACGCGACCCCTTCATGCCAGCGAACGCGAGCCTTCACGGCCACTCGCGGGCGCCGATTGTTGCAAACATGCCCACCGCCGGTCCCTCAAACAACGCCCTTCGTCTCCCCGCCGATATATGCCACTTGCATTGTGCAGCGCAATATGGAATGCTTACGCCTGTCGTGGGTTGCCGTCTCCTCCTTCGGCGCCTGCGACGCATTCCTCCATTCTCCTCCTATGGCGGAATCCTCGGCGCGGTCTACAACGGCCGCGCCTTCTTTTTGCCTGACGCGCTGCACCACAACGGCGCAATCCACGGTGGACGCCGTCAAGGGAAACCGCAAATTGACCTCGTTCGCCGGCGGATGGTAACATCACGGGCTTTGCGGAATCGCCCATCTTCATCGCGGTTCGCGCTTTTCCTCGAATCGACACCATGAAGACCTATTCGGCCCGACCGCGCGACGTCTCGCACGAGTGGTTCGTCGTCGACGCCTCCGACAAGGTGCTCGGGCGCCTCGCGACGGGCATCGCCGCGCGTCTGCGCGGCAAGCACAAGCCGATCTTTACGCCGCATATCGACACGGGTGATTTCATCGTCGTCACGAACGTCGACAAGATCCGCGTCACCGGCACCAAGGTCGACACGAAGCTCTACCACCGGCATAGCGGTTACCCGGGCGGCATCAAAACAACGACGTTCGGCGAAATGCAGTCGAGATTTCCAGGGCGCGCGCTCGAGAAGGCGGTAAAAGGCATGCTGCCGAAAGGCCCGCTCGGCTACGCGATGATCAAGAAGCTCAAGTGCTACGCGGGCCCGAATCATCCGCATTCGGCGCAACAGCCCAAAACGCTCGACTTTTAGCCATCGCCCATGATCGGTAATTACCACTACGGCACCGGCCGTCGGAAGACGTCCGTCGCGCGCGTATTCATCAAAGCCGGCAGCGGCAAGATCGTCGTCAACGACAAACCGGTCGACGAGTTCTTCACCCGCGAGACAGGTCGCATGATCGTGCGCCAGCCGCTCGTACTCACGAACCACGCGACGACGTTCGACATCATGGTCAACGTGATCGGCGGTGGCGAATCGGGCCAGGCGGGCGCGGTCCGCCACGGCATCACGCGCGCGCTGATCGAATACGACGCGCAACTCAAGCCGCCGCTTTCCAAGGCAGGCCTGGTCACCCGCGACGCACGCGAGGTCGAGCGCAAGAAGGTCGGGTTGCACAAGGCGCGAAGGCGAAAGCAGTTCTCGAAGAGATGAAAACGCAACGGGCCGCGACGCGGCCCGTTGTGTTTTCAGTCCGCTGATAAAATCGGTCGCATGATCAAAATCGGCGTCGTCGGCGGCACCGGCTACACCGGCGTCGAATTGCTGCGGCTTCTTGCCGCACATCCCGATGCGGACGTGCGCACGATCACCTCGCGCAAGGATGCGGGCACGCGCGTCGCGCAGATGTTCCCGAGCCTTCGCGGACATTACGATCTTGCCTACTGCGATCCGGCGGACGCGAAGCTTCGCGACTGCGACGTCGTCTTCTTCGCTACGCCGCACGGCGTTGCGATGTCGCAGGCGCGCGAGCTCGTTGCCGCGGGCGTTCGAATCATCGATCTGGCCGCCGACTTCCGGCTTGCCGATCCCGCCGTCTTCGAGCGCTGGTACAAGATGCCGCACGCGTGTCCGGAGCTTCTCGCCGAGGCGGCATACGGCATTCCCGAAATCAATCGCGAAGCGATCCGCGGCGCGCGAATCGTCGCCAATCCGGGCTGCTATCCGACCGCGGTGCAACTCGGCTTCCTGCCGCTGATCGAAGCGGGCGCCGTCGATACGCGCTATCTAATTGCGGACTGCAAATCGGGGGTCTCGGGCGCGGGGCGCAAGGCCGAGCTTTCGCTGACCTTCGCCGAAACATCCGACAACTTCGCGGCCTACGGGGTGCCGAGGCACCGGCATCTTGCCGAGATCGTGCAGGGACTGAATCGTGCGAGTCGCGAGCCGGTGCGGGTGACGTTCACGCCGCATCTGACGCCGATCATCCGCGGCATTTTCGCGACGCTTTACGCGCCGCTTCGCAATCCGGACGCGGACCTTCAGGCGCTGTATGAAAAGCGCTACGCGGGCGAGCCTTTCATCGACGTGATGCCGCCCGGTTCGCTTCCCGATACGCGAAGCGTCCGCGCATCGAACGTCCTGCGCATCGCCGTGCATCGGCCCGACTCGGATCTGGCGCTCGTCATGGCGGTCGAGGACAATCTCGTCAAGGGCGCCGCCGGACAGGCGATCCAGAACATGAATCTGATGTTCGGTCTGCCGGAAACCACGGGACTCGTGCAGGTCCCGGTCGCTCCCTGAAGCGGGCGCTCCGGCGAACAGATCGAGGTTGAGTATCTGCCGCCGCGCCGCAATGTTCGGGATTTGCGGCGGTCCAACTGGACATACGGCGCCGTTCCGCCGTTGGCTTTGACGCTGGTGCCGGCGCACCGGATAATGGCCGGATCAAGCGAATCATCGGAGTGCCTTGAATGAATGCAATGAACGAGATGCCGAGCCCGCTCGTCTTCACCGACGCCGCGGCAGCGAAAGTCAAGTCGCTGATCGACGAGGAGGGCAATCCCGATCTGAAGCTTCGCGTCTTCGTATCGGGTGGCGGCTGCTCGGGATTCCAGTACGGATTTACCTTCGACGAGGTCGTGAACGAGGACGACACCTCGATGAGCAAGGGCGGCGTCACGCTCCTCATCGATCCGATGAGCTACCAGTACCTGGTGGGCGCGGAGATCGACTATCAGGAAGGCCTCGAAGGCGCGCAGTTCGTGATCAAGAATCCGAACGCGCAATCGACCTGCGGTTGCGGCTCGAGCTTCTCGGCCTGATCGCGCGACTTCGCGAGCGAAAGGGGCCTTCGGGCCCCTTTTTGCAGGGTGCGCGCAGTGATAAAGGGGCTAGGGTCGAATTTCGAGTAAAAGGGGCCAGGGTCGAATTTGGCGGCGCCGGCGGCGATTACGGTGCCCTTTGTTCGCGAAATTCGACCCTGGCCCCTTTTTTGGCTCAGCGCGGGTAGATCGCGCCGAGGATCCGTTTTCCCTTCGCTCCCGTTACTTCCGGAAGATTGCCGGGACGCCCGGCAAGCGCCTCGCGCGCCAGCCAGGCGAAGGCGAGCGCCTCCACCTGCTCGACGGGAACGCCGAGATCGGCCGTAGTGCCGAGTTTGCGCGGCGCGATCTCGGCCGCGAGATACTTCATGAGCGTCGCGTTGTTCGCGCCTCCGCCACAGGCCAGCACCTCCTGCGCATCCGGCGCATAAGCCCGAATCGCATCGGCGATCGTTCTTGCCGTCAACAGCACGAGCGTCGCCTGGATGTTCTCCCCCTCGTCGTCGATGCCCGAAGCGGCGAGGCGCGCCTCGAGCCATTCGAGATTGAACTTGTCGCGATGCGTGCTTTTCGGTGGCGGCGCATGAAAGAACGGCGCGGCGAGGAGCGCGTCGAGGAGCTTCGCATTCGGCTTGCCGGTCGCGGCCCACGCGCCCTGCACGTCGAACGGCGTGCCGCGATTTCGTGCGCACCAGAGATCGGAGAGAACGTTGCCGGGGCCGGTGTCGAATCCGCGCACCGATCCGTCCGGTCGCAGATCGGTGATGTTCGCGATCCCGCCGATGTTGACGATGACGCGATGCATATCGCGCCTGCCGAAAAGCGCGGCATGGAACGCCGGCACGAGCGGCGCGCCCTGCCCACCGGCCGCGACGTCCCTGCTCCGAAAGTCGGCAACGACCGCCATGCCGCTCTTTTCCGCGACACGCGCCGGATTGTTGAGTTGCACGGTGATTCCGAGATCGGGTCGATGGCGCAACGTCTGGCCGTGCACGCCCGCGGCGACGATCGCATCGGGTTCGAGTTTCGCCGCGGCGAGCGCGCGCGCGATCGCGTCGGAATAGAGCTCCGCCAGCATGTTGGCCGCGGCGCCGGCGCGCGCGAGCTCGTTGTTGCCGGCTTGCTGGAGCGCGAGCAGCTCGTCGCGCAAAAGCGATGGATACGCGAGGTGCGCCGCGCCGAGCGTCTCGCATGCCTTGCCGGGAACGGCGAAATCGGCGACGACCACGTCGACGCCGTCGAGACTCGTTCCGGACATCACGCCAGCGAAGAGTTCGCGGGCCATCGAATCGACCAATGCGGAAGGCTTCGTCGCTTGCGACGACGTAGTTCAGTTTTGGGGGATCGCGCCTCGCGCGTGCCCGTGAAGATCGCGCGAACGCGCGCTAATTCGCGGCGACGAGCTGGCCGTCAGGGAGGTCACGCACGACGGCGAGCTCGCTTGCGAGCGGCGCGATCGCCGCCGCGAACGCGGGACGTTCCTGATCCGTAATCGGCGTGGCCATCGGCAGTGCGACCGTCATCGGGTCGCGAGGTTCGCCGTCGACGCGAAGCTCGTAGTGAAGATGCGGGCCCGTGGCCCAACCGGTCTGCCCGACGTAACCGATCGTCTCGCCCTGGCGCACGTGCGTGCCCGCGTGCATCTGGGCGCCGAAGCGCGACAGATGCGCGTACACGGTCGAATAGCGGCCGTCGTGCTTCAGCATGATCATGTTGCCGTAACCCGTCTGCTGGCCCGCGAACGTCACGACACCGTCCGCTGTCGCGCGAATGGGCGTTCCGACCGGTGCGGCGAAATCGATACCCGTATGCGCGCGCATCGTGTGCAGCAGCGGATCGAACCGCGCGAGCGTAAAGCCCGATGTCACGCGCGAGAACTCCATCGGCGAGCGCAGGAAGGCGTTACGCGAATTGCGCCCATCCTCGTTGTAATAGGCGTCGTTGCCATCGGGGCGTTGCCACAGGAAGGCGCGATGCGCCTTGCCGCCGTTGTCGAATTCGGCGGCGACGACGCGTCCGGTGCCGACCGGCTCGCCGTCGACATAGCGCGTCTCGAACAGCACCGCGAACCGGTCACCGCGCCGCAAGTCGTGATAGAAGTCGATGTCGCCGCCGAAGATGTCGGTGAGCGCCAGCGTCACCGAATCGGGAAGATCGGCCGCATCGGCGGCGGCGAAGAGCGTCGTCATGATCTCTCCGGCGCGAAGCGTGAGCCGCGTCTCCGCGTGCGGCGTTTCGTGTTTCGCGACGAACCCGTCGGACGTTCGCTCGAACGACAGAAGATCGCCGGCCGGCGTCAGGAAACGCAGCGCTGCAAGGCGCCCGTCGTCGTCGGTGGCCATCGACAATCGACGTCCCGGTCGCAATTGATAAAGCGCGCGCGCGGCAGCATCGTTGCGCAGGAATTCGACGGCCGCCGGATCGACGATAGACGCGCGCGCGAGCAGGCTTCCGATCGTATCGCCGCGTTCGACGCGCTCCTCGATCCAATAGCGTGGATCGGCAGGCTCGACAGGCGCGAGCGCGGGCAATGCGAGCGGACGCGAAATGTTTTGCACGAACGGCGTATCGAGCGTCGTGTCGGGCGTGATGCCGAAGGCCGCGACGCCAGCGAGACCGAGGACCGCGACCGCCAACGCCTGACCGGGAGAGACGACGTGCGCGAGGGCGCGCGATGCCGTGCGCAGCCGCTGCGATAGAATCGGGTGTTTATGCGCGCGCAACGGAAGTAATGGACGTTTTTTTGCGGAATTCGCGCACCGCATTGCGTCCATCGGCGCCCGAGCCGGGGCGATTGTAGCAAGCTTCGCGCGAAAAGCCTACGGCCGCCGCCAAGAACGTCAGCACGCGAATGGCCTTCGACACCGACCATCAGATCGCGGTGTTTCGCCGAGGGGCGGACGAGCTTCTCGTGGAAAGCGAATTGCGGGCCAAGCTCGCGCGAGGCAAGCCGCTCGAGATCAAGGAAGGATTCGATCCGACCCGGCCCGACCTTCATCTCGGACACACGGTCCAGTTCAACAAGCTGCGGCAATTGCAGGATCTCGGCCATCACGTCGTCTTCCTGGTCGGCGATTTCACGTCGCTGATCGGCGATCCAAGCGGCCGCAACGTGACGCGGCCCGCACTTTCTCCGGAGGAAGTCGCGGTAAACGCGAAGACCTACACCGACCAGGCATTCCTGATCCTCGACCGCGAACGCACCGAGGTCGCTTTCAACTCGAAGTGGCTTTCAGCGTTGGGATCGGACGGGATGATCCGGCTCGCCGCCAGGTACACGGTGGCGCGCATGCTCGAGCGCGACGATTTCGCGAAGCGTTACGCCGCGGAGCAGCCGATCGCGATCCACGAGTTGCTCTACCCGCTGGCGCAGGGTTACGACTCGGTCGCCCTGCACACCGACGTCGAGCTCGGCGGCACCGACCAAAAGTTCAATCTCCTTGTCGGCCGCGAGTTGCAGCGCCACTATGGCCAGGAGCCGCAGATCATCCTTACGCTGCCGCTGCTGGAAGGCCTCGACGGCGTCAACAAGATGTCGAAGTCGCTCGACAACTATGTCGGCATCGCGGAGCCGCCGGCGACGATGTACGGCAAGCTGATGTCGATCTCGGACCCGTTGATGTGGCGCTACTACGAGCTGCTGTCGTTTCGCCCGGACGACGAGATCGCGGCGCTGCGCCGCGAAGTCGAAGGAGGCCGCAATCCGCGCGATACGAAGGCGATGCTCGCGCACGAGCTCGTCGCGCGTTTCCACTCGCAAGCCGCGGCCGACGCGGCGCAAGCGGGGTTCGACGCGCAATTCCGGCACGGCGCGACGCCGGAGAACATGCCGGAAGTGACGCTGCACGCGAACGGCGCTGGAATGCTTATTGCGCAGGTCGCGAAGCAGGCCGGCATCGTCGAGACGACGTCGGAAGCGCTTCGCCTCATCGTGCAACGCGGGCTCAAGGTCGACGGCGACATCGTCGCCGACAAGACGCGCATCATCGAATCGGGCGCAACGGTGGTCGTGCAGGCGGGCAAGCGCAGGTTCGCGCGCGTGACGATCCGCTGAAGCATCCGCGACGTTACGGGGACCGCGCCTCGCGCGTCCTGTCTCGCCGCGGCGTTCGCGCCAGACAAAAACCTACGCGCGTATCAGGCGACGGCCTGATTCGCTCGCGCGGCGCCATCGGGATAGTGTCCACTCGTTCCCTCGAAAAATCGTCCCACGCATCGTTCGCGCGATGCGAACGACGCTGTCCGGCATTGCGCATCACGTTCATCGGTCATGCATCGCTTCTCGTCGAAGCGGGAGGCCTTTGCGTCCTGTCGGACCCATGGTGGCGCGGCCCGTGCTTTGGCGCGCAGTGGTGGTTGCATCCGGCGCCCTTCCTCGAAGCGCTCGAAGGCAGGCGCATCGACTATCTCTACATCTCGCACGGTCACCACGACCATTTCCATTCCGGCACGCTCGCAACGTTCCCCCGCGACACGAAGGTGTTGATGGCGAAAGGGTCGACGGCCGCGCCCGCGGTCTCGCAAATGGGGTTCGACGTGGTCGAGGTGGGAGCGGACGAGGCGTTTCCGCTCGGTGCGAACGTGACGTGCCGCATCATGGAGACGCAAGGTGGCGATACGCTCTGCGCGATTGCCGAAGGCGACGAGATTTGCGTCAACCTGAACGATTCCCTGCACGCGGCCAGCGACGAGGTGCAGGATCGCTTCATCGGCCGGCTCGCGTCGCTCTATCCGGTGATCGACTATCTGTTCTGCGGTTACGGCGTTGCCTCGCACTTTCCCAATTGCTACGTGATCCCGGGCAAGAATCGCGAGCAAACGGCGATACGCCGCCAGCGTTATTTCAATCGCCGATGGGCGCGCGTGGTCGAAGGGTTGAAGCCGCGCTTCGCCTTTCCATTCGCCGCGGACGTCGTCTTTCTCGAAGACGACCTCTGCTGGGTCAACCGCCCGACGCACGACAACGAGCGTCCGACCGAAGCATTCGCCGCGCTTTCTCCTCGCTCGGAGGTTTCGACGTTCGACATCGCACCCGGCTTCACGATCGATCGCGGGCATGTCGTGCACCGGAATTTGCGCACGCCGCTTTCCGACGAGCGATTGCTCGCGATGCTCGGCGAAGCGCACCGGCGCGCGAATCGCTACGGCAGCGCGGACGACGACGCGGTGCGCGAGATCTGCGCGCTCCTCGAACGCTCGCGTGACCTGGCATCCGGCTATCTGCGAAGCTACGATGGACGCTATCGGTTTCTGATCCGGCTGCGAAACGCGCGATGCGCGATCGCGATCGACAAGCGAGACGGGCCACCGAGCGTGACGATGATCGACGCGCCGTCGGAGAAAGCGGCTCTCGACGATTTCGATCTCGTCTACACGACGCGCGCTGCCTATCTGCGACGCGCCTTGACCGAGCCGTTCGGCAACGAGATTCTGTTCGTCGGCTCGGGCGGCATCTTCCAGTATCGCGAACGTCCGCTTTCCGGACAGCAAATGAACCGGGAGTTGATCCACCTGCTCACGCGAAGAGAGCATCCGTCGCCATTGCGCTTCGGCGGGACTCCGCGATCGGTCGTGCGCGCGAAGCGAATGCTGAAGCGCCTCGTACGGCCCGAAGCGCCGGATCTCTACGATGTCGCGGCGTGGACCGTCTTCGCCGACGAAGGCGAGTGGATCGAGCCGGTGCGTCGGCGCGCGTAGTTCTTCAGGTCGTTGCCAGGCCTGGATCGACGAGGCCGTCCGGCAAACTGGGCAGCACGGGCTTTCGTGCGGCGATCGTCTTTTTCGCGCGCAGGTGACGTGCGACGACGTCGTAGACGGGCTCGCCGCGGGCAAGCTTCGCTTCTTCCGACACCGACGCCCAGCCGGCGACCTTGTAGCGCCGGTTCGCGTCGATCGGCTCGCCCGCGTATTCCATCCGGGTGATGCGCTTGCCCATGCCGGCATACGGATCGATCGCGTAGCGCATGCCGCCGACGCGCACCATGTCGCCGCCCTGCTGATAGTACGGATCGGGATTGAAGAGATTGTCGGCGACGTCTTCGAGGATCGTCTTGATCGTCTCGCCGCTCATCTCGTTCACCGTCACGTACGGATACGTGATCGCCGTATGCGATAGCAGGTCGTCGTAAGTGATTGCATCGCCGGGCAGGAGCGTCGGTCCGAAGCGAAAGCCCGGCGAGAATGCGATCTGCGCATCCTTTTCGGCCATTAGGGCGTCGAGCAGCACCTCGTCGAAGGTGCCGTTGAAATTGCCGCGACGATAGAGAAGCCCCTCGGTCGTTGCGAGCTTCTCTCCCAGGCTAGTCTCGAATGGCGCACGCACCTTCGCGACGAAGGCTGCCATCGCGCGATCGGGTGAAAGCAGCTTCGCGAACACCGGGACCAATCGATACCGGATGCCGCGAATGCGTCCGTTTGCAACGTCGAATTCGAGCAGCCCTACGAACTTGCCGTTGCAGCCCGCATTGGTAACGAGCGTCGTACCCGATCGATTCCCAACCGCCAACGCCTGGGGTATCGCATCGTGCGTGTGCCCGCCGAGGATTGCGTCGAGCCCGGTCACGCGCGATGCGAGCTTGAGGTCGACGTCCATGCCATTGTGCGACAGGAGCACGACGATGCGAGCGCCGATCAAGCGCGCTTCGTCGATCGTCTTCTGCAGGCTCTCCTCCTGGATGCCGAACGTCCACTCGGCGACGAGGTAGCGTGGATTGGCGATCGGCGTGTACGGAAAAGCCTGGCCGACGATCGCGACCGGCACGCCGTTGACATTGCGCATCGCGTACGGCGCGAAGACCGGGTCGCCGAAGTCGACGGTCTTCACGTTCTGCGCGACGAAATCGACGCGGCCCGCGAAATCCTTGTCGACGACCTCGCGCACGCGTTTCGCGCCGTACGTGAACTCCCAGTGGCCGGTCATCGCATCGACGCCGAGAAGCTTCGCCGCGTCGACCATGTCCTGCCCGTTCGTCCAAAGCGATGTTGCCGAGCCCTGCCACGTGTCGCCGCCGTCGAGTAGAAGGGCGCCGGGACGCTCGGCGCGCAAGCGCGAGACGAGCGTCGCGAGGTGCGGAAACCCGCCCATCGCGCCAAACGTGCGCGCGGCGTGCGCGAAATCGAGATACGTGAATGCGTACGCGTCGCGGCTGCCCGGCGCGATGCCGAAACGACGCAGCACCGCTTCGCCGACGAGGTGAGGCGGCTTGCTGCGCGCGGCGCCGACGCCCAGATTGACGCTCGGCTCGCGGAAGAACGTCGGTCGAAGCTGTGCGTGGCAATCGGTGATGTGCAGAAGCGCGACGTTGCCGAAGGGACGCAGCGCGTCGTAGAAGCGATCGACGTCGGTCGCGCGCGCATCGTCGAGGCGAAGTCCGGCGCAGGCGGCCGCGGCAAGTGCCTGGAGGAAGTCGCGGCGTCTCACGCGTTCATCCTCTCACCCGCCTCGCTCTCGCTCGGCGCCCTCTCCCCGGGGGAGAGGGTTGGGGTGGGGAGCCGTGTCACTGATTGACCGGCGACGCGGGATCCATCAGCAGCGCGACGACATCCTTGATCTGCTGCTCGGTCAGGATGTGATGCGCGCCGAAGCGCGGCATGTTCGTGCAAGCGGAGAACGCCTCGGGGTTGTAGATCTTCTGCCAGGCGTATCGCCGCGTCTCGTCGGTGTAGCCGCGAAGCTTGCCGAAGCGATAGAGTGACGGGCCGATCGTGCCGTACGACAGCTCCTTCGGCGAGAGCTGATGACATGCGTAGCAGTTCGCGCCCGCGGCGCTTTTCGGATCGTCCGAATACTGGAAGCCCTGGCCGCTTTGCGCAATCTTCTCGCCGTTCTTCCAGTCGCCGACGAACTGCCCATCGGCCGGATAACGCATCGTCGCCAGATTCGCCTGACGGATCTTCTCCGCGATATCGGGCGGCAGCGGCCGGCCCGCGTATTCGCTGCAAAGCCGCTGCGTCTCGTCCCGATCGAGCCGCGCGAGCGTCGCCTGGCCGTTCGCCTTGAACGACGACTTCATCATCGCCGCCGCCCGATCAGCCACCTCGTCGTCGGCGGGCGCACTCGCGCAGCCATGAAGCGCGATGCCGACCGCGGCCGCGCCGACGAGCGCAGCGCCCCAACGGAACAACGAATGACGATTCATCCTGCGCTCACCGCTTGATCGCCGGTCCCTCGTACGGGGCGCCGTTCGCGCGTCCCGCGAGATAGGCCGTGAGCGCGATCGACGCATCGGAGCCGAAGATCAGCTCGGGAAAGCGCTGCTGCCGAAAGCAGTCGTTGAGCCGCCACTGGAACGTGCGCACCTCGCCCTGCGACACCCGGTACGCGGGCCACGTCGTATACGCCTTCTGCGCGCCCTCGACCTTCGTCAGGTTCGGCAGGTCCTGCAGCCTGATGCGCTTGCCGTCGTCGCCATGGCACGTGGCGCACGCGAAGTCGTGCGTGCCGCCGCGGTAATAGAACATCTTCTCCCCGAGGCGATACATATCGCGCACGTGCGGCTCGTCGACCGGCACGTGCATCGCGACACCCTTGGATTGCGACACGACGTACGCGGCGAGCGCCTCGAGGTCGGAACGATGCGCGCTGCCGTTGCCGAAGACGTTCTTCGTCGCTTCTTTTTCGGTGTAACCCTGCTCGGTCACCATGCAATGGACGAGGCGCGTCTCCAGGTCCATCACGCGCTTCGCATCGGGAAAGTAGCGCGGCAGTTGCGCGTACGCACCCTTGACGACGCCGGGTCCGAGGCCTAAGTCACAGCGTTTGAACGAGACCTGTTTCGAACCGCGCGGCTTCGTCCACATCTCCTCGCCGCGTGCTTCCCAAAGCTCGGCGGGGTTGCCTTCGGCGAGCGCCTCGCGGTATTTCGCGATCTCGTCGCTCGTCGAATCGGCGAGCGCCACGCCGATCGTCGCCATCGCCGCAGCGCTTGCGAACAATGTCGCGGCGAAGGCTCGGTGCAGTTTCGTTTGCATCATTATGCAGCGTCCGTTACGCGATGGTCGCTTCGTCCGTGCGCGTGTCGTTGTGGTTGTCGACCCAGGTGATCGTCACCTTGTCGCCCTTTGCGCCGTCTTTGAACTTGAACGACAGGAACGGGTTCTTCGACACGGCCGGTCCCCATTGCGCGGCGAGCACGACCTTGTCGTTGTGCATGACTTTGACGTTCTGGATGAACCACGCCGGAATCACCTTGCCCTGCGCGTCCTTGCGCTGGCCGGTTTCCATCTCGTGGCTCATCAGCACCTTGACCTCGGTCTCGTCACCGACGAGGTTCGCGCGAATCTTCATCGGGTCTGCCATTCTCGTGTCTCCTTCGCGCGCGTCCTGCGAGAGCAGTTGCGGTTTGCTCCGCGGCGTCAGCCGCCGCAACCGCCGAGCGTGACCTTGATCTCTTTCGACGCGACGCGATACTTCCCGTCGGCCTTCACGAGCGCGTAGACGTTCGACGTTTGCGCCATCTTGATACGCGTGGAAAGCGTCGGCTCGGTGCCAGGCGGGATGTCGAACACCGCGGCCAGCATGTTCGGGTTCTTCTCGATCAGGATCGCGATCGATTCGGTCCTGGGAACCCTGCTCGTAATGCCGATCGGTACGACCGCGCCGTTCTCGGCGATGTCGGGCGTCGAGAAAAAGACCACATCGTTGCTCGGGACGGGCGCGCCGCCGCCGAACGCCTTCATCGTCTCGTCGAGCGAATGCGTCTCGAACGCGTTCTTGTTCCACGAATCGGCGCGCGCATCGGCGGGTGAAAGCCAGCCCGCGGCCGATACGAGCGAAAGAAGCGACAGCGCGCCAGTTCTCCTAAGCGCCTGCCTGCGTTGAGCGTCCATCGACATGCACGCTTCCTTCCCGAAAGCGGGCATTGTAAACGGCAGATGATGGTTCAGTGAACCGTCGCGCTCGTCAGGAAACGAACGAGATGGCCGGCGGTCAGCCGATAGAAGCCGTCGGCAACGTGCTCGGCGTCCTCGAAATCGGCCTGGGTGAATGCGAGCTCGGTGTCGCCGTGCCGCGCTTCGAGCACGACGTCGTCGGCGACGGTGAATTCGTCGGGAACGCGAACGTATTCCGCCTCGAACACGATGCCGTCGATGACGACGAAGTCTGCGTCGAACATCGTTTCGGACAGTTTGGGCGTCATCTCGCTTGTCATCATCGAGTTGGCGGACGCGAGAAAGCGTCCTTCTTTGAGCTTCAAGATGCGGTCGCCACGACCCACGTTCAAGGCGCGGCGCCCCGCGTACGATTCGATGATGCGCGTGCCGATCGGCACTGTCGAGGCAACGAAGGCGATGAATCGCGTAGGCCTTTCGCCTACGCCGTTTCCAACATTGCCAAAGGCTTATCGAACGAGATCGCGGATGAAATTGGGCAGCGCGAACGCGGCGCGGTACGTCTCGCCGTTGATGTACGAAAGATCGGCAAGCCTGCGTTTCGCGATACGATCGTCGATCTCCGCTGCCGAACGTGCACGCGGATCGAGCGTGGCCGAGCAGCACGCCATCATCCACAGGCCGCCATAAAGCGGCACCGACGTGAGATACGGCGTGACGCACGCGAACGCACCCCGAAGCTCGGACATCGCCTCGCGAATGCGCGCGCCATGCGCGATCGGACTCGCGACGTGCATCGTCATCGCGCCTTGCGGCGTCAGATGCGCCGCACATGCTTCGTAGAATTTCGCCGTATAGAGTGCTGTCGAGGGACCGCCGGGATCGGTCAGGTCGAGCACGACCAGGTCGTATCGTTCGCCCACGTTCTCGACGAACCGGAATCCATCCTCGACGCGAACGGTAACGCGCGGATCGTCGAGCGCACCGCGATGGACGGCATGGAAATGCCGCCGGGAAATGTCGATGACGCTCTGGTCGATCTCGGCGATCGTCACGCGCGCCATCGATGGATGCTTCAGCAGTTCCTCGGCCGAGCCACCATCGCCACCGCCGACCACGAGCGCAGTCGTTGGCGAAGGATGCGCGAGCGCGGCGATGTGGACGAGGTTCTCGTGGTAGAAGAATTCGTCCTTCTCCGACGTCATGAAGTGGCCATCGAGCCTGAACAGCCTGCCGAACGCTACGCTGTCGTGAACCTCGACGTGCTGGTACTTCGAGCGGAAAGACTCGAGCGCTGCGGCGGAGCGCACGAACACGCCCCAGTCGTCGTCGAGGTACTCCGTCAGGACGCCGGGTGCGAGGTCGCCGGCGGCGTCAGGGGGTGGCTGCGCGTCGCTCATCGCGTCGCTCGTTGCGGCGCGAATCGTCGCGCGAATTCTCCGTCTCGGTTTCGTCGCGTCCGCCACGATGGATCGCCTGGAAGCACTTGCGCGCGGGACGAAGCGCCTTCTCGAGGGCCGCGAAGACGCGCTCGGCCTTGGCCGAGTTGTCGGTCGTGTAGTTGCAGACGTAGACGTCGAGCGTGACGAACCCGGCTTCCGGCCACGTATGGATCGCGAGGTGCGATTCGGCGAGGAGCAGCGTGCCCGTGACGCCCTGCGGCTCGAATTGGAAGAAGCGATCGCCGACGATCGTGAGACCCGCGCCGTCGACGGCACGGCGACAGACGTCGCGCAGAACGTTCGCTTGCGTCAGCGCTGGCTCGTCGGCGGGGCATCCGTACCACTCCCCCAGCAGATGGATTCCGTACATGGCGTTTAGCCTCCACGCGCGGGCGTCTTCCGGATACCGGAGCAACCGTTGCCGATGTGTATTAAGCGATGACGAACGCCGTCGAAACGTTGGCGACCGCCGCAGAGTTCGATACAGCTCCCGCTTTGAAAGCGCAGCGAAAAATCAAACGATAAATTATGGCACAATAGTGGTGCTTCCGCGCGTGCATTCAATTCTTTGCACAAATCCCCGCCTTCGGGCGGCGATTCCGCTCCGGTCGTTTCGCGATGCTCGACTCCCAAGGCGACTTGAACAATGGCGCAGCACCGGCTCGCGAAGCCGGCATGGCGAACGCCATTCGCGCGCTCGCGATGGATGCCGT
Organism: Casimicrobiaceae bacterium; assembly: GCA_035308425.1. Taxonomy (GTDB): domain Bacteria; phylum Pseudomonadota; class Gammaproteobacteria; order Burkholderiales; family Casimicrobiaceae; genus VBCG01. Next base: position 12,657 of record DATGGP010000059.1, on the reverse strand, counting down.
CGAAAAGGCGAAATCGGGGCATCCAGGCATGCCGATGGGGATGGCCGAGATCGCCGTGGCCTTGTGGGATCGGCACCTGCGTCACAATCCGGCCGATCCGCATTGGCCCGATCGCGATCGCTTCCTCTTGTCGAACGGCCACGGGTCGATGCTGCAATACGCACTGTTGCATCTGACGGGCTACGACCTGCCGATCGGCGAGATCGAGCGCTTTCGCCAACTCCATTCGAAGACGCCCGGGCATCCCGAAGTCGGCCTGACACCCGGCGTCGAGACGACGACCGGCCCGCTCGGGCAGGGGCTCGCGAACGCCGTCGGTATGGCGCTCGCCGAGCGCCTGCTTGCCGCGGAGTTCAACCGCGACGGCCACGTCATCGTCGATCATTACACGTACGTCACCTGTGGCGATGGTTGCCTCATGGAAGGCATCTCGCACGAGGCGTGCTCGCTTGCAGGCACGCTGGGCCTCGGCAAGCTGATCGTCCTCTACGACGACAACGGCATCTCGATCGACGGTCGCACCCCAGGCTGGTTCACGGACGACACGCCACGTCGCTTCGAGGCGTACGGCTGGCATGTCGTACCGAACGTGAACGGGCACGACGTGAACGCGGTGAGCACCGCCATCGAAAGCGGCAAGGCGCAGTCGTCGCGCCCGACGCTGATCTGCTGCAAGACGATCATCGGCAAAGGCGCGCCGACGAAGGCGGGCACCGCGGACACGCACGGTTCCGCGCTCGGCGCAAAGGAAGTCGCGGCGGCACGCGAAGCGCTCCATTGGTCGTACCCGCCGTTCGAGATTCCGCAGGCGATCTACGACGCGTGGAACGCCCGGGCTCGCGGCGAACGCATCGAGCGCGCATGGAAGGAGGCGTTCGTCCGCTATGCGTCCCGGTACCCCGAGCTTGCGGCCGAGTTCGAGCGCAGGATTTCAGGCGAGCTGCCGCAGGACTTCGCGACGATCGCCGCGAAACTCGTCGAGACGCAGGCAGCCAAGGCGGAGACGATCGCGACGCGCAAGGCATCGCAGCAGGCCATCGAAGCCTTCGCGAAAGCGTTGCCGGAGATGATCGGCGGCGCTGCCGACCTCACGGGCTCTGTCTTCACGAACTGGTCGGGCAGCGTCGCGATAACGGCGAAAACGCCTGGCAACTACGTGAACTTCGGCGTGCGCGAGTTCGCGATGGCGGCGATCGCGAACGGCCTTGCGTTGCACGGCGGATTCATCCCGTACGTCGGCACGTTCCTCACGTTCTCCGATTACATGCGAAACGGCGTGCGCATGGCAGCGTTGATGAAGGCGAAGACGATCTTCGTCTTCACGCACGATTCGATCGGCCTCGGCGAGGACGGCCCGACGCATCAGCCGATCGAGCATGCCGCGAGCCTGCGGCTGATCCCGCAACTCGATCTCTGGCGACCCTGCGACACCGTCGAAACCGCCGTCGCCTGGTCGAATGCGCTTTCGCATCACGGCCCGAGCGCATTGCTCTTCACACGCCAGAATGTGCCGTTCGAGAAACGCGATGCCGAGGCAATGAAAAAAATCGAGCGCGGCGGGTATGTGCTGGCTGATTTCGGCCCGCACGAACGGCGCGCCGTGGTGATCGCGACCGGTTCCGAGGTGGCGCTCGCCGTCGGTGCACGTGAGCGGCTCGCGCAGGAAGGCATCGGCGTTCGCGTCGTCTCGATGCCGTGCACCGAAGCGTTCGACCGGCAGGACGCGGCGTATCGCCGCGCCGTTCTGCCGTTGGGAATCCCGCGGCTTGCGGTCGAAGCGGGGGCAACCGGTGGCTGGCGAAAATACGTCGGCGCAATCGACGATCCGCATGCAGGCGTCATTGGCATCGACCGCTTCGGCGAGTCGGCCCCGTACGCCGCACTGTTTCCGTTCTTCGGCTTCACCGTCGATCACGTTGCCGACGAACTGCGCAGGATCGTCGGCGCGGACGGTTCGTCCCGATGAGCGTTGCGATACGAGCGGCGTCGGCCGCGGACGCGAGGGTGATCGCGCAGGTCCGCATCGATTCCTGGCGCACGACCTACCGCGGGCTCGTTCCCGATGCCTATCTCGCGAGCATGGACGTCGAGCCGAGCGCGAGGATGTGGGAGCGCGTGCTTTCCGCCGGCCCGAACACCGCGAGCGTGTTTGTCGCCGAGCGCAATGGCGAAGTGGTCGGCTTCGCGGCGGGCAACATGCTGAAGGAACCGAGATACGACCTCAATGCCGAACTGACCGCTGTCTATCTGCTGCGCGAGTACCAGCGCGCGGGCATCGGCACGCGCCTCGTCGACACCGTCGCGAAGGCACAGCGCGCGCACGGCGCGCACGGTCTGATCGCCTGGGTGATCGCCGGCAACAAGCCGGCGCGCGGCTTCTACGAGGGACTGGGCGCAACGCTGCTCGTCGAGCAGCCGTTCGAGTGGGACGGATTGCCGCTGATCGAGGCGGGTTACGGGTTTTCGGACATCGACGCGCTGATCCACGCGTGCGAAGCGTCGGCGGATCGAGCGAGGCCGGACGGGCCGACGTTGCATTAGGGCCTGTTAACACGCCCTAACATGAACCACGAAGAGGAATCGGAATGACGATCAAGGTTGCGATCAACGGCTATGGCCGCATCGGGCGCAACATCCTCCGCGCCCATTACGAGGACGGGAAGAAGCACGATCTTGCGATCGTCGCGATCAACGATCTCGGCAGTCCCGAGATCAATGCGCACCTGACGCAATACGACACTGCGCATGGGCGTTTCCCTGGTCGGGTCAGCGTCGAGGGCGATTCGATCGTCGTCGACGGCGATCGCATCCGCGTGTTCGCGCAGCGCGATCCGGCGCAACTGCCGTGGGGTTCGCTCGGCGTCGACGTCGTGCTCGAATGTACGGGCCTTTTCACGAGCAAGGAGAAGGCGTCCGCACATTTGAAGGCCGGGGCGCGCAAGGTCATCATCTCGGCGCCCGGCGGCAAGGATGTCGATGCGACGATCGTTTACGGCGTCAACGATCGGAAGCTCGAGGCTTCCGACACCGTCATCTCGAATGCGTCGTGCACGACGAACTGCCTCGCGCCGCTTGCGAAGGTGCTGAACGACGGCGTCGGCATTCAGAATGGCCTGATGACCACGGTGCATGCGTACACGAACGACCAGGTGCTGTCCGACGTCTATCACACCGACCTGCGACGTGCACGGGCCGCAACGATGAGCATGATTCCGACGAAGACCGGCGCGGCTTCCGCGCTCGGGCTCGTCCTTCCGGAACTGAATGGCAAGCTCGATGGCTACGCGATCCGCGTCCCGACGATCAACGTGTCGATCGTCGATCTGACGTTCATTGCCGGGCGCGACACGAGCGTCGACGAGATCAACGCGATGATGCTCGAGGCATCGCGGTCCGGGCCGCTATCCGGCGGCATCCTGCGCTACAACGACGAGCCGCTCGTATCGGTCGATTTCAATCACGACCCGGCATCGTCGACGTTCGACGCAACGCTCACGAAGGTTTCCGGCCGCCTCGTCAAAGCCTGCAGCTGGTATGACAATGAATGGGGATTCAGCAATAGGATGCTGGACGTCACCATGGCATTGATGGCGGCAAAATGACCCTTTGCGACATCACCCTGGCGACGACCGCCGCCACGTAGACGAATGGATTTCCTGCGGCTTCGCGACGTCGACGTGCGCGAGCAACGCGTGTTCATTCGCGCAGACATGAACGTGCCGCTCGACGAGAAGCGCCACATCACCGACGACACGCGCATCCGCGCCTCGCTTCCCGCGATCCGTGATGCGCTCGGCCGCGGCGGCGCCGTCATGGTGACCTCGCATCTCGGCCGCCCCGTCGAGGGTCGTCTTACGCAAGCCGATACACTCGAACCGATCGCATCCCGCCTCGGTGAATTGCTCGGTCGCGAAGTGATGCTCGTCCGCGACTGGGTGAACGGCGGCACGTGGCATAGTGACCTCGCGTCGGGTGATCTCGTGATGCTCGAGAATTGCCGCGTCAATCCCGGCGAAAAGAAAAACAGCATCGAGCTCGGGCGGCAGATGGCGCGCCTTTGCGACGTCTATTGCAACGATGCGTTCGCGGCCGCGCATCGCGCGGAGGCGACGACGGATGCAATGGCCCGCTATGCGCCCATCGCATGCGCGGGACCGCTGTTCGCCGCCGAGATCGAAGCGCTCGGCAAGGCGCTCTCGCGGCCTTCGCGACCGCTGGTCGCCATCGTCGGCGGCGCGAAAGTGTCGACCAAGCTCATCGTGCTTCGCGCACTCGCAGCCAAGGTCGATGCGCTGATTGTCGGCGGCGGAATCGCCAACACGTTCCTGCTCGCCTCGGGCGCGCGCATCGGACGCTCGCTTGCCGAGCCCGACCTCGCGAGCGAAGCGCGCGCGATTCTCGACGAATTTCCTGACAAGGTGCCGCTGCCCGTCGATGTCGTTTGTGCAAAAACGTTCGCCGCAGATGCGGCGCCGTGCGTCAAGTCGATCGGTGAAATCGAGGACGACGACATGATTCTCGACATCGGACCGCGAACCGTTGCAATGCTGGTACCGATGCTCGAAACCGCCGGCACGATCGTCTGGAATGGCCCGGTCGGGGTCTTCGAGTTCGATGCGTTCGCCAACGGCACGCGCGCACTCGCCCGGGCGATCGCGACGTCGCCTGCATTCTCGATCGCCGGCGGCGGCGACACGCTCGCGGCGATCGCAAAGTTCGGCGTCACCGACGACATCGGCTACATCTCCACGGCGGGCGGTGCGTTCCTCGAATTCCTCGAAGGGCGCAAGCTCCCCGCCGTCGAAGTGTTGAACGAACGTGGACGCGAAGCGCGTCAACGTGCGCGAACCTGATCGCTTCGTCAGCGTCGCGGACGTTACGCGTCGCCGGCGTCACGGAATCTTCACGTAGCGCAGAAGCCATGCCGCGTTCGACCAAGATCGTCGCCACGCTCGGGCCGGCCTGCAGCAAGCCCGAGGTTCTGCGCCAGATGCTCGCCGGCGGCGTCGACGTAGTACGCCTCAATTTCTCGCACGGAATCGGCGCCGACCATCTCGAGCGCGCGAAGCTCGTCCGCGAGGTCGCGCGCGCGCAAGGTCGCGAGGTCGCGATCATGGCCGACCTGCAGGGACCGAAGATTCGCATCGGCAAGTTCGCCGAAGGGAAGGTCGAGCTCGTTCCCGGTACGCGGTTCATTCTCGATGCGGAGTCCGAGCCAGGAAATGCGCAGCGCGTCGGACTCGACTATCGCGAGCTTGTCAACGACGTCGGTCCTGGCTCCGTGCTTCTGCTCGACGACGGGCTCATCAAGCTCGAAGTGGAGACCGTTGACGGACCGCGGATCATCACGCGCGTTGTCCTCGGCGGCACGCTTTCGAACAACAAGGGCATCAATCGGATGGGCGGCGGCCTTTCCGCGCCCGCGCTCACGCAGAAGGACATGGAGGACATGAAGACGGCCGCGCTGTTCGAGGCCGATTACCTCGCGGTGTCCTTCCCCAAGAGCAAGGAAGACATGTACATGGCGCGCCAGTTGATGCGCGCATCGGGCGGGCGGGCGATGCTGATCGCGAAGATCGAGCGCGCCGAGGCGATCCCCGCGCTCGAGGAGATCATCGACTCGTCGGACGGGATCATGGTCGCGCGCGGCGATCTCGCCGTCGAGGTCGGCAACGCCGCGGTGCCCGGATTGCAGAAGCGGATGCTTCGCGCAGCGCGCGAGCGCAACAAGCTGACGATCACCGCGACGCAGATGATGGAGTCGATGATCCACAACCCGGTGCCAACGCGCGCGGAAGTATCGGACGTCGCCAACGCGGTGCTCGACGGCACCGATGCGGTGATGCTGTCGGCGGAGACCGCCGCCGGACGCTTCCCGGTGGAAACCGTCGAGACCATGGCGCAGATCTGCATCGAGGCCGAGAAGTCCGATCCGGTGCAGCTCGATCGCGATTTCATGGATCGCACGTTCACGCGCATCGACCAGTCGGTCGCGATGGCGACGCTCTTCACCGCCTATCATTTGCGCGTCAAGGCGATCGCTTCGCTGACGGAATCCGGCTCGACGGCGCTCTGGATGTCGCGCCACAATTGCGGCTGCCCGATCTTCGCGATCACGCCGAGGATCGAGACGCAGCGGCGGATGGCGCTCCTTCGCAACGTGACGTCGCTCTTCCTCGAGCAAAGCACCGATCGCGACGAGGTCTTGCGCGCCGCCGAGGATCTGCTCCTCGCACAGTCGTACGTGCAGCGCGGCGATCTGATCGTACTGACGATCGGCGAGCCGATGGGCAAGTCCGGCGGGACGAATACGATGAAAATCGTACGAGTAGGAGATCACCGAACAACGTGATCTCCTACCGTACGATTTCGGCGGCCGCTAATATGAGCGAAGCGCATGTTAAGCGAGCGAATGCGAGCGGTGGACGCTCAAATTGTCAGGGTCGGTGATCACCGAAACTAGCCCATGCCTCCGCGCATCCACTTCCCCAAGGTCGCGCCCGAAGCCTACATGGCAATGCGCGGCCTCGAAGCGTACCTTCGCCAGTGCGGCCTCGAGCAATCGCTGCTCGAGCTCGTCAAGACGCGCGCATCGCAGCTCAACGGCTGCGCGTACTGCATCGACATGCACACGAAGGACGCTCGCGCGCACGGAGAAACGGAGCAGCGCCTCTACGCGCTTTCGGCGTGGCGCGAGTCGCCGTTCTTCACCGAGCGAGAACGCGCCGCGCTCGCTTGGACCGAGTTGGTCACCCTCATCGCGGACGGGCCGATCGCGGACGAGGACTACGAAGACGTACGGCGATACTTTGACGAGAAGGCGCTCGTCGATCTGACGCTCGCAATCGTTGCGATCAACGGCTGGAACCGCCTCTCGATTGCGTTCGCGACGGTGCCCGGAACCTACCAACCGCCGGCGTCCGCCGGTTGACCCACACGGAGAGCCGGATGGAACACACGATGTATCCGGAAACAACCCGCGAGCTTGCGCAGAAGCGGCGCGAGCTCGCACCCGATACGCTCGCGGCATTCCGCGAATTCGGACAAAAAGTTTTCGCCGACGGTGCGCTGCCGCAGAAGACGAAGCAATTGATCGCCGTCGCCGTCGCGCACGTCACGCAGTGCCCGTACTGCATCCGCGGCCACACCGAGCTTGCATTGAAGCACGGCGCCACCGAGCAGGAAGTGATGGAAGCGATCTGGGTCGCCGCCGAGATGCGCGCCGGCGCCGCCTACGCGCACGCCACGCTCGCGATCGACACGATGGTCGAGGTCAAGGCGAAAAAGTCGACGGGCTGACGGAGGCGACGGTGGCCATTCCGCATGCAACGCAAAACGAGATCGTCGACGTGCGTCCGTTCGGGCGCGCGATCACCGAGCAGGATTCCGAGCTTTTGATCGGGACGGCACACCTCGAGGTGTTCCGCTATGCGCTTCCCGCGGGAAAGTCGATCCAGGAGCACACGACGGGCGCGCGGGGCCTTGCGCCCGAGAACACCCTCGCCGGTGCGAAGCGGCGGCGTCGATTGCGGCGGCGTCGCGTGGAACGACGGACCGTACGCCTGGTACCGCTGGCGCAAGCGGGTGCAGCTCGATCCGGGCCAGCACGAAGTGTGGGTCCGCGCGATCCATGCATGGGAGCGCAGCCAGCCGATCGACGGCCTCGCGACATGGAATCCTGGCGGGTGGGACTGGCACGGCGTCGATCGTCGTCGACGCAAAAGGCCTCGTGCCCGCGCAGTGGCGCGCGGTGGTGGCGAGCATGCATGACTACGGTCTGACCGCCACGAAGGATGAAGACGAGGCGCTGGTCCGCTATCTCGTCACGTACCTCGGCCCCAATCCGCCGCCCTCGACGCCAACCAAGGGAAATGTCGCGTCGAAAGCCGACGGCCACGCGCTTTATGCGCAGAATTGCGCGACGTGCCACGGTTCCGAGGGTCAGGGGCAGCCGGGCGTCCACCCGCCGCTCGCGAAAAACCCCGACCTTGCATTGGAGGGCGGCGCGTTTCCGGTGATGGCGGTGCTGCACGGAATCGACGGGCCGATCGATGTCGCAGGCGCGCATTACGACTCGGCGATGCCGTCGTTTCGACATCTCTCCGATGCCGAGATCGCGGCCATCGTCAATCACGTCGAGCACGCGTTCGGCAACGCGGTCAACGCGTCACCGAGCATCACCGAGGATTCCGTTGCGAAGCAACGCGCCGCGTCGATGACGCCGGCGCAGGTGCGTGCGCACCGGACGAGCGTTACCGGCGCCAGGTAGCAGGCGGGCCTTACCTTGCTGTCGCGCAGTCGTCGAGCGGAAGTGCGAGCGCCTGCAGCACGTCGCCGTTCGATTCGCGCTCGACGAACGCGACGAGCGCCGGCTGCATTCCGCGCTCGGCCGGGCGCGCCAGCGTGAACGTCGCATCGATGTTGCCATCACTGCGCGCCGGGCCCGCGTCGCGGAACACGCGAACGACGTGATCGTGAACAAGCTTGCGGCCACGGTTCTCGCCGCCGGTCACGTTCGAGACCAGTCCGCTGTCGGCGTACGCAACGAAAAGATGCGCATCCTCCGCCGCGGAACGCTCGTCGATCCGCGCCCGAGCATGAACGGCCAGGCCGCGCTCGCCCGGCGTGGCGTCGATCGCGATGGTTGCGCCGGCCTTCGTGCGCGCGGCCTTGTCGAGGGCGAGCGCGTCGCCTCCGTGCCATTGCCCGAAATCGTGGCCTTGCAAAAGCACCTGCGGTGTGTAGACGAACGAGGCGCCGTTCGCGCGCATCGACTCGTACTGTCGCGCGGTGTATTGCGGGGCGGCGAAGCGATCGCGCCAGGTTGGACCGTCCCAGTAGTCGACGTGAAATTCGAGCGCGATCGTCGATGCAGCGCGCGGTTTGTCGAAGCGCGCCGAAAGCCACGCTTCCGCCGGAGGGCAGCTGTCGCAGCCCTCGGACGTGTAGAGCTCGACGAGCGGCGTGACGAGCGGCCCGCTTGCGGCGCGGCACGCGTCGGCGGCGCTTACCGGCGCGACGATCGCGAAAGCAGTAGCGGATACAAGCAACGAAAGGTCGCGCATGTGGGTTCCCGATATCGGCGCTTTACGGGGTTTTTCGCGCGCTTGTGGCGGTCAGCCGTTGGTCGCGCGCCACACCGGAAGCTTACGTGGCGCCCGCCGCAGTTATGCTACGCTGCACCCCCGGCGAGCGGTTCGCCAGTCATCGAGGAGGGTTCGCGTGGGCCTGCTTCACATCATCTGGATGATCATCGTCGGTTTCATCATAGGCGTTCTCGCGCGCTGGTTTTATCCCGGTGCGGTAACGATGGGATTCTGGGCCACCGCGGCGGTCGGCATCATCGGCTCGCTGGTGGGTGGCGTGATCGGGGGTTTGCTCTGGCGCTCGCCGGACGGAAAGTTCCACCCCGCCGGCTTCATCCTCTCGATCATCGGCGCGTTGATCGTGCTGTGGCTCTACCTGACCTTCGTCGCGGCGCACTAGACTGGAACGCACCAATGCAGGGTCGGAGACGACTTTTGCAGGAACCGCGAAACTCGTCTCCGACCCTTCAGAAATCGCCGGCCGGACCCAGTATCTGCTCGCGCAGTTCGCGATAGCGCGGCAGTTGCGGCGGATAGATGCAGACGTACTTGACCTGCGCGGCCTGCAGGCAGCGCTGCTTGATCGTCTCGAGCTTCTGGTCGCGCGGATCGATCACCTGATCGGGCTCCTTCGCGTCGACGATCGCGACGATCGTCATGTCGCGGTCGCAGATGACGAAGCCGACGTGCTGATTCGCGATCTTGCGAAATGCGCGTAGCCGCTCCATGCCCTGCGGCCCGATCTTCACCTGGAGCACATCCGAGAGTCGCACGCGCGCGAACACTTCGTGGCGGGGGAACGCGGCCTTGAGCAGAAGGAAGACGATGCTTTCGGCCTTCGAGAGGAACCGCGGCCGCAGAAGATAAAGCCCCGGGACTTCGGCGGACGACAGCAGGCGGGTCGTTTCGCCTTCGGTCCATTGCGGAAGGGCTGTCGGTCCATCGAGCGACGATCGCGGACCCGCGGGCGCTTCGCGACTTCGGCGCCAGAGACCCGCGACGATAACTGCGGCCAGCGTGGCGACGGCGAAGCCGAAGACGAGTCCCGAGGTCATCGGCCTCCGGACGGCGACGTATGGCGAGCGGAAACCGGCAGCGCGGATGACCGATGCATAAGCCTTGCAGTTCTTGCCGATCTGGCGCGGCTTGCGAACAGTCTAATGCATTTCTTCCAATTCACGCCGGGAAACCCGCGCGATGCAACGACAATGCACGCGTCGCGTTGCAAAAAGTGCAACGCAGCGAGATGCGCGAAGGCCCGCATCGCTGCGGGCCTTCGCTTGCTGCGCGGAGTCAGATGTCGGACGTTACATGTCCATGTCGCCCATGCCGCCCATGCCGCCGCCCGGCATCGCGGGCTTATCGTCCTTGGGCAACTCGGCGACCATCGCATCGGTCGTCAGCATGAGGCTCGCCACCGACGACGCGTTCTGCAATGCGGTGCGCGCGACCTTGGTCGGATCGAGCACGCCCATCTCGACCAGATCGCCGTACTCGCCGGTCTGCGCGTTCATGCCGAAGTTGCCCTTGCCTTCGACAACCTTGTTCAGCACGACAGAAGGCTCCTCGCCGGCATTCCCGACGATCTGACGCAGCGGCTCCTCGAGCGCGCGAAGCACGATCTTGATGCCCGCTTCCTGGTCGGCGTTGTCGCCCTTCAGGTTCTTGAGATTCGCGCGGGCACGCAGATACGCGACACCCCCGCCGGGGACGATGCCTTCCTCGACCGCGGCACGGGTGGCGTGCAACGCATCTTCCACACGCGCCTTCTTCTCCTTCATCTCGACTTCGGTTGCCGCGCCGACCTTGATCACCGCGACGCCGCCGGCCAGCTTGGCCACGCGCTCCTGCAGCTTCTCCTTGTCGTAGTCGGACGTCGCTTCCTCGATCTGCTTGCGGATGTTCTTGACCCGCGCCTCGATCGCCGCCTTTTCACCGGCGCCGTCGATGATCGTCGTGTCTTCCTTCGCCGCTTCGACGCGCTTCGCGCGGCCGAGATCCTTGAGCGACGCGTTCTCGAGCTTGAGGCCCAATTCTTCCGCGATGACCGTGCCGCCGGTCAGGATCGCGATGTCCTCGAGCATCGCCTTGCGGCGATCGCCGAAACCGGGCGCCTTGACCGCAACGGTCTTCAGGATGCCGCGGATGTTGTTGACGACGAGCGTCGCAAGCGCCTCGCCGTCGACGTCCTCGGCGACGATCACCAGCGGACGGCCCGCTTTCGCGACCTGCTCGAGCACCGGCAGAAGATCGCGGATGTTGGAGATCTTCTTGTCGTGCAGCAGGATGTAAGGATCCTCGAGTACCGAGACCTGCTTGTCGGGATTGTTGATGAAGTACGGCGAGATGTAGCCGCGGTCGAACTGCATGCCTTCGACCAGATCCAGCTCGTTCTCGAGGCCCTTGCCGTCCTCGACGGTGATCACACCTTCCTTGCCGACCTTGTCCATCGCCTCGGAGATCGTCTTGCCGATCGACTCGTCGGCGTTCGCCGAGATCGCGCCGACCTGGGCGATTTCCTTGCTGGTCGAGCACGGCTTGCTGACTTTCTTCAACTCCTCGACGACCGCGGTCACGGCCTTGTCGATGCCGCGCTTCAAATCCATCGGGTTCATGCCGGCGGCAACGTACTTCATGCCTTCCGAGATGATCGCCTGCGCGAGGACCGTGGCCGTCGTGGTGCCGTCACCGGCGACGTCCGACGTCTTGGACGCGACTTCCTTCACCATCTGCGCGCCCATGTTCTCGAACTTGTCCTTGAGCTCGATCTCTTTCGCGACCGAGACACCGTCCTTGGTGACGGTAGGTGCGCCGAAGCTCTTCTCGAGCACGGCATTGCGGCCCTTGGGGCCGAGCGTCGCCTTCACCGCATTGGCGAGAACGTTCACGCCTCTGAACATGCGCTGGCGCGCGTCATCGCTGAAACGAACTTCTTTGGCTGCCATTGCCTTTATCCTCTAGAGAGTGTTGAGCCCGCCAAAAGTCACGCCTGGTGGCGGGCGAGCAAAAAGCGCCGTAGGCGGCTTTTTGCCATGGACTATTTGCCTTCGATGACGGCCATGACGTCTTCTTCGCGCATGACCACGAGCTCTTCGCCGTCGAGCTTGACCTCAGTTCCGCTGTACTTGCCGAACAGGATCTTGTCGCCGACCTTGACGTCGAGGGGACGGACGTTGCCGTCCTCGAGAATCTTGCCTTTGCCGACCGCTACGATCTTTCCCTGGACGGGCTTCTCGGCCGCGGTATCGGGAATAACGATGCCGCCCGGGGAGGTGCGATCCTCCTCCAGACGTTTCACGATGACGCGGTCATGAAGAGGACGAATCTTCATGGGGAAGCTCCTTAGTTAAAGAAATCAATAGGTTTTGAGAACTGCGCTAACGCCAGGCAGGGGCTATTAGCACTCCCCCAGCGTGGCTGCTAATGATAGGCGGCGACCTTATGATTTCAAGCCGGGCTGGGCAAAATTTTTGGAATATGCCCGGGTGCTCCGGAGCCCTTAGGATTACCGCGGGAACGGTCGGCCGCCCCCCGACCCCGCCATAGACCGCCGGAATCCCCGGTCTTTCGA